>NZ_JBEWZI010000003.1:0-353575 GCF_040566545.1 Uliginosibacterium flavum
CTGCCAACTTGACCAGACGCTTGGTCAAACGCTTATCCCCTGTCTGTGCCTTGCCAAACTCGTCCATTGCCCAGTTCTCCTCGTGATTCATGATCATGCTCTGTCGACAAAGAGCATGAGGCAAGCACAAGGTATACCAGACTAAACTAAGGGGTTATTCTGGGCGCGGGAGATGCGCCGAATTATGCTGGTGGACTTGTGTTGAATGGGGTGGGTCTAAGTTACATCCACAGCTTTGGCTGGCTTCGAGCGTCAGAGCTCGGACAGTTTATGTTTGCCCATACCAAATTTCCTCGGCCAGCTGCCGAGCGCATGGTTCGCGGCTGGATAGAACGCAAACTCGTTATCGAGCGCGTCCTGCCCTCAATTGCTGGGCGCGCACTCGTGCTCAGTGAAGCAGGCGCTCGCCTGCTGCGCCAGCATGGTTCAGAAACAGCCAAGACGAACAAAGACTGGGGCTGTTTCGATGCGGGACAGTGGCATCCTGACCGCCAGTGGGAACATGACCTGATAGCGGCGGGCATCCTGGCAAAATCAGGCTGCGAATTTCGCTCCGAACGAGAAGTTATTGCCGCCGCCGCTGCGCATGGCGCGGACCTGAAAAAAATACCCGACGGCCTTATTTGTATCGACGGCACGTGGCTAGCGCTGGAGGTCGAAAACGCCAGCAAAACGGGTAAGGACATGGCTCACTTAGCTCAAGGCATTGCCTGGTTTTGCAGCGCTGCGGTGCCCCCACTTGGAGACATACAAATCACGGGGGCTGCAATCGCCCTCGACAAACACGCCCTTGATACAAGAGGCTGTCGTATCAACCACATGAGCCGGGTGACTTCCGCACTGGAAAATTTCATCTCGTCGTCGGTCGAGGTGAAATTCCTGATTTTCGAGCGGCAAGGCTATAGCGTCAGCAATTTCGAGATACTCAACGTCACTATTGAGTCTGTGCCAGGGGCGCGAATCCGTAAGTATTTGGATCGAAACAACGCCTGGAAATTGGATCCTGGATACGAGTTGTGGGAAGCCACTTATATGGATGTGCGCGCAACTGTCTGGTTTGCCGCAGATAACGGCGAATGCTGGTGGGTAAATATAGAACCTACCAACGAGTGTCGGTATGAAATAAACACCAACTCATGCAGCGTTGAAAGCGCCGACGCTGGAAAAATGAAGGCGTGTGAGCTGCTGTCGAAGGTGAAGTGGAAATAGGGGTTGGATCGTACCGCGCGCCTTAGGTATCCCAACTTATCCGCCAAGGTATAAGTTATACCTTGGCGGATAAGTTCCCATAAGTTTGTAGGCTGCCGATTGCGAACAATCAGGCAAGCCAGCCATCAACTGACGGACAACGCTTCCGCAACCTGCCATTCAGATGACCGCTCCGTTCAGATAAGCATCCTATTCATAGCGCATTAGTGCCATGATGCGCATGCATAAATGCATATCTCACCATTGGCGAACAAATGGCTCCCCCTGGCAAAACGGCACCGAACACTTTTCAAGACGAACTTTTCAATAAGCTGTCCGGTGTTCAGCCCTACCGATGGCAGAAGACTGCGTTCGATCATCTTGTCCGGGGCGACATCCCTGATCAAATCAAGGCACCCACCGCCGCCGGCAAGACCATGATCCTGCCCACGTTTGTTGCTGCCCTTGCAGCGCAAGCGTCAGCAGGCTCGGTCACCCTTCCTCGACGGCTTGTATATGTTGTAAACCGGCGCGTGCTTGTTGATGAAGCCACGCGGCTATGTGAGCGAATTCGCGAGATCATTCTGGATGACGAAGCCTCCAAATTAACCGCGGCACTACGCTTGCTCTCTGCGTCAGGCGTACCCCTGGCGATCTCAACCTTGCGGGGAGCGTTTGAAGACAATGGTGAGTGGTCCGCAGACCCAAGCACCCCGGCATTGATCCTCGCGACCCCGGACATGCTTGGAAGCCGACTATTGTTTCGCGGTTATGGCGGACTTGGCAGAAACCGGGCTCCCATGCAGGCAGGACTACTGGGTATTGATACGCTGGTCGTGCATGACGAATCACACCTAGCGCGTCCCTTCACCAAATTACTGCGGGAAGTCGAACGTCGCGCTGAGTGGCAAGCCGAACGGGTCGGTCGCCCACCTCTACGCATCATTGAGATGACGGCCACTCTCAGCCCTGAGAGTGGTACGGGGCGCTCCCCTATCGAATGCAATCCAGCTGACGATCCACGCCTGCACCAGAGGATGCTCGCGACCAAACATCTGCGACTGGAGCCCGTTGATAACTCGGCTACAAGGGTGAAGCGGATTGTTGAACGCGTCCGTTTTTATGCTGAATTGAATAAGGCAGTCGCAGTTTTCGTTTCATCACCTGATGAGGCTGCAAAAATTGAACGTGCCGTCTCCGAAGGCAGCAAACCAGCGCTCACCTCAGACCGAGTTGCGGTTCTAACCGGCACCATGCGTGGCGTCGAGCGCGAGATGTTGCTGCAAAAGCCCGTATGGCGCCGACTTGCGGCAGACCGTATTGAGTCTGAAGATCAATCGACCGCGGTGCTTATCGCAACCGGCGCCGGAGAGATCGGCATTGACCTCGACGCGGACATTCTTCTTTGTGACGATTCAACGCTCGACCGCCAGATTCAACGTATCGGTCGGTGTAACCGGCGAGGCATGGGCGCAGGTCAAATCCACATTTTCGCTTTAGATAAAGTCGATCTGAAGCAGGCATTAAGCGCCCGCAGGGCGTGTGCAAGCCGACTGCTGCAAACCTTGCCAGAAACGAGCGATGCGTTAGATGCCAGTCCATTGGCTCTGACCGAACTCCTTAAACACCCAGAATACGCAGAGGCAATTGACCCTTCGCCAGTCACTCGTGATCTGGAAGATGGCATTCTCGGGCTGTTTGCATCTACCTCCTGCCGACTGAAGGAACTGTCAGCACCTGACCCCGCAATCTGGATTCATGGTTTGATCAAAGATCAGCCCGAGATAAGTCTCGTCTGGAGAATGCTGCCGACCGACCCCGCCGACTACGAAACATGGCTTGAGGCTTGGCCAATCCATCGTTCAGAGTGCGCCAAGCTGCCGCTCACAAAATTGAACGAAATGCGTATCGCTGAAATTCGGGCAAGGGCACCGAGCTTCATGCTCGATTCAATGGGCGCATTGCTTGATGCAAACCGTCGCAACTTGCCACCTGGCGGCATCGTGGTTTTCGATTGCTTGGCCGGTGGCCTGACAGCACAAGGGCTACCTAATTCAAACGTGCTTGAGGTTGTATCTGATGCATCCGTTCACCAGTTTGAAAATGCTCTTCTCGCAGACCATTCAGTCAGATTTGATGAGGAAGATGGCGTTTGGCAGTGTGGCGACACGGATGCAGACACGCTTCCTTCCTTGATTTCGCTCCTTCACCCAGGGATGTCCTGCGCATGGTATGAAATTAGTGATGGTCAGCTACGTCTATGGCTAAGACAACAAGACTCGCTCGCAAGCGACTGTGATGAACTGCTCACGGCGGCACCTCGACTGCTGGTAGAACATCTCGATCTCGCCGCACGCGCAGCCCGGCGAATAGCCCATTCACTTACTTTGCCCAGTGAGCTTAGGTTGGCTTTGGTGCGCAGCGCCCATATCCATGACCAAGGTAAAGCTCGCACGTGCTGGCAGCACGCAGTCGGCAATTTCGACCCCGCCCGCCCACTCGGAAAATCGGGCAAGACGGCATTCAATCTGAATGCAAACATGGGCTACCGGCACGAACTTGGCAGCCTGCATGACTGCGAGGACACAGCCCCACTTGTGCGCGAGCTGGTGGCGACACACCACGGCTACGCACGCCCCACTGTGCGCAAAACCGCCCTGATTCACTCTGGCTGCAAGGAAGCCGCAATGGATGCGGCGCATGGATTTGCCTATTTTTCCCGCGACATGGGATTCTGGGGGATTGCCTACCTAGAAGCTCTGCTGAAATGCTCTGATGTGATGGCCGAGACGCAAGCGCAAAGTCTGCTGAATGATGAGCGTGTTGCAACAGAACCCCTCCACGCAAAAGCATCTAAAGTCTCCTCAGAACATACCGACATCCCGTTCCGTGCTGAGAATCTCGGGGAGTATCTGGCGGCACTTGGATTGCTCTGGCTTGCCGACCAAGCACATACAAACGTGCAACTGAGCTGGGGTACGGCCGGCTGCCGATACCACGGCATCGACGACACTCAGATGATGGCACTGCTGAAAACCTTGGCTCACGCAGAAGCCGACGTTGATCTGACCCGCGCGGCCTGTATGGATGCCGGCGATCAAGAAGCCGGGGTGCCCGGCACTAAGACCAGCAAATACCCGCCATTGATTCTGAACATTGGCGGGCATCCCCAACCATTGAACGCGTGGTGCAACGAACGTTTTTCGGACAAATCTTCCTGGAAACTCGCAGCGGGCCGCTCTGATGCACTACAGACACTTCAAGGAATGCTCAAACAATGCAGTGCTTCGCTGTCCGACATGCAATCACCGGCCAAGATCCGCGATGTCGTTGCAAGTAAGGGGCTCACAAAAACAAAAGTTCCAGGCGCCGCCAAGGATGAGGCACAACGCTTCCGTTACGACGCGGCAACTAGCTGGACAGCTCTTGATGTCGGCTGGTCCCCTTACGAAGAACATATGAGCTTCTCAAGGCCCTGGATAGAGGTATTGGCCGCCTTTGGTATTCAGGCTGCATTCCCTCCTCCTGCGCGACGCGATGCGCCTTATTTCACCTGGTCAGCCCCACTACCGCTGTTGCTGGCACGCATTGCGGCACGCGGCCTGATGCCTACCCCTCTCGCGGGCTATCAGCCCTGCTTTGAATCTGCTGGTCAGAATCTTGATACGTACCCATCCATCCCTCTTGCCCTTCAAGGAGCAACCGCATGTCCGCAACTGTTGATAGCCTGATAGATCGCCTGCTTACAGATCAAAACCTGATCGCCCTGGTTGCATCCCAACGCTTGAAGCCACTTATTGGCAATACGGTCTACCCGGCTTCGTATGCCGCGCCTGATGGCTCAGCGCGCGACGATAAAGGGCCACGCTATTGCATCACCGAACTGCGTGACGGCACCAACATCTGCGTGATCGATTCAATCCCTTCACAAGCCAATCGAATTGAGACAGCTCTTCTCACCGACGACTATCTGGGGTTGGTGAGGGAGGTGCGCGTACAGGCCAAACTGGCGAACGACACAGTCGGAATCCGGCACATGCTCGAACTTGGTCACCGCGCCACGGACGGGGCGGTTCTGGCCTCTACGCTTGAACCTGAAATCACCACGGCGCTTCGCTGCGTACGCGATGATCCGGCCCCCTTGGCAAGCATTGCTCCTATGTGTTTGCTGATGGGTGTGTGGGATAGCCGTAAAAACCGAACAGGGCTCAAGCTGCCCCGCGCCTTCAGTGCGACCATCGAGGCCACTGACGTTTCCCAGCGGCAGCGGCATGCGCAATACAACTCGGCATGGCACGCGAATGAACTTGCGAGCGAGCTTCAGGACGCAGCTGGCGCCAAGCCTTCCGAAATTGGCCTCGACGGAGTGCCTTCTGGCGACGGCTTGGGGGGCGTGGTCGTACACGGAGAGATCGGCCGCAACGCGTTCCTGGCAACCAACCCCTTGCGAGCCAACTGTTCCGGCAAGAGCGACACAGCAAAAAATGCTGCTCGCTATATCGCTTCACTTGGCCTCGTGGCACTGACAATGCCCGCCTCGCCTTGGCTTCGTTCTGGCTGCAACCTCGTACCCGATGGCACAACATTGATTGAGGCGGTCAACACTGACGGCTCGCGTGAAACGCTGAAAATTACTCACAGCGAAGCTATCGCGGTCGCAAAACAATGCGCCAAAACACTGGGGATTGACCAACTAGCACCGCTTTTGGGTGAGATCACCGCAGATAACATCCGCAAGCTGGCCTCGGCAAAGGACGAATCACCAGCCAAGGCGAAGGCTGCCAAAGGCAAAAAAACAGCCGCTGACGCAGACGCTACCGTGGAGTCCTAATCGTGTCCTGGCTGGTACTGAAAGCCCAATTCATTGCGGAACGCTATGGTGGTGAAGAATGGCCGCCTGCGCCCATGCGCCTGCTTCAGGCCATTGTTGCTGGCGTGCGCAGTATTGATCACCCCGCACTGACATGGCTTGAAACTCAAAAACCACCAACGATCCTCGCAGAACATGAGCCTGCCACGGCGGCAATTCTGACCTGGGTGCCAAACAACACGGCAAAAGGAACCCCGGCCACACCCGACGAACGCAGTGGACGCGAGCGTCACAACCGATACATAAGGCAACCTGTCAGTTACATCTGGCAATTATCAGCCGAAGATGTAGAGCTTGCTCGCGAAGTGATCCGCCTTGCCGATTCCGTACACACCTTGGGTACAGGGCATGACATGTGTCGCGTAGCCGGTCAGATTGAGGACAATGCTCCACCACAAAGTACGGGCGACAACCAGCTATGGCAGCCCATGCCCGCGTTGCAGATTCTGCGTGATGGGGCACGCAGCCTGCGCGTGCCAATGGTCGGTTCGCTCGCCAGCATTGAGGCTCGGTTTCAGGCAGGTTTGCGGCGTTATCAAGGCAACGGCGAGTTTGTCTCGCCGGTACTCCCGCCTGCGTTATTCGCCACCCAAGCGTACGCGCCGGCAAATGAGATTCCTCGCCACGTCATGCTACCGATTGAGCTCGCTACGCCAGAGGGGGCGGAAAAAGCACCGTCATGGCATTGCGGTGATGCCGTAATTGTCGCGGGCATGCTCCGCAACGCCTGCATGAACGCAACTCGCAACACGGGGCTCGCCGACTGGGCGGCAGGTCATGCTCCAGCAGACGATCTCGATGCTCGCTTGTCCTGGGTGCCTTTGCCATCTATCGGGCACCAGCACGCCGACCGGCGTATTCGCCGTGCAATTTTGCTTGCCCGTCCGCAGGAGGCTGAACAACTCGCGGCTCTTTACCCGGCAGTGTTGAGTGGCCAACTCACCCTTGTTGATCAAAGCTCAGGGGAGATCAAAGCAATCGCCCGCCAACTCGACACAGCAGATAAAGTGCTTGCGCAGTATCGCCGGGCTGGGACTGTGTTTCAGAGCATCACCCCCGTTGCTTTGCCAGGCGATTTCGCAACGGATGAGCGACGCACCATCAAATTATTACGCAAAGCCATCCTAGAAGCAGGCATCGACCCCGGTCTCGTCAGTAGCATCAAAGCCTCGCATTTACCGTTGCATCCACGCGATGTGCCTCTTGGTGCAGTTAAAACCAAGGCATGGCAAGCAAGAGCAATACCCCTTCGTCATGTTCGCATCGAGTTTTCTGAACCGCTAACGGGGCCACTGATCCTTGGCCGAGGGCGACATTACGGTCTTGGCTTGCTCTGCGCGAACCCCGAGTGACCGCAGATTGCCGGAGAGATCGCGCACAGTGTTTACGCCACTCTCATCACAGCGGAGTATGTTGGGTTGAACGGGCCAGCGTAGGTTCGCGCAAAGCCACTATTTTTTGCCCTGCTTCCAAGGATTTGGTAAAGAAGAGTGGAGTCCCGGTTGAATGACCGGGCTTCGTTGAAGGTCCCAAAATCTCAATCGAGACACCCTGCTCGAGGGTGGAGTCCCGGTTGAATGACCGGGCTTCGTTGAAGGAAATCGAAGCCCGCGTACGGATAACTAACCATCGTGGAGTCCCGGTTGAATGACAGGGCTTCGTTGAAGGTGTCAGTATCCCAATCCAGCAACTTAATTGCTGAGTGGAGTCCCGGTTGAATGACCGGGCTTCGTTGAAGGGCGAACGACTACATCAAGAGCCCGCCTGATGCGCGTGGAGTCCCGGTTGAATGACCGGGCTTCGTTGAAGGATTCAGTTTGACGTGGTTCAGCCACGGTCCGGCCGTGGAGTCCCGGTTGAATGACCGGGCTTCGTTGAAGGAAGCGCAAGCCGCCCGCGCCCATCGAGCCGCCCGGTGGAGTCCCGGTTGAATGACCGGGCTTCGTTGAAGGAAGCGCAACGTGCTGGAGCTGCGCCGGGTTGATGGTGGAGTCCCGGTTGAATGACCGGGCTTCGTTGAAGGCATTCGAGTTTCGCGCCCTCGCGGGCTTCCTCGAGTGGAGTCCCGGTTGAATGACCGGGCTTCGTTGAAGGTTGAACAGAACCATGTTGCCGGCGGCGGGGTTCTGTGGAGTCCCGGTTGAATGACCGGGCTTCGTTGAAGGGACACGCAGCCTGGCGCTCGCTTGTCTGGCGTGCGTGGAGTCCCGGTTGAATAACCGGGCTTCGTTGAAGGAGGTGCGCCTCGCTGGTCCCGCGCAGCGGTGACAGTGGAGTCCCGGTTGAATGACCGGGCTTCGTTGAAGGGTCGTGAATCCCAAGGCCGCCATTGGTGACCCGCTGTGGAGTCCCGGTTGAATGACCGGGCATCGTTGAAGGACATCCAGATCGGTATCGTCAAACCACTCACCGCGTGGAGCCCCGGTTGAATGACCGGGCTTCGTTGAAGGAACGACAAGCTGAACCTGAACGTCACGGACGCGCTGTGGAGCCCCGGTTGCATGACCGGGCTTCGTTGAAGAGAGGATGCTCGCGAAGGCGCCGGCCTGATCTGGGGTGGATTCCCGCCTGCATGGCTGGGCTTCGTTGAAGGAAGAAAAACGGCTATGTGCTGCGCGATATGACGCTTAGAGTCCCGGTTGCAAGACCGGGCTTCGTTGAAGAAACGGAGAAATCAGTACCTGGGATGTTTCCAATTGCGGAATCCCGGTCGCTCGACCGGGCTTCGTTGAAGATGGTTGCCATTGTTAAAGTTCTGGCTCCAAGCGTGGTGGACTCCCGGTTGCATGACCGGGAGCTTCGTTGAAGAACCCGCCAGCATGCGAATGCCGAGCGCGTGTATCGTGGAGTACCGGTTAAATGGCCGGGCTTCGTTGAAGCATCGACATTGCCACGCGCCGCCTGGTGGCATGGTCGGTGGAGCCCCGGTTGCATGACCGGGCTTCGTTGAAGGTTCGCTGGCCTGATCCGCAGCGCTGGCCAGATCGTGTGGAATCCCGGTTAAATGGCCGGGCTTCGTTGAAGGATGCGTGACGAATATTGATACGGAGTGGATGAACGTAATGTCCTGGTTGAATGACTAGGCTTCGTTGAAGGGATGAGCACCGTCTGGACTTGTTCAAGAACAAGGGGGTGGAGCCCCGATTGAAAGACCGGGCTTCGTTGAAGTGCCAGCACCAATGCCAGATCCGCGCGGCGCACGGGTGGAGTCCCGGTTGTATGACCGGGCTTCGTTGAAGGACCGGTAACTATCAGGTCATCAAAACCCAAGACCGTGAAGTCTCGGCTAAATGACTGGGCTTCGTTGAAGCTGAGCACCGCGCCCCCATAAGGCGTCAAAATACCAAACCAAGTCCACTCAATATAGAGCTGTTTTTTTGATTACAGAGCCCTGTAAACACAGTGCTTTTTTAACCCCCTTTAACCCCCTTTAACCCCACCCCGAGGCGAGCGAGCCTCGCCATCCCGCAGCCATAAGCACGGGACAACCCTTCAACTCGCCTCACCATTGGGAAATGGAATAATTCCCACCCGTCGGATCGCTCGCCCGCCAGCCGTTCCAAGCCGGGGCGCTAGCTTCGCCACCCCGCCGCGTATCTCAGCCTGTTTCCCACAGTCCGCGGTATCCCTCGACAGCTGCCGTTATTGAACCCGACCTGCCGAGCGGCAAACACTCTAGGCGTCTGCCTCAAGGTATATCTCCACAGATGTCGAAAACTCGCCCCAAACAACACAATCTATGCATTAAATTTTTTAATGCATAGATTGGCGACTTAGCGTTTTCAACTCCCAGATGACCGATATTCGAACAGACATGCCTGAGGCTGTGGCGACCGCCTCCGCCATTCACGTAGTTCACTCAAGTCAATCACATCGGATGACAGAGGTATTGATATGTCACGGCGGGCTATTTCCCGAGCACGTTTCCGTTCCCGATAAGCTTTTTGTCGTGCAGAAGAATTGGCGTAAATTTTTGGGCGCCCGCGAGGCTTTGCTTCATTTATCACACCAAACATATCAATAGTTTTCGAGTCCGTTCGCTCTTTCATAGCCTTACCGATTCAATAAATTTTCTAACGCTTTTGGGGTGTACTTTTCGTAACATGTTACGAAAGCAGGGACTCCAATGAAACGCGTCATAAAAATCATAGGCTCCCTTTTAGCGTATAGCGCGGGAACTCAGAATCGTGCACAACTTGACTAAAAAAATGGTAGGTGGCGGTGAAATAGCTATCGTAACGCGTCACAACCATCCATGACAATTTCGTAACGCATTACGAAATTGTGGGCGCGGAAATATTGTTTTCGCAAGTAACGCTTCGGTTATTTCGTAACGCGTTACGAAAGGATGGCTGTAATGGGATGCATTATGAAAACAACGGCGCCCCATTTTTTTGTATGGCGCAGCAATGCATAACCGCGTAAAAACTTGACTAAACAATAGTGCGCGGTGATGAAATTGCCATCGTTACGCGTAACAATTACAAATAATTATTAATTAACGCGTTACGAAAGTAGGCACGCGGTGATGTTAATTTCGTAATACGTTAAAAAAATAGAGGGCCAGATGAAACGCGTTATGAAAATCGGAGTCTCCAGTTTTTCGTGTAGTGCAGAAAATCATAGTCGTGTAATGAATGGCGCGAAACGATAAAAAATTATCGCGAAGCAACATAACCTCCAATGACGTTTTCGTAACGTATTAAGAAATCATGCGCTCTGAGATGCTTTTTTCGTAACTCGCTACGAAGGGTGCGCCGATTGCGAAATCAACTCACTCGCGAGCACCAATCTGGTCGACTTAATCACCGCGCTGGCGGCGTCTGCGCACTCAACTGAGTATGCTGAGCAGCAGCTTTCGACCCTCAGCGGTCATCCAACCCTCGACGACCTCTGCTGCGGGTTTCAGATGTAGAGCGGACATACCCTGGGCGGGAATGTTGTCAAGCATCTGCGCCGCAATGTCGAATGATCGGTTGTGTGAATTCGTCGCGTCGCTTATGGAACGTGCTTCTTGATGTGCGCTTCAATCGCCATCTCTATACGGGCCAGTATCGGATCGAACTTATCGAAATTAATCTTGGCGATATTGGGCCGCACTATCTTTGCTGCAAATTCAGCTTTACCGTACTCTTTGCTTCTATCCAACGTTGTGTCGTCCCTATTGAACGGTTTTCCCTCAATCGTCATTGCGAGCAGGCCCGGCTCAAAAAAATCCTCGATCGAGCTTTTGTCGCCGGGCTTATCAATTGGGGTAAAAACGACATAAACATTTGCTGCAAGATGATAAAAATCATCCATCCCGGTAGCCGACGTTTTCTTTCCGCTGTACTCCTTTATCAGGCTATAAAAGACCTGACCGCCCGAGTCATTGTCTAGCAACACGATTAGTGGATTCGGATTTATAGGCGCCAGAGTCTTTTTGACTGACTTGATGTAATCGGTAATGAAGTGCCTAACCACTGAAGCCCCACCAGACAAATCCAAGATCCGTTGTGAAGTGTACGAGTAATTGAAGAATCTGACTTTGTATTCGGCTTTGCCCGCTGCATTTATAGACACCAAGTTTGGATGCGCTGTGGCAAGGCGTCGAATCGCACCGCGAAGGTAAACGCTATCGGTCTTTCCCTCGCACAGAATAATGGGTTGCGAATTTGCCCAGAAGTCTCGGTACATAAGAAATCGCTTGTACACCTTGCCTATCGAGGACTGCTCCGCATTGAGTATTTCATTGTTCTTCCTGTGGCATAAATCGATCCAGTCAATAAAGCCGAACATGCCTTGAAGGTGGTTGATGCTGCCATCCATTTTCGTGGGCACAAGCGCCCCCAATGCATCAGTCGTCGTCTTGGTAATCTGGAACTTTCCATTTGTTACCAATTGGTGAGTCATTGCGCGAGTCAACCGCCGGTATTCTGGACGCGTATTTATGCGACGATTGACAACAAGACCCGTCACTTCCTGACGTGAGTTGCGATACTGCATACGGGTTTTCTTAGGATTGAGCTGAAAGCCACTTTTCTCGATTATTTTGGAGAGTGCCGTACCTACATCCCAGGAATGATCAGCATTCGACAACGCTATCGCCGAAGGGAAGACGCGTTCGTTGGTTGAGAAGGTCAAATCATCTGCATAGCGCGAGTAGCTGCACCCATACTTATGCGCAAGCTGAACCAGTCGAATGTCGAGTATCTGACCTATCAAATTCGAGATAACTGGCGAGCACGGACTTCCCTGAGGAAGCCTCCCGTCATGACATGCAATTGCGGCAAGGATCTTCGCTGCGTTCTCCGTCAGGGCAAAGTCTTTGTTCTTTACAAAAAAACCATACACGCGCCCGAAGTTTATGGAGTCGAAGAAGTCCTTTATGTCGACGTTGAAAACAAAGCGCCTTCCTCGGTGAACCGAGGCATTCGTAACAATCGATGCGTTTTTACGAAATCCGTGAGATATTGGCTTTTTAATATTCTTTTGATTATTGATCTCGTCCCAACAGCTTTGAAGACCATCAGACAATCGACTTTGAAGCAGTTTGAGTTCCGGACACGGCGCGGAGATATTCCGGACTCCGCCGGATTTTTTTGGCACAGTGAATGTTTTGTACTTGACCGGCATCTTATAGATGACGTACGAGAGCGACTTAGGTTTGTACCCAAGAAGGAATGCAACGTCATGGAGCGACTTTGTGCTCTTAAGGTTTGTTAAGAAGGACATCTCTGTCGAGGGTGGGGCACGTTAGGCACTCTTAAGCACTACTATGGGAACACATTGCTGCCCATTTTACGGATATCAGGAGGCAAAGCCCCTGACGTTGTTGTCACATGCCGCGAAGCAACGGCAAAAACTCTGCCCAACGGCCCCAGCGTGAGAATAGCAGGTTATTCAACACTTCAAGGATGCAAAACTCAAAGGCTTCTCACGTCATGGTTCGGAAGCCTTCCCACCCAGCTTTCCTGATCCGCAAAAAGGCGCAACTTGCCCCCTCATTCTACTTGCGCTGAACGGCAGCGAGCTTTGTCTTCACTATCCTGCTAGCGCAATGACATGAATCTGGCACCATAGAATGCCTGACGCAGATGCTGACAAAGTTGCTTTAGTACGCCCTGGTCCGACCCGCTGACAATCACTTGAAGCCCGTGGTGCTTATCAAACATCAGCGCATCGCGAGCCGCCTTCAGGGCGAACGTAATGTTCCTGCCAGATTCACACTCGGCTCATCGTCAGACATCAATTTCTACTTCCAGTCTCTTTTGATTCGGTCGCACCGTGGGGCTACGGTGACAACCGAGCGGTCGGCGGCAAGTACAACGTAAATATTAAGATGCTGCTCGAGCATCCCATATAACTTTCCCGCGTACTCTTTAAAACGACGACGCGAGGTTTTGTCGAAGTAGTATTTAAAACTACCGTTCCCCGCTGGCTCACCATGACCAAAATCGACCAGCCAATCTACTAGCATTTTGGGGATAGATCTCTGTTGCATGCGCTGTATCGCATGCTCGGTCAGCTTCAAGCTCATGACACTCCTCTCTGCCAATGCACGGCATATGCAGCAATGGTGTGTACAACTTCGTCAATACTGGCTTGCGCGGTATCGAGGCGTAGCCACTTACCCACTACAGGCATGGAACTGCGTCCTCCATATGCCTTTCTAAGCATCGAATCTGCACTTGGGCTAAGTGTTTCGTTATCAGCAGTAGAGCAACCACGAGCAGCCGTGCGCTCCCGTCTGACTTCCAATGGAGCTTCCAGATATATAGTTATGTCTGCATGGATTAGCTCGGTCTCCATCGCGTAATCCAAATTCAGCTGAGAACCACGAAATTCTGCATAGGCTTGTGTAGAAAGGAAATATCGATCCAGAATCACGGATTTACCCTCAGCTAGGCAGATCCTCACCTCATCAGACGCCGCTTTAACGGTCGCCAGATAAAATAAGTGGACTGCTTCCTGGCTACCCTTGAAACTGGCTATAATTTCTTCACGATGTTTTCGCAATGTTTCACATGGGGTTGTCATGTAGCGCGCTCCAAGCAAATCGGCTGTTCGTTTCGCGCAGCTGCTTTTCCCAGTTCCATCCAGGCCTTCGAACACCAGAAATATCGGTTTTTTATGCACAAAGAGCATCACACCCTCCCTAGTGCGCGAAACATAGATAACGAATCGTTGGTCAATTGATTACTCATAAAAAAATCCAGATCATTTGACTTTTTAGAAAGCACTCTTTCGCTATCAGACAACGCATTCGCAATCCGATCCATTTTCTCCCACTCCTGAATACTGAAACTGCTAGAGCTATTTACTACCGGCAATAAGCCATCCCGAACAGATAACAACCAGTTTGCTCGAGTCCGATCAAGTTCGGTGCCTCGTAAAAGCAGCAATGGAAAAGCCTTGATGACGGGCACTCCAATGCCTAGGCACCAGTCAACAGATTGTTTGAACGATTCTAAAGTCTGCTCGGGCAACCCGTAAATCAACGAAACCTCGTGCTTGATACCGCGTACTTGGACATTACGCAGAACAGATTCCACTTTTTGCATATTGTTCGGCCTCCCGATAGCCATGTATTCACGCTTGTGGATCGACTGCAAACCAAATTCCAAGCACGCCTCAAGCTCCTCGGCCATCTGAAGGAATTCGTCATCTACCATTTCAGCCCTGCACTGAAGGGATAGCTCACCTTTGTATCCGTGCCGTATGAGCAGCTCCAGAACGCGCTTTGCATGCACGAGATTTCCGTTGAAAATGGGGTCCAAAACTGAAATTCGCTTAACCCCTTTGCTGCAAAATAGGGCTATCTCTTGGTCGATCCGTGACTCAGCTAGTGCGGCAATAGGCATACGAAAATCCGGCTGCTTGTGCTGACAAAACGAACAATGAAAACGACAGCCTCGCTGAGTTTCCCAACGTATAGATGACTGCGTGCCGAAGGGAATGAGCCCGTTCAACCAAGGCGAAGGTAGAGAGTGAGAGTTACATTCGGCTTGCTCACAACGGTCATCAGTGCCCGCGTAATGAACACCATGAATCTCTGGAGAACCCGCTTGTCTTGCCAAATCACATAACGCACTCTCGGCCTGACCCCGAATGAAAACGTCTGCTTCCGGATAAATGGCTTCAAGTCCCTCGCCTGCGTATGAGATTTGTGGGCCACCCAGAATGATTCGTCCATTGAAGCCGGCGCCGCGCAACGCAGTCAGCAATACTTTGGTTTGCTCGTCATTCCATACAAAAGCGCCGATTGCTACATCAATTTGTTCAAATGAGAGTTGAGCCGCCAACTCAATGATCTGGTGAACTATTTTTTCACGCGGGAATGGCATTCCCTCACAGACAGCGCATACGATCTGATGAATTTCGACTTCATGTCCACATTGTAGTGCGGCGAGTAGTGATGCATGCCCAAGAGGAGTTGGCACGTATTCGTCGCTTGAAAATGGGAGCGCAATAAGAACTATATGACGCTTCATTTTGCGCCACCAATTGACTGGGCCTGCTCGATGCCGTCGCACTCCTCATTTTTGTGATTAGGCTCGCTGATCCATTGAGATACTTCCTCACGAAGTTTGATTACATCTGCCTCTGGCCATGGCGCATGACGAGAACTGCCATCTGGAAGCTCCTCCATTAACGCTATTAGATAGTGGTCAGGATCGAGAGATCTGTCGTCTTCAAACACAGCTATGGAAATACGGAACAGCGACGGCAGAGGATGTGAGTAATCGAGAACTCCTCCACCAGGAAACTCTTGGGTGAGAATGAGCGTTTGCCTGTCGTCGACGCTGCAACCGGTCACTTCCCATCGGCCTTCAGAAGAGCTTTTTAGAAGAGAGCGCAAATATGACTTGAGTTGGCCCGTCAATGCATCTGGAGTTCCAGGGTGATGATTTTCGTTAAGGTCCGAATTTTGTGATGCCTCGTCAAAACCCCCATGGAAAACCACTCGATCAGCATCAAAGTCTGCGCCCTGTTTCCTTTTTGTAACAACAAAGCTTAGCCGGCAAACGTCCTCAGGCACCCTGATGTTTTCAAAATCAGTAACTTCCCTTACGCTCGAATAAGCAAATTTACTTAGTTCCCTCCCCAAGGATTCGTTGTCTTTCGGAGAGGTCGTCAACCACCGCACCCCTTTGTTGTCATTTGGCTCGCAACGAACAAAATCAAAGCCCCACGATCGATCATCATCACGCGAATCGATAATTTTAATGTGATGCCAGAACTCATCCCGTGAGAGTTGAATAGCCATATTTGAGTTTGCGCGTTGATTGCTAACAGCCCAATTCCACACGTCTTGTATGAAGCAGATTAACGCAGAGGTTCCTGTAAGGACTAATGGCGTTTTCGGAACATCCTTTATGTATCGAATTCCATGAATTACAACCCACCAATTGCCTTGTACGTAGGCTGGTGCGAACAACTCAGCTTCCGATAAATTCGTCAAGCATTTCAGCCGACTCATTTCTGCGGAATCTCGAGCCCACTGGGCGGACTCAATCCGCTCCGCGGTCTGTTTAGAAAAACTCGTAAGGAGTTGCTCACGGCTAAGTGGACCTGGCCCCATGTAAATACGGTTACACCAGTACGCGTGATCATTGAATGCCTGATTGAGGACTTCATTCGAGCCTTCATCCAAAAGACTCAATATTCGATCCTTAACCCGTTCCAGCGTGTTAATAGGTGCCCCCTGAAGTTCTTCTACGGACACACCAAAATATGTTGCCAATGCTTGCGCCATCTTTTGGCTGGTTTGCCCTGTCCGCTCAATTTTTTGGTAAGTAGATGTCGCGGAGGCAGCGCTGTCGTCTGAGGCCAATTTGTGGAAATACGTGCGCAGGTAAAGGCCAACCTCCTTCTGTGTTTTGCGCGATTTGCGTCGGAGACCTTGCAAAACTTCCTGGTCAATCTTGAATTTTGGCCTTGCCATCAGTAGCACCTCCATTGGGATGTGCCCATTATCGCCATTCAAAAAGATGTATCAAGACAGCAAATACATCATTAACTACTTCTGTAAGCGTTTGGCGCTGTCAGCGGCTTATCTACAAGGGGCGAAGCTGCGTGGATCAAGAGCGTGAGCTCGACGAATCGAGACGCTGACGTTCAGTGCTGATCGAGGGTGAGCGGCCGGTAACGTACTCAGTGCAGTCCGTGGCGCCCTGAATGTCGAATGGCCGTTGTGGCCGAGCAGTACCCAGCAGGCCCCCGCTCTTCATGACAGCTCTACTCAGATAGCGGCCGCAGGAGCCTTGAAACGGCGATTGAACGCAGAGGGTCGAGAGGGTGAGTTCGTCAGGCCGTAAAGCGGCCGCTCAACACGATTTTTAGCGGAGCACCCGTTAAGCACCATGCAGGCCTAGCCTGCCAGTCAAACGACCGTTCTGGCCGAGCAGCGCCAGCCACACCCTGTACAACAGCTCTGCTCAGATTGCGGCCGTCGGGGCCTTGAGACGGAGGATGACCAGAGAGGATCGGGTGATGGCAGTACATGCGGCCGCTGGTGGTCCACCAGCCAAATCGCCAGACACCGGGGCTATTGAATTGGGTGTAAATGGGCGCATTATTGGTCTTCACGCTTATTGGGTGTAATTGGGTGTATTATTGGGTGCATGATTAGATCCGACTCCATCCAGATTACCCCGGAGATTCTGAGCATCATCGCCAGAATCGACGAATTCAAAGGCGCTTGGCGTGCCTTGGGTTCACTTGCGCCCGAGCGGTTGTCCGCTCTGCGCCGTGTCGCAACGATTGAAAGCATAGGCTCATCTACCCGGATCGAGGGCAGCAAGCTCTCTGACCGGGAGGTGGAAAAATTGCTCTCCAATCTGGAGATCAAGTCTTTCGATACCCGCGATGCGCAGGAAGTGGCCGGCTATGCAGAACTGATGGATCTGGTCTTCAGCTCATGGCCGGAGATCCCTGTCAGCGAAAACCACATCAAGCAACTGCACCAGATCCTTTTGCGCCACAGCGAAAAGGATGCCTGGCACCGAGGGAACTACAAGACGAACTCGAACAGCGTCGCCGCCTTCGATGAAAACGGCTCGCAGATCGGTATCGTGTTTCAGACCGCATCCCCATTTGATACGCCACGCCTGATGACGGAACTCGTCACATGGATTCAGACCGAACGAGAGACGGGTCGTCTGCACCCGCTGCTGATCATTGCCCTGAGTGTTGTGGTCTTTCTGGAAATTCACCCGTTCCAGGACGGTAACGGGCGACTCAGTCGCGTACTGACGACGTTGCTGCTGATCCAGTCGGGCTATGCCTACGTTCCGTACAGCTCACTGGAAAGCGTGATTGAGCTGAACAAGGAAGCCTACTACTTGGCGCTTCGGCAGACACAGGGAACGATCCGCACCGAAGCGCCGAACTGGCAACCATGGCTGGTGTTTTTTCTGAGGTCGTTAGCGGAGCAGGTCCGACGGCTTGAGAAAAAAGTCGAACGCGAAAAACTGGTGCTGGCCACCATGCCTGAACGCTCGTTGCAGATTGTCGAGTTTGCCCGCGAGCATGGACGCGTCACCATCGGTGAGGCTACCAAGCTAACGGGAGCGAGCCGCAATACGCTTAAGCAGCACTTCAGGACATTGGTCGAGCGTGGTCATCTGAATCAGCATGGTAGCGGCCGAGGGGTTTGGTATGAGCTGCGCTGACAGTGAATTTGGCCTGAGTTCGATGCCTGATTTCAGAATCGAATCGTAATCAGATGCGACGTACGCTTCAAATCCACGCGCGCACCTTGAGGCGCGCGCGACGCCCCGTCCGTATCGTTCAGTCCGCCTAACCTGTAGCAGGCTGGAGTCAGGCAACGACCCAAGTTTCCTAGGTCGTTCATTACTTCAGGGGTGCAAGCCTCAAAGGCTTCTCGCGTCATGGTTCGGAAGCCTTCCCACCCAGCTTTCCTGATCCGCAAAAAGGCGCAACTGCCAGCCAGCAACCGTCTTTTCACTCCAATAAACCTTCTTGCCGATACGGACGGGGGGCGGAAATAGTTGAGCCCTGACCATGTTTTCAATGGTGCGTCGAGATATCGACAGTCGGGCGCAGAGTGCGGACACGTCGATGAGCGGTGATACCTGATCTGTAAGCATGGCGATGAATTTGAGAGTGGGTCTTGGGAGGTATAGCGCGCCCCGTGCTCACAGCGAACATCTTCACGAAAATAGATAAAAATATTTTTTAAAGCGTCCTAATACTTCTTCAACTTTACAGTCACGCCATACTCAAATAGAATGAAAATTCATTTTTGGCTTCTGTCAAACCTCTGACGCTTCCAATGGAGAACGGTTGCGTTTGAGTACGTTTGACTGCGCAAGAATGCAGTTAAGTCATTGTTATTGTTGTGAGTTACGCTTAACTTCGCTTATTCAGTCGGGATATTTCCCGTTGAAAATCCGCGTGTCCTTGGTTCGATTCCGAGACCGGCCACCAAAAGATTCAAGCACTTAGCCCAACCCACAAAGTTGGGCTTTTTGCTTTCTGGCAATCAGTCGTTGAAGCGCGCCGGCTGCGAAAACCACGCGATCAGGCTGAGCAGCAGCCAGAGCCCGGCCACCCAGACCAGCATGCGCCAAGGCTGGCCGCCAGCCTTCAGGATCTGGAAGCTCTCCACATACACAGTTTCACAGGCGCCATTGCCGCTATCGGTACGAACAGTACTGGTGCCACGCTTGTAAGCGAAGCCGTGATTGTGCGAATACTCGGCCAGATAGCCACGAAAATGGATCTGATCACCTTCGCGCACCGACAGCATCAGCTTGGCAAGGCGTGGGTCGGCGCTCAGCAAATGGTTGTTGGACACAGCAGCCTGATCGAACGCGGCGTAGGCTTCGCTGAAGTTGGTGCTGAAGTTGCAAGTGAATTGCCCGCTCGAAAATGCAAACTCGGTATACGCCCCACTACGCACGTTATTGCCCCACACCACGCACAGGTCGACAACATTGATATGGTCATTCGCCTCGCGGTGAATGTAATCCCACCAGGTGTGGGCATCGTGTTTGCTGACCACCAGACCGACCAGATCGTAGGCATACAAGGGCTGCACCGTGTAAGTCACGCCCTGCGTGCTGACCTCAAAGGCAGCCTGCTGCACCGGGCGTTGCTCCGGCTCCTCCAGCAAAACCGCATTCAGCCCGGACGGCGGCGGCAAGATCGTACTGCGCCACACCGCCACAACCAACAAGACAAAGCTGGCGACCAGACTCAATTTGATCAGGCTACGAATCATGGCAAAGGCCTTGGGCGGACACGGGAGCGCCGATTGTAGGGCATGCCCTGGCAGCCTCAGGCACGCAGGCCGATGAACGCACACTGGCAGGCCCTCTGAAGAACCGCGCCCGGCAAGCATATTTCAACACCCTGCCCGAACAGGCTTAACTGCCACGGCTTTCCAAGCACTACGCCGCATAGGACTCAACCACATTGCCTCTACAACACTCCGCTCCGAAGAGCGAATACCGGCGCGGCGTGGCAAGCAAACCCACTCAGTCCTCAGCACTCATTGCTCAGTGCTCCGCCGCAGGCGGCCTTGTATAGGCTAGGATTCGCCCCTTCCTGACCTTGCTGGACTTCGACCATGGCCGAACTGATTCTTGCCGCTGGCAAAGAGCGCCCTCTTCACCGCCGCCACCCGTGGATTTACGCCGGAGCGGTAGAGCGCGTGAACGGCCGCGCACGTGCCGGCGACACTGTGGACGTAATCAGCGAACGCGGCGAATGGCTGGGCCGCGCGGCCTTTTCGCCGAATTCGCAGATCCGCGCACGGGTGTGGACCTTCAACGCGGACGAAACCATCGATCACGCTTTCTTCAAGCGCCGGGTTACCGCCAGCGTCGCACGTCGCGCCACCCATCCGCTGCTCGCCCAGCAGGACGGCCAGCGCCTGATCCACGGCGAATCCGATGGTCTGCCGGGAGTGGTCGCGGATCGCTACGGCAAGGTCGTGGTGCTGCAACTGACCAGCGCCGGTGCGGAAAAATGGAAGGACGCGATTGTTGTCAGCCTCGTGCAGGCCACCGGCTGCGAGTGTGTGTATGAGCGTTCGGACGTCGACGTGCGCAAACTCGAAGGCCTGGAGCCACGCACCGGCATTGCCTTTGGCGAGCTGCCGGCCGGCCCGCTGCTGATCAGCGAGAACGGCGTACGCATGGAAGTCGACGTGGTCGGCGGCCACAAGACCGGCTTCTATCTGGACCAGCGCGACAACCGCCTGCTCACTGGCCTGCTCGCCAAGGGGCGCAGCGTGCTCAACTGTTTCTGCTACACCGCCGGCTTCTCGCTGCAGGCCCTAGCCGGCGGCGCCACCAGCGCGCTGTCCATCGACTCATCCGGCCCAGCGCTGGAAGCCGGCCAGCGCAACCTTGCCCACAATCCGCAACTCGACGCCAGCCGTGCCGAATGGCGCGAAGCCGACGTGTTTGAAGCGCTGCGCAGCCTGCACGCCGAAGGCCGCAAGTTCGACCTGATCGTGCTTGACCCACCCAAGTTCGCCCCCACCGCCGCCCACGCCCAGCGCGCCGCACGCGCCTACAAGGACATCAATCTGTTCGCCTTCCGCCTGCTCAATCCGGGCGGCATCCTGATGACCTACTCCTGCTCCGGCGGCATCAGCCCGGAGCTGTTCCAGAGCATCGTCGCCGGCGCGGCGGTCGATGCCGGTGTCGAAGGCCGCATCCTGCAACACCTCTCTGCCAGCCCGGATCACCCGATTGGCCTGGCCGTGCCGGAAGGCGAGTATTTGAAGGGGCTTGTTTGCTCCATCTAACCCCAGCCAGACATCCCCGAACTACACTTGCCATGAACAGCCCTCTCCTACCGCATATGCACAAGAAGAAAAAATCTATCCCGATAAAGACCTTTGTTACTAGCGGAGGCCTGGGTGACGTAATCATGGCCGTATTCGGTCTTCACGCATTTATTCTCGCCAGCCCGGAATCCCTGAAAAAATCGAGTTCGCTTTATGTAAAAGGGATCCTGCACCCCATCGCCTCCGCCCTGCTTCGCGAGATAAGCATTAAACCAGCGGCAGGGCGCCCGAAACGAGGAGCAACGTACAACACCTTCTCCAACAGTTCATGGTTAAAAACCATAAAAATGCTACTAACCAGAAGCCGGTGGAATAATTTTCCAGACCGAAGAAACTGGTTTTATGGACATCCTGGATTCACCTTTTCCGGGCGAATATTGCGCATGGCAAACGACTGGATTCTGGACCGACGTCTGAGTTGGCGAAGAGAACCCCCCATATACTACGGGTTGAAAATGTGGGGGCCACTTGCGCCTGCCGCCGGAATAACCGATACAGATATCTTGAGTGCCATGCATCGTTCGTTTCCGATCCTGAGGCAGAGAGCCGCAGAATACATTCACGCCATCCCTGCCGAAATTAACAGCGCAAAGCTGGCCATTTTCCCTCTTGGAAAATCGTTCCAGTACGCACCGCCAGCATTCATAAAAAAACTTGTTGATTCACTGGACAGCGCAAATATTGACTATGCGTGCTATTTTGCGCACGGCGACGAGAAGGACATGAAGAGCTATGAAGATATTGGTCTGCGCTGCATTTGCGTCAACTCGATCGATGCCAGCTTGTCGATAATGGCCCAAGCAAAAGTCACTGTCACTGTTGACAGTTTTGCGGGGCATCTCGCCCAGATTGCCGCACAGAATCATGTGATATTAATATCACATGACCTTCCAGAGCATGTCGTACACCCAGCGACGCCATCACTCAAAATTTTCGAGGCGATGCCATGTTCTCCCTGCCTTTACCGGGAACGCGCCAAGGACAAGGTTTGCGCTGCAGGAAGGACATTTTGTGGCGCGTTCAGCTCGGACACCTACTTGAATAAAGCCACTGACGCAATTCACCTTTTCATACAAAAGCGCGAGGATTTCTCATAGAGTTCCGCAGCCAACCAAAAATACATTGTGGCGCTTCACACTTATAACAAGGTCACCAATGAGCAAACCACGCGTTCTCATCAGCTTTGTATTCCAGGAAAACGGCGGCTTGTTCATTCCGCTAGGACCATCCTGTCGGGATGCACTGGAAAATTTCGGATTTGAGGTTGACGTATTCAACGCTCTGTTCGAAATCCGTCGTGGATTTTTCTGGAAAACACTAGAACGTGCAGCCGTTTTCGGGGGGCGCCTTATCGGACGTAGCAAAGCCGCGACAAAAGCGAAGCTACCATGGCTTGAAGAAGCACAAAGATTCGAAGGCATTGTCAGAAAATGCCGGGAATTCAAACCGGACTACCTTCTCGTCATCAGCACTTATACATACCCCAAGCACGTTCTTGATTCCATACGGCGCGAATCAGACATCAAGGCGATGATCGGATGGTGCGTGGAAGGTCCTACTTGGGCGGGAAATCCGGATTTTGAATCCACTCTTTACGATCACTATTTCTGCATCCATCAATGCAACATTGCCAACCCGAGCATTCATTTTCTGCCCGCGCTCGGGTTCGACCCCCAGAACTTCCACAAAATGGCTGGGCTGAAAAAAGAGCACGACATAGTCTTCGTCGGGCAGGAAAAGAAACGTCGCGTAGAGTGGCTGACTCCTCTACAGGACTTGAATCTCGAAATATATGGGCCGAAATGGGAGCAGACGGCACTATCCACCAAACACGCAAGCAGCGGGATTTTTGGCGCTGATGTCAATCGGCTTTATAACCAGAGCAAGATTGTTATCAACGTATCCGCCTGGCCTCAAGAGGCGTCTGGCTGCCTTAACCTGCGCATCCTCGACGTGCCGGCCACCGGCAGCCTGCTGCTGACCGATTACGCGCCGGGCATCGAGGAATATCTGATTCCGGATCAGGAAGTGGTGATTGCCCACTCACCGGAAGAGATGCGCGACAAGGCGCGTTACTACCTGGAACACGAGGCTGAGCGCGAACGCATCGCGCAAGCCGGCTGGGCCAAGGTGCAAACGCTGGAAACCTATCCGCAGAAGATGCAACGCCTGCTGGCCGCTTGCGGGATTCCCTTGCCCGAATAAGCCAGCCCGAAGACCCGCACGCAGTGGGCCTCTACAGACACCCCATCCGGAAAGGCCCACCCGGAAAGGCTGAACAGCGTACCGGCCTGCAGACTCAAGCGGGATGCGGCTCTACAGCACAGCCTCCACGCGCGGCAATCGCCGGCCACAGCTCATCCAGAGCGGCCAGCGCCTCGGCGCAAGACACGTCGGACACGTCGTGTGATTCAGGCTGCATCACGCGATAATCCACGCCCCAGGGGCGCCAGGTCGTGACATCGGACTGCCCGAAGAAACACGCAATCGGCAAACCCAAGGCTGCGCCGATATGCATCGCGCCGCCATCGCTGCACAGCATGCCCTGACACACCGACAAGCCGCCGATCAACTCCTGCAGATGGCTGGTGGGCCAAGGCAGCAACGGAAAATCGGCCGGCAGCTCGGCACGGATCGCGGCGGCTTTCTGGTCGTCGCCCGGATGCATGGGATTGTTCTCATCGCCCGGCGACCAGAACAGCATGAACTGCACATCGCGCTGCGCGGCAAGGGTTTTCAGGCATTCGGCAAAATGTGCCACCGGCCAGCGCTGGCTCGGTTTGCGCGCACTGATGTGCACCGCCAGAGTCGGGCGCGACTGAAACCAGGGCTGCGCCTGCAGCGAGTTCAGAGCACGTTGACGCTCGGCCGGATCGGGCGCCAGCACCTGCGGCCCGGCCGGCGGCTGGATCTCCAGCGGCGCGAGCAGGCTGAACAGATGTTCCACCTCGTGGCCCGTGCGCGGACTGGGTTCAGTCACGCGCAGGTCGATCAGCTCCGCGCCAGCCACGCTGGCGTCGTAAAAGCCGAGTACGTGCTGCGCGCCGATCAGCTTGGCCAGGCGCAGCGGGCGCTTGAGGCAACCGCCATTGGCCAGCACGATCAGATCGTAATGGGTGCGGCGCAAGCGCCACATCAGGCGCAGACGCCGCCAACTGACGCCGATCAGGCTCTCGTCTGCAGCGCGATGCTTGGCCTTGGTATAGGCACAGGCCAGATTCAGATCCGGATTGTGTGTGACCACCGGCAGGTTATAGCTATTAACCAGCGCGTCGATCTGCGCGGCGGGATAGCGCTGGCGCAGGGCGCGGATCAGCGGCGTGGTGCACACCAGATCGCCGATATTGTCACGGCGGATGACCAGAATTTTTTTCATGTCGGTGTCTCCTGATGGTCTGACGTACTCGCCGCCAGCAACAGGCCCGTCACGAACATCGCCTGCTCCAGCATGTGATCGCGCACGATGCCATCCATCGCGGCACGCAGCAGATAACTGGTCACGAACAAGGCCAGCGCCAGCCCCGCCGCGTCACGCGTCGCGCGCCAGCGCCGCCAGCCCGAGCCGATCATGACCAACATGGCCGACACCAGCAGCAGCCCGCCGGGAACCCCGGTCGCCATGGTGAAATCAAACAGCCCGGCGTGGGCGTGCCCCGTCGCGTTATTAGGGGTGCCGTAATACTTCATTAAGGCGCGCCGGAAGGCGTTGCGGTCATAGCCTGTGCCCAGCGGATATTCCGCGATCATCTTGCTGACACCCTTGATCCAGGCAATCCGGTTGTAGGCAGAATGATCCACCGGCACGCCTTGGGCATTATTCGGCCGGGGATTTTCGATCTGATTGATCCACCAGGTGTTGTGCTCGATGTCCCAGGCGATCCGTGCCGAATCTGCAAAATTTTTCCAGCGCGCATCCAGCACCAGATTCGCCGCAAACGCACCGCCAACCAGCACCAGAACCGCCGCGGCAAGGCCGCTGCGCCGCCATTTTTGCTGACGCGTCAGCGACGCGCCAATCAATGCCACAACGGCCAAGCCCAGTTCGATGGCCATGATCGGCAGGGCGTTGCGCGTCAAGGTTGCCGCCGTCAGCAGCAAGGTGGCGGCGACACTCACCCACAGCCAGCGGGCAGACATCGGCAACACCCGCACGCCACCGGCCATGTGCGCTACGGCATCCGCCAGCAGCACCGCCAGCAAGCCAGTGCCCAGATAGCTGACCATGTCGCGCGAGCCGATCCGCGTCGGCGCCTGCATCACGGTCGAGAACGACCCGGCCCAGTCCTTCAGCACAACATTCAGGATCAGATGCAACGCCCAGGCCACCGCCACCCCCAAGATCCAGAAACGCCAGCGCTGCGCCCCCAAAGCTGCGCGTGGCGCACAGGCCAGCGCCAGTCCCAGCAGCAGACAGAGCGTGGACTTGAACCATTGCATCGACTCATACCAGGCGCGCTCGGGCTCCCAGGCCAGCACGGCGTTGTGCACGAGAATCCACAGGGTCAAAGCCACCAGCAGCAACACGGCGGGATGCCGCAGGCTGCGGCGCAGAGCCTGGAAATCCACAGCGATAAAGGGCAGCGCCAGCAGCATCAAAAGCAGCAGGCCGTGACGCAAGGCGATGGTGCCGACAATCGACCACACGAACATCAGCACGGCTTCCAGCACGGCCACGCCGATGATCATGCGCGAATCGAATCCGCGCTGCAGGGGAAGAAAAGACATGGGGCTACTCGCTGAAAAGCTTGTCAGACAAGGCGGGCACGCCTTGCAAGCGCGCAAGTATACGCGGATTCAGCGCAAGCTCGGGCTTGCGCCGGACGCTCGCCTCACACCCTTTGGCAGGCAAACCACAGGATTAACAGGTAGCATGCCTGCCAGGTTTTTAGCATTGAATCCCAGGTGAGACACCGATGAAAGCAGTTACCTACACCCCGCACGGCGCCCTGCCCGATCTGCGCGGCTTCGCCCCGGCTGTCGTAGCCGCCGAAATTGCCCGACATCTGGGCTTCACGCGCAACATCCACGTCACTGCGCGTGAAGCTGGCCTCGCCCGTTTCGACCTTCATCCCGTGCTGGGCGAAATCCATCGCATCGCCGAAAGCCGCGCCTACGCCCGTATGCGCAAACTGACACGCCTCGACCCCTCGCCCCTGCATGCTCGCCTGGCCGGCCTGTGCCAGACACTGCAACCGGATCTGGTACATGCCCACCAGATCGAATTCCCGGTGGCCGATTTCCGCCGTCGCCTGGGGCGCGAACTTCCAGTCATCGTCCACGCGCATTCGGTGCGCAGCTACAGCCCGACGCTCGGCCTGGCGGATCGCTACATTGCGGTCTCGTCCTTCACCCGCGATCAGCTGATTGAACGTGGCTTCCCGGGCGAGCGCATCAAGGTCGTCCCGAATGGCGCCGATACCGATCTGTTTTCGCCTGCTGATGCCAGTACCCACGAAGGTTTGCGCACGGCGCTGGGCATTCCGCTGGACAGCTTTGTCGTCGCCTATGTCGGGCGCAAGCAGGCCTCCAAAGGCTTCGTAACCTTTCTGCAGACCCTGCAAATCCTCAGCCAGCGCGGACTCAAGGTGCATGGCGTGTGTGCCGGGCCGACACCGGCCGACACTTTGAAAGAAGACGGTTATGCCGAGCGCGAAGTGCTGCGCCGCGACCTGATTGCCCAGGGCCTGCTGATCGATCTGCCGGCCCTGCCGCATCATCAACTCGTGAATGTGTATCGCGTGGCCGAAGTGCTGCTGTTTGCCACGCGTTTCAAGGGTGAACAACACCCGCTGGTGCTGATCGAAGGACTGGCTACGGGCTGCGCCGTCATCACCTCGCGTCTGGCCGGCATCACGGAAAGCGTGAGCGACAAGGAACACGCGCTGCTGCTCGACGACGCCAGCGACGCGCAGGAAGCGACGGCGCTGATCCTCGATATTGCGGCCCATCCTGAGCAATACGCGACAATGCGCGCGGCCGGACGGGAGCGGGCGCGCAGCCGTTACGACTGGCGCGCCATCGCCGGTCAGGTCGAGAAAATCTACTTCTCCGTCGCCTAAGCGAGATCCTTCATGGAAAGCCCCTTCAAAGGCCAGACCGGCCTGACCCGCATCTGGAAAGCCTTCAATTATTCGCAGGACGGCCTGCGCGCGGCGATCCGGCATGAAGACGCCTTCCGCCAGGAAGTGCTGCTGGCCCTCGTGCTGATTCCGCTGGCCCTGCTGTATCCGCACACCGCGCTGGAAAAGGCCGTCCTCATCGCCTGCGTGCTGCTGGTACTGATCGTCGAGCTGATCAATTCGGCCATTGAGGCCGTGGTCGACCGCGTTTCGCTGGAACGCCACGAGCTGGCCAAACGCGCCAAGGACATCGGCAGCGCCGCCGTGCTGATCACCCTGATCAATCTGGCTGCGGTGTGGGGGCTGATATTCTTCGCGTAGAGCAGACGTAACAAATTTCATCGAATGACCTGGAGAGGCCCGTCCAGCCTGACTCTACAGACAGGCCTGCCGCACAGGCAAGCTGGGCGCGGCTCTGCAGCACCCCTGGAGGAGCGACTTCAGCCGCGAATCACGCGCAGCATTCGCTGCTAAAAGCCGCTGCTTGTTTTCGTAGGGCCGACTTCAGTCGGCCAGCCACCCATGGCGTGCGACTGAAGTCGCACCTACAAGACCCGCTCACTCACGCCTCACGCTCCACGCCTCGGCTACAATCGCGGCTTCCCTAATTCATACGGTTCCTTCCCATGTCAGTCCTGATTTGCGGCTCGATGGCCTACGACACCATCATGGTGTTCCATTCCCAGTTCAAACGTCACATCCTGCCCGAGCAGATTCACATCCTGAATGTGTCCTTTCTGGTGCCGGAGATGCGTCGCGATTTCGGGGGCTGCGCCGGCAATATCGCCTACTCGCTCAAGCTGCTCGGCGGCGAGCCGGAAATCATGGCGACCATCGGCGATGACGCCGGCCCCTATCTGGCCCGCCTGGAAAAGCTCGGCATCAGCACGCGTTACATCCGCGAAGTGGCCGACACCTTCACCGCCCAGGCCTTCATCACCACCGATCTGGACGACAACCAGATCACCGCCTTCCACCCCGGCGCGATGAGCTATTCGCACCGCAACCATGTACGCGACGCTTCCGGAATTACGCACGGCATCGTTTCACCAGACGGTCGCGATGGCATGTTCCAGCACGCGCGTGGTTTTGCGGCGGCCGGCCTGCCTTTCATCTTCGATCCGGGTCAGGGCCTGCCGATGTTCTCCGGCCCCGAGCTGCTTGAATGTCTGGATCTGGCGACCTACTGCACCGTAAACGACTACGAAGCCAAGCTCATCACCGATAAGACCGGCCTGAGTATAGAAGCGCTGGCGGAACGTCTGGATGGCCTGATTGTCACATTGGGCGCACAAGGCTCGCGCATCTACACTCAAGGCAAGGTCATTGAAGTCTCCAGCGTTGCGATCACGGAGATTGTGGATCCGACCGGCTGCGGCGATGCCTACCGCGGCGGCTTGCTGTATGGTCTGAGCAATGGCTGGAGTCTGGAAAAATCGGCACAACTCGCCTCGGTCATGGGCTCACTCAAGATCGGGCATCGTGGCGGACAGAACTACACACCTTCGCGCGACGAGATCGCTGCACGCTTTGCGGCGACCTTCGGCGCCCAACCCTGGTAACTCCGATTTCAGATAGAGACGAGACGCGAAGACTAGCCGCCGACAGTGCTGTAGCACGACAAGGCGAAGTCAACAAAGTATCGTTTCTATCTGGATTTGGAATAAGGAGAGCATCATGAAACACAGCTTGCTTATCGCCTGCCTGCTCGGCAGCACATTGGTCAACACCGGCTGCACACGCAGCCTGGCCGGCGACTCGTATTCGCGCGAAGAAGCTCAGCGCCCGATCAGCTTCCGTGAAGGTACGATTCTGGAGGTGCGCAAAGTGCGCCTGCAGGGCACCGACTCGAAGATTGGCATGGGCTCCGGCGCTCTCGTCGGCGGCGTCGCCGGCAGCGGCGTAGGCTCTGGGCGCGGTGCGATCGTGGGCGCGGTCGTCGGCGCCGTTGTCGGTGGCATCGCTGGTGCAGCGGCCGAAGAAGGCTTCACCCGCGAAGATGCCTGGGAACTGACCTTGCGCATGAGCGGCGGCGAAACCATGATCGTGGTGCAGGAGATCGGCAAGACCGACAAGTTCGCCATCGGTGACCGCGTGCGCGTACTGCAAAGCAGTGGCAAGACGCGCGTCTCGCCGGCCACTCCCGCACCAGCGCCAGCGGTCTCTGCACCCGCAGCCGCCCCGGCAGGCCTGACCTCGGCTCCCGCAAATAATGGAGAAGTCCGACTCTAAACAAAAAACACCGGCTGGCCACCTTGTCAGCCGGTGTCACATTCATGCAATACCGGTGTAACAGGCGCGCAACACGCAGATCCTAAAGTGGCTCAAACGAGGTTTTCAGACCTCGCCACACAAGGACAAACAGACATGTTGCGCGTTGCCCCGCAAGTCATCGAACAGAAATCCCGCAATCTGTGGGTCGGGCTGGCCAGCTCGGAATCCGAAATCCTCGAAGCCCAGAAGCTGCGCTACCGCGTCTTTGCCGACGAAATGGGCGCGCGCCTGAACCCGCGCACACCGGGCGTGGATCGCGATCATTTCGACGCCCATTGTCAGCACCTGATCGTGCGCGATGAAGCCCAGGGGCGCATCGTCGGCACCTACCGCATCCTCACGCCGGAAGCGGCACGCAAGATCGGCAGCTATTACTCCGAAACCGAATTCGACCTGACCCGCCTGCAGCATCTGCGCGAACGTCTGGTGGAAGTCGGCCGCTCGTGCATCGATGCCGACTACCGCACCGGCGCCGTAATCACCCTGCTGTGGAGCGGCCTGTCGCGCTTCATGCAGGCCAACGGCTACGAATACATGATGGGCTGCGCCAGCATCGGCATGGCCGACGGCGGGCACAACGCGGCCAACATCTATGAATCGCTGCGTGAGCGTCTGGCCCCCGTCGAATATCACGTCTTCCCGCGCACGCCGCTGCCGGTCGAAGCGTTGGTCACCGAGGTAAAGGCCGAGATTCCGCCGCTGCTCAAAGGCTATCTGCGTGCCGGCGCCCAGGTCTGTGGCGCTCCGGCCTGGGATCCAGACTTCAACACCGCGGATCTGCTGATCCTGCTGAACATGGCCCGCGTCGATTCGCGCTACGCCAAGCACTTTGTCGAACGTCAGGGCGCCTGAGTCAAGGGAGCCGAATCATGCGGTGGCCCGCCCCCGATCAAATCGGGGACTGGCCACCACAGAGGACGCAAAGCCAGAATCTCAGGCACTCCTCTACGAACCTCTGTGAACCTTCGTGTCCACCGCGGTAAATATCGGCTTTTGCCATGAGCGGACGGCCTTTCCCCTGTTCATGCTATGTCCCTGCGATTGACCCGACTCTGCGGGAGCGGGTGTAAACTCGCCTCCACATTCCGTTATTTGTCTCTCTCCGTGCTCGCTTCCCTATTCCGTGAAATCCGCGCCGTCTGGCGCCTGAGCTGCGTTGCCTGGTTGATCCTGCGCGGCACGATCATGGTCCGCTTCTTCTTTCCCTACTGGAGTGAAGCACTGCGGCGCAGCCTCAAGCAGTCCTGGTCGCGCCGTCTGGTCTCTGTGCTGGGTGTGAAGATTGACGCCTGCGAGGCCACACTACCCGCCAGCACACTGATCGTGAGCAATCACATCTCCTGGCTGGACGTGTTCATCATCAACGCGATCTCCCCAACCACCTTCGTCTGCAAGGATGAAGTGAAGGAATGGCCGGGTATCGGCGGTCTGGTCGAATACAGCGGCACTCTGTTCATCGCGCGCGGCAGTCGAACCGCCGCCGCCCGCTCGGCGCAAGCCATGGCGGCACGTCTCTCTGGCGAAGAGCGCGTGGTGGTCTTCCCCGAGGGCACGACCACGCAAGGCACGACCATGCTGCCTTTCCGGGCCGCGCTGTTTCAAGCCGCGATTGACGCGCAGGTGCCGGTACAGCCGGCCTGCCTGCGCTACCGCGATGCGCAAGGCAACATCAGCCTCGCGCCGGCCTACGACGGCGACATCACGTTCGGCCAATGCATCCTCGCCATCGTGCGGACCTCGGGTATTCGTGCCGATCTCAAGTTCCTCGCGCCCCTGCCAGCCTCGCACAGCCGGCGTGATCTGGCCCGTCTGAGCGAAACGGCGATTGCCAGTGAACTGGGCCTGAACCTCGATCCGGGCGCGCTGGTTGTCGACGCGGAAGATCGCCCGGAAGACGCTGCTCTACCCGTGGAAGAGCCGCGCGCAGCCTGAAACTCGGGACAGGCATGCCGGACAGGCGCATGCACAAAGGCTCTTCGGCACGCATGCCTGAAGAGCCTTTGTAGACCTGCCTGTACAAGCCGCCAGTAGTCGCGGTCGTTCCCGAGCGAGGGAACAATCAATCCAACAGCAGCCCGAATCCTCCCTCGCTCCCCTTTTTTTGCAAAGGAGGGAATATTCCGGGCCGGAGTCAGAGTCCGCGCACGACTTGCGACTTGCGAAGCTGCAAACTAAATCCTGAACCGCTTCACCGTCTGCTCCAGTCCGTCAGCCAAGCCATTCAGCACCTGCGTGCTGCGATCCACGTCAACCACGGCACGGTTGTTCTGCTCGCACATATGCGCAATCTGTTCCACTTGCTGAGCGATCAGCTGACTCGCCGCCGACTGCTCACGCAAGGCCTCGTTGATCCGCGCGCTCACTTCCGAGGTCTGATCCGCCGCAGTGCGAATCTCACTAATCGCCGTATCCGCCTGCTGCGCCAACGCCAACTGACCACCGAACTCCTCGACGACACCGCGCACATCGCTGATCGCCTTGGCCGAGCTGGCCTGGATCAACTTGACCAGATCGTTGATCTGCTCGGTCGAGCGCGTGGTGTTCTCGGCCAGCTTGCGCACCTCGTCAGCCACCACCGCAAACCCACGCCCTTGCTCGCCGGCACGCGCCGCTTCGATTGCCGCATTGAGGGCCAACAAATTGGTCTGGTCGGCAATCTCTTTCACTGTCTGCACGATGCCGGAAATCGCCGTCGAGCGTGCGCCCAACTCTTCCAGCGCCTGCGCGGTCTCATTCACGCGCACGGAAGTCCGCTGTAATTGTTCATTGCCCTGCTGCACCGCCCGCCGCCCGGTCTCGGCGCTGCTCAAGGAGCTGCCGGCCAGGTGCTGCGCTTCCTGCGCCGCGTCGCCGACCTGCGTCACGCTCACCGTCAGCTCTTCAACCGCCGCGGCCACCGAGGATGCCGAAGAACTCTGTACCTCGGCCGAGCGCCCAACCTGACTCAGCGCACTGGCGATCGAGCCGCTCTGCATCGCCAGCGATTCCGACTGCGTATAAATATCTTTCACAATGCTCTGAAAGCGCTCAAGCATCTTGTTCAAGGCCAACCCACACTGCGCCAGTTCGTCCTGCCCGCGCTGTGGCACACGCAGGGTCAAATCCCAGTCCTGCTCGATCCGCAGCACGGTCTGACGCAAGGCAGCAACCGGTGTCATGATCGAATTCATCAGCATCCAGCCACCCAGGCTCACCGCCAGCAGCACCAGCACCGCACCTGAGACCATCCACACCGTCGCACTCCGAGCCATCGCGGCGCCTTCAGCCACATGCTCGGCGGCTTCTTCGCGGGCAAATTTGCCGATGCTCTCTTCGAGTTCACCCAGTGCCGTCGCCATCGGCTTGTCCATGCCACGCACAGCGATATCAACTTTTTTGCCGCTCTCCGGATCAGCCGCATCAAACATCTGCAAGGCTGCACGGTATTTCTCACCCAGAGTTTTCAGCTCGCCCAAGGTTTTTTGGGCTGGCGTAGCATCCATCTGCATGGCCGGCATGCCTCGCACCACTCCTTCCAGCGCCTTGACAACCTTAGCCTCCTCGTCACTAAAGCCCTTCAGATGCTTGTCGAAAAGCGCCTTGTCGTTGCCGCGAATCAGAATATTTTTCCACTCCTGCACCTGAGTCTTGAAGTTGATCTGTGCCTGCGCCACACCTGACACAAGCGCCCCTGTGGCGAGCGATGCGTTCAAATCATGACTCAACTGTGCCGACATCTGGTGCAGACGTTGCAAGCCATAAGCACCTTGCAGCAGGATAGCGAGGCCCGCCACCAGCAAGAGCATCAGTAATTTTTTGCGGATGGTCATGTTCACTCCTCAGGCGCCACACTGGCCCCAACCCAAGGACTAACGGCCTGGCCCTGCCGGACTTGATCCAGCCAAGCGCGCCCCGCTCCAAAGGGTGCATGCCCATACTTGATGCAGGCCATCCCCTTGCGCCGTGAATCGGCAATAATCACGACCTGCTGCCTCATCCATGAAATCCGCCTCTCCATGCACATCCTGATTGTTGGCGCCGGCCTGGCCGGAGTGAGCTCCGCCTGGTATCTGCGCGCCGCCGGCCACGCCGTCACCGTGATCGACCGCAATGCCGGCCCAGCGCTGGAAACCAGCTTTGCCAACGGCGGCCAGATCTCGATCAGCCACCCCGAGCCCTGGGCCAATCCCGGTGCGCCGCTGACCGTGCTCAAATGGCTGGGCCGCAAGGACGCACCCCTGCTCTTCCGCTGGCCGGCCGAAGCCGCGCGCATCCACTGGGGCCTGCAATTCCTGCGCGAATGCCTGCCCCACCGCACCCGCCGCAACACCCTGGCGATTGGCCATCTGGCCGCCTACAGCGGGCATCAGCTGCGCGCCCTGCGCGAAGCCACCGACATTCACTACAACAGCCTGTCACGCGGCGTGCTGCATCTGTATTTCGCCAAGGAAAATTTCCGCCACGGCGAAGCCCAGCAACGTGTGCTGAGCCAACTCGGCATCGGCGCGCAGATGCTCACGCCCAGCGCCTGTGTGACGGCTGAGCCCAGCCTCGCCCACGTGGAAACTCGCCTCGTGGGCGGCATGCTCGGCACCGATGACGAAAGCGGCGATGCCCAACGCTTCGTCAGCGAACTCGCCGAACGCTGCGTCACCGCTGGCGTGAATTTCGTCTTCGATACACAGGTGGAGCAGATCCTGCGCGAGGGGCAGCGCATCAGCGGGCTGAAAGTGCTGCAAAACGGCTCAGCTCAGGAAATCCACGCAGATGCTTACGTGATCGCCGCCGGCAGCTACAGCACGCCATTGATGCGCCCGCTGGGCGAGCGCCTGCCGATCTATCCGGTCAAGGGCTATTCCACGACCCTGAAATTGCGCGACCCGAGCCGCGCGCCGAGCGTCAGTCTCACCGACGAATCGCGGCGCATCGTCTGCTCACGTCTGGGCGACAGCCTGCGCATCGCCGGCACGGCCGAACTCAATGGCTACAACACCGACATCGACCCCGAGCGCTGCGCCGCGCTGGTGAATTGGGCCGAAGACGTTTTCCCCGACGCCTGTGACACCAACGAGCCCAACTACTGGGCCGGCCTGCGTCCCACCACACCGAGCAACCTGCCCATCATCGGGCGCAGCCCCTTCGACAACCTGTTCTACAACACCGGCCACGGCACCCTCGGCTGGACCCTGGCCTGCGGCTCGGCCCACGCCCTGAGCGACATCATCGACGGCCGCACGCCGGCCATCGACTACCCCTTCGCGGGCCGCGCATGAGCGTTTCCGCCGACTACATCGCCTATCTGACGGAACTGTTCGCCCCGCTCGGGCGCATCCGCAGCAAGCGCATGTTCGGCGGCGCAGGACTCTACTGCGATGAACTGTTTTTTGCCATAGTCATCGACGACGTGCTTTATCTGAAAGTGGATGAACACAACCGCGCCCAGTTCGAAGCCGAAGGCCTGGAGCCATTCCGCTATGAAGCCAAGGGCAAGCTCGCACAGATGAACTACTACCGCGCGCCGGACGAAGCCCTTGATTCCCCGGCGCTGATGCATCCCTGGGCGCGTAGCGCGCTGGCCGCGGCTTTACGCGCCAAAAAATAGCTGCCTGAAGAGGCTTACCCAACAACCTTCTTCAGACACGCCACTCGCACAACGAAGCGGGGAGCGGCTCTTCAGGCAGGCATTCACCGAACGTAGCGCACACCACGCACGCGTGCCCGGCTCAGGAAAGAAACCCGGCAGCGCTCCTGACTGACATAAAAAAGCCCGCCTTCATCTGGCGGGCTGTTTCACGTCTGTCCAGATCACTCGATCGTCAGCGGGTAGATATCCTTGATATCCATGATGTTTTTCTTGCTGCCGTCCTCGATCTGGATGTCTCCATGAATGTAACCGCCTTGTGAACGGAAGCCAGGCACCACTTCGGGGCAACCACGTTCGGTCGCGATCAGGCTCAGCAGCGCCAACGCATCGGTGTCATCGAAACGACAGTGGATGTGTTTGGCACTCGGCACAAACATGCCACGATGGCCATGCTCGGCCAACAGGCGCTCACCCAGGCTCTTGGCCAGATCGAGATAAGCCTGTGTGCCGGTGGCGCGATACACCTCGAGCACCGCAAACAAGCGGATGGCGTCGGCCTGCGTGGCCACCAACGGGGCTTGGGGTGCCTTGGGGTCAGCCGGATTCCAGTTGCCCAGACCGTAATTGCGCGCCATCGCGACCACATGCTGCCACAGCGAATCGCGCCCGGAAATCGCCCAGGCCGTCACGGTACTCAGGAAGACGATGGGATTGATCGGCTTGCGCTCGAAGATCCAGCCCTTCTTGCCGTAGAAACCACGGCGCGGAAACTCCTGCCCGGTCAGATCCTTGCCATCGGCGAACATCGGCTTGATCTGGTTGGTTTCCGGCACATACGCATACTTGAGCCAGGCATCCAGACCGTCGACCGCCCATTGTTTGAGCTTCTCGCCCTTGGGGCCGAGCTGGCGGGCCAGCGTGAGTTGAGCCAGAGTTGAGTCGCCATAGATGCCTTCCGGGCCATTCATGGCGTCCGGGTCCATCTTGAACAGCACCCAGGCCTCCTTGGCCACTTCGCCATATTCCGGGCCGAACTGGCGCTCGGCACGGTCGCCGTAAAAGGAATAGGTGAACTGCGGGTGATTCTCGTCGGTCGGCGCCTCTTCGCGTTTGACCGGGCGGTTGAACTGGTAGCAACCCAGACCGGTCGCCGGATAGCGTGTGCGTACATATTGCCAGGCCATGAACTCGGCCCATTCCAGCGCCTTTTCTTCGCCCGGCACGATCTGACCGAGGAGGCCTGCCGAATAGATCAGGTCATTGCCTACATTCACGAAGGAGAGCCCTTTGGCTTCGCGCATCAGCTCAAGATCAGGGTGCATGGGCTTGTCCCAGAAACCCTGTTCTTCCAGCGGGCGGCCATAGCTGCCGTGGCGGGTCAGCTCCAGGGTTTCCCAATTGTCGATATGGCAATTCCACTCGGCCTTGATCAGGCGGGCGGCGGCACGTGCATCCGTTTCAAACATCAGTTCATAGAAGGGATAGTGGTGCTTGATTTCATGCACCTTGTTCTTGCCCTCGGGGCCGACAGTATCCAGCGTCTTCAGATCGAGGAAGCAGTGACCGCCCCAGATCAGCAAACCACTCTCGTCGGCATGATCGAAGTGCCACTGAATCGCATCCTTGGCCGCCTGCTTGTACTTGGGCTCGCCGGTCAGCGCCGACAGCGCGACCAGGGTGCGAAACAGATTCTGCTGCGAGGCGATATTGGAGGGCTCCCAGTCCTTGCCTTCCATGTTGCGCCATTTCACCGGTTCGCCCGTGAAAGTGTTCATGCCATCGAAGAACAGCGGCGTGCCATGGTAAGGATCACGATATTTCGCAAGGATGGTGTCGGCGTATTGACTGATGTAGTCGAGCATCTTGTTCATGATGGCAGTCCTGGGGCGATAGGGTCAGTGAAACGAGCCGGCCTGAGAATGCACGATCGGATCGTGACTCTCAGTTTACGACATGCTGCGCCTGTTTCTTGAAGCTTGTGCAAACCAGTCACACCCGAAACACAAAAAAACGGGCGCCCGTGGGCGCCCGTCAATAACACCTGCCTTGCGGCAGGCTCCTATCGTGCTCAATAGTGGTAAGCCGATTCGCCGTGGCTGGTAACGTCCAGACCTTCGCGCTCTTCGTCTTCCGGCACACGCAGACCGATGAACATATCGACCAGCTTGTAAGCCACGAAAGCCACCACACCAGACCAGATGATGGTCGTGCCCACAGCCTGAGCCTGAATCCAGACCTGGCTGGCGATGGAGTAATCCGGCGCGACAGCGTTCGCAACATAATCAACCACACCCGTACCACCCAGCGAAGGCGAAGCAAACACGCCGGTCAGCAGCGCGCCGAGGATACCGCCGACGCCATGCACACCAAACACGTCAAGCGCATCATCTGCACCGATCAAGCGCTTCAGACCATTCACACCCCACAGGCAGATCACGCCTGCAGCCAAGCCGATAACCAAGGCACCGCCGACGCCGACAAAACCAGCCGCCGGAGTGATCGCTACCAGACCCGCCACCGCACCAGAAGCAGCGCCGAGCATCGAGGGCTTACCCTTGATCAGCCATTCAGCGACCAGCCAGGACATGGTGGCAGCAGCCGTTGCCAGCCAGGTGTTCAGGAAGGCCAGACCGGCATAACCGTTGGCTTCCAGAGCGGAACCGGCGTTGAAGCCGAACCAGCCCACCCACAACAGAGAAGCGCCGATCATGGTCATGGTCAAGCTGTGCGGAGCCATCGACTCGCGACCGAAGCCCAGACGCTTGCCAACCATGAAGGCACCGATGATGCCGGCAATGGCGGCGTTGATGTGCACCACGGTGCCACCTGCGAAGTCCAAAGCACCCTTCTGGAACAGGAAGCCCGCCGTAGCCGTAGCCGCTGCGCCTGCCTCAGCAGAAGTGTAGGCATCCGGACCCGTCCAGTACCACACCATGTGACACACCGGCAGGTAGGAGAAGGTGAACCAGATGACCGAGAAGGCCAGCACGGCACTGAACTTGATCCGCTCGGCAAAAGCACCCAGGATCAGACAAACCGTGATCGCAGCAAAAGCACCCTGGAAGGCCACATAGATCAATTCGCTGATCACAGTGCTCTTGGAGAAGGTTGCCGCAAGAGAGTCTGGCGTTACGCCTGCCAGCATGATCTTGCTGAAGGAGCCGATGAAGGCATTCCCCTCCGTGAAGGCCAGCGAATAACCGTACACAACCCACAGCACGGTAATCAGCGAGAACACCACGAAGACCTGGATCAGCACCGACAGTGCATTCTTGGTGCGCACCAGACCGCCGTAGAACAGGGCCAGGCCAGGAATCGACATCAGGATCACAAAGGCGGTGGAAACCAGCAACCAGGCATTGTCGCCCTTGTCCGCTTTCAGGACAGGTGCGGCAACAGCCGGGGCTGAAACATCAGCGGCAGGCGCTGCAGCAGGCGCGGCCGCAGCAGGTGCCGTTGCCTCAACAGCGGCAGGGGCGCTGGCGTCTTGGGCCAGCACGCTGCCAGACAGCATGACGGAGAAAGCCGTCAGTGCAATGGCGAGAAACTTTTTCATTTGTCTCTACTCCCTTTTGGATCAGAGGGCTTCCGTGCCGGTTTCACCGGTGCGGATGCGGATGGCTTGTTGCAGGTCGAACACGAAGATCTTGCCGTCACCGATCTTGCCGGTATTGGCGGCTTTCTCGATGGCTTCGATCACCTGATCAAGCAAGGCGTCGTCAACAGCGACTTCAACCTTCACTTTAGGCAGGAAGTCGACCACATACTCGGCACCACGATACAGCTCTGTGTGGCCCTTCTGACGACCAAAACCCTTCACTTCGGTGACGGTGATGCCCTGCACGCCGATGGCGGAAAGGCCTTCACGCACTTCGTCGAGCTTGAAGGGCTTGATGATGGCGGATACGAATTTCATGGATTACTCCTTGATTCAGACGCGGTGCCTGCGCACCGCGTCCGTGGTGTGAAAATCAGAAAGATTTGGCGACAGACAGAACCAGGGTGTTCTCGCCCGTCTTCTTGCAGCTGCCACCATCGCTGATCTTGCATGCGTAGTACCAGCCCTTCTTGGCATTGGTACCCACGATCGCAGCGCCCAGGCCCCAGCCGTTCAGGTCATAGGTCGCGCCCAGCTTCCAGTCGGTGTAATCCAGCTTGCCGTAGTTCTTCACTTTCTGATGACCCACGTGCGTGTTCAACGTGATCTTCTCGGTCAGCGGAATGTTGGCGCTCAGATCAAAATAGCCCGAACCGGTGGACTTGCCCGGATCGGCATCAAAACAGTCGCCACCATCACCACCAACAACCGTGCTCTGGCAAACACCGCCGTAGGTATCCTTGTTCACGCCGAAGAAGTTGGTAAGGGTGTGTGAATACTTGAAGCTGACAACCTTGTAGCTCACGCCCACGTAGGCTTCCAGATTGTTGTACTTGGTCTTGGCTTCCACGGCATAGTGAGCGCCCGGGTAGTAGTAATACAGGCCGCCCACATCAAAGGTGAAATCGCCTACCGGCAGCTTATAACCGCCATAACCATCGATTTCCAGCGAAGCGCCGTTGTAATACTGGTTGCCGCTGACGTTCGACAGCCAAGTGCCAACATACACGCCGCTGGCGTGGCTATAGTCCAGGCCGCCCTGAAGTGCAGGCAGTTTGTAGGTCTGCGAAATACCACGGAAGCGATAGTCCGACACAATGCTCATGTTGCCGGTAAAGGTATGTGCCGAAGCGGGCTCATCAGCAGCCAGAGCAGGCAGGGCGGCAAAAGCGGAAAACAGGGAAGCGGCGATAATCGACAAACGCATGGGAGTGCTCCTGAAAGAAAGTTAAGGTAATGCAGCGAGGCTTTCTTAGCTGGATTCGTGCCAGATACTCGAAACCCTCGCCAATGCTTGCTCTACGTCACTTTCCAGAACCCTGCCCGAAAGGGCCGGCGCACTCTCTTCGCGCAGCACAACAGTGCCGCACCAAGTCGATGCATCACGCTGGTGCATAGCCTTGGCCGCAGTAAGCCCATGCCCGAAGAACCGCACAGAGCCTTCTTCTACAGACACCTTGCCTGAAGAACCCCGCCCAGAGAGGCTCTTCAGACAAGCCTTGCTCACCGACACTTCGGGCAGGCGCCGAATCTGCCGGCTCGGCTATACTCGCCCGACGCCCATTCAAGGAACATGCACATGATTGATCCCAGCAAACCCGCCCAGCTGTTTGAAGAGATGGGCAACAAGTTCGCCGAAATGATGCAGAGCGGCCCGGCCAAAGATTTCGAAAAGAACGCCAAAGCCATGCTGGCCGCGGGCTTCTCGCGCCTCGATCTGGTGAGTCGCGAAGAATTCGACGTGCAGAAAGCGCTGCTCCAGAGTGCCTGCGAAAAGCTCGCTGCACTGGAAAAGCGCCTCGCCGAGCTGGAAGCCGGAAAAGCCTGAGCACCGACCAAGGCGCGCGGAAATGAGCCTCGCCCTGATCAAAAGCCGTGCGCTGTGCGGCATGGACGCACCGGAAGTTACCGTCGAGGTGCATCTGGCCAACGGCGTCCCCTCGATTTCGCTGGTCGGTCTGCCGGACACCGAAGTCAAAGAGGCGCGCGACCGCGTGCGCGCCGCGCTGCTGACCTGCCAGTTCGAATTCCCGAACAAGCGGGTGACGGTCAATCTGGCCCCCGCCGATCTGCCCAAGGAGAGCGGGCGCTTCGACCTGCCGATTGCCATCGGCATTCTCGCCGCCTCCGATCAGATCAGATCTGCCACGCTGGATCAGTACGAGCTGGCCGGCGAGCTCTCGCTCTCCGGCGAATTGCGCCCGGTACGCGGCGCGCTGGCCATGGCCTGGCGCGCGGCCCAAGCCGGCCGCAGCCTGATCCTGCCAACCGAGAACGCCGCTGAAGCCGCGCTGGTGCAAGGCATCACCATCCTGCCCGCGCGCAATCTGCTCGAAGTCGCCGCGCACTTCAACGGCCACACCGCACTCACGCCCTTCACCGGCGAACCACTCACCGGCGAGCCGATTTATCCCGATCTGGCCGGCGTAAAAGGCCAGGCGCAAGCGCGGCGCATGCTCGAAGTCGCCGCCAGTGGCCTGCACTCCCTGCTGCTCTACGGCCCGCCGGGCACCGGCAAATCCATGCTCGCCAGCCGCCTGCCGGGCTTGTTGCCGCCGCTGTCAGAAGCCGATGCGCTGGAATCCGCCGCGATCCAGTCGCTAGAAAGTCGTTTCGATCCGGCGCGTTTCCGCACCCGGCCTTATCGCTCGCCGCACCATTCGGCTTCTGCGCCGGCACTGGTCGGCGGCGGTATGTATCCGCGCCCCGGTGAGATCAGCCTCGCCCATCACGGCGTGTTGTTTCTCGACGAGCTGCCCGAATTTGACCGGCGCGTGCTCGAAGCCCTGCGCGAGCCGCTCGAAACCGGCCACATCACCGTCTCGCGCGCCGCGCAAAGCGTGGATTTCCCGGCCCGCTTCCAGTTCGTTGCGGCGATGAATCCCTGTCCGTGTGGCTACCTCGGACATCCCACCCGCGCCTGCCGCTGCACGCCGGATCAGGTCGCGCGTTATCGCGGAAAACTCTCTGGCCCGCTGCTGGATCGGATTGATCTGTCGATGGAAGTCGGCACGCTCTCCGCCGACGAACTGCAGAACGCCCCCACGGGCGAGACCACCGCCGTGGTGCGGACACGCGTCATCGCCGCCCACAGCCGTCAGCACGCGCGCCAGGGCAAGGCCAACGCCCATCTGGATGCCGGCGAGATCGACCAGCATTGCCCAGCCGACGACAAGGCCAAGGCGCTGTTGCGTCAGGCCATCGAACGCATGGGTCTGTCCGCCCGCGCCTATCACCGCACCCTGAAGATCGCGCGCAGCGTGGCCGATCTGGCCGCCGCCGACGTTATCAGCGCCGCCCACGTGGCCGAGGCCGTGCAATACCGGCGCGGCCTGCCCAATGAAACCCGCAAATGAACCTCAGCCCGGAGACCCGCATGTCCGCCATCAATCCCTACGCCCCGCCCCAGGCCGACCTGGAGGCCGCGCTTGAAGGCCAGCACTGGCGTGACGGCAAGATCCTGATCCTGCGTCCAGGTAGCGCCCTGCCGCATCGCTGCATCAAGTGCAATGCACCCGCCGAATTACCCATCAAGAAGCGCAAGATTTACTGGCATCACCCGGCCTGGTACATCCTGATTTTCATTGCCATTCTGCTATACGCCGTCATCGCCCTGGCGGTGCGCAAGAAGGCTGAAATCCAGCCCGGCCTGTGTGCCACACACAGCAAGCGCCGCAAGATCGGCCTGAGCCTGATCTGGGGCGGCCTGCTCCTTGGCGTCGGCCTGATGTTTGCCGGCGCCGTCGATGACTCCGGCGCGCTGGCCGGTCTGGGCGGCCTCGTACTGCTCATCGGGCTGATCTGGGGCAGCATCCTCGCCCGCCTGCTCACGCCAAACCGCATCGACAAGGATTTCATCCGCCTGCGCGGCGCCGGCAAGGCTTTTCTGGATTCGCTGCCGGCATTCCCCGGCCGCTGATTCTTCACTCCATCAAGGAACCGTTTCATGACCACCTTCACCAAAGTTGAACTTTTCACCGACACCGACGGCCGCGCGCGTTTTCGCGACATCGAGATTCCGTTGAGCGAAGGCACGCCCGCCTCGCGCCTGTCCGAAATCGAAGCCGCCAGCGGCGTCCAGTTCCGCCAGAGCCCGCTCGGCTTCCGCAGCCAGATGCACTGCACCGGCGCACCGCAATGGGTCTTCATTCTCGGTGGCGCGATGGAAATCGGCCTGGCCGATGGCAGCTCACGCGTATTTCTGGCGGGTGAACATTTCTACTCGGCCGACGTACTGCCCGAAGGCACCACCTTCGATCCTGCCATCCACGGCCACTGGAGCCGCCAGGTCGGCAACCACCCCCTGGTCACGATGTTCGTGAAGGGCTGAAACGCGCCTACGGCGCAGGGCTGAGTGCTGAGTGCTGAGTGCTGAGTGCTGAGTGCTGAGTGCTGAGTGCTGAGTGCTGAGTGCTGAGTGCGTAATTAGTGTGCCCCGACAGCCGCGCCTGTCAATCCTCTTCAGCACCTGCGCCCGAAGACCCAATACGGGCGCAGCTCTACAAGCACGCCCACTCAGCACTCAGTCCTCAGAACTCAGCATTCCGCCGCAGGCGGCCGCACTCTGACCTCATTGCTCGGCACTCCGCCTCAGGCGGCCTGCAGGCAGTAAGATGCGCTTTCCGGTTCATATTTCTCCAGCATGATCGCCAACCCAGACAAAGCTCACGTTGACTTCACCCGCCAGGACACGCTGCTGCGCGTGCACTGCACAGGTGCGTGGAACTGGTCTGCGCCGCATCCGGCGATGCCTGAAGAGCCGCTCTGGGCGGGCCTCTCCGGAGTGCGTCTGGAAGCGACAGAAACCACCGAAGAGGATGGTGCGCTGCTCGCCTGGCTGCTGAAGTTTTGCCGCGTCGCCGCTGAGCGCAATCTGGCCATCGACACCGGCGGCCTAGCCGAAGGCACGCAAAAACTGCTCGCCCTGGCGCTGGCCGTGCCGCCGCGCACCGACCATCCGACCGATGCGAGCCCTGGATTCTTCGCCAGTCTCGGTGGAATTGCACTGCGCCTGTGGTCCGACCTGCCTCTCGCGCTGGCCTTCACAGGCGAAATTACCCAGGCCTTCGGCCGCCTGCTGACGGGCAAGGCGCGTTTGCGCCGGCGCGATCTGATGTGGCTGATCGAGGCCAACGGCCCGCGTGCTCTGCCGATCTCCTCGCTGATCAGTTTTCTGGTCGGCACCATCCTCGCCTACATGGGCGCGGTGCAGCTGGCGCAATTCGGCGCGCAGATCTACATCGCCGATCTGGTGGCCATCGGCATGGTGCGCGAAATCGGCGCGCTGATGACCGGCATCATCCTCGCCGGCCGCACCGGCGCCGCGTATGCCGCGCAAATCGGCACGATGCAGGTGAATGAGGAAATCGACGCTCTGCGCACACTCGGCATCTCACCCATCGACACCCTCGTGCTGCCGCGCCTGCTCGCGCTGGTCATGATGGTGCCCCTGCTCACCCTGTATGCCGGCGTGGTTGGTATCGGTGCCGGCATGCTGATCGCCACCACCGTGTTCGGCGTCGGGATCCGTGAATACCTGCACGAAACCGTGCTGGCGCTGAGCTGGACCCACATCCTGATCGGCATGTTCAAGGGCACCGTGTATGGCGCGCTGGTCGCCTTCTCCGGCTGCTGGCGCGGCATGCAGTGCGGGCGCAGCGCGCAGGCCGTGGGCGAAGCCACCACCTCGGCGGTCGTCACCAGCATCCTGCTGATCACCGTGTCGGCCTCGGTGCTGACCATCCTGTTCCAGCGGCTGGGGTGGTGAGATGAACGAATCCATCATCTCCATCCGCAACCTGACCATGGCTTATGGTGACAATGTCATCCAGCGCGATCTGACGTTTGACATCCAGCGCGGCGACATTTTCGTGATCATGGGCGGCAGCGGTTGCGGCAAGAGCACCCTGCTGCGCCACATGATCGGCCTGCAGGCACCGTCAGCCGGCAGCGTACTGTTCGGCAGCGAGGATTTCTGGGCGGCCTCGGCGGAAGAGCAGGATCGCCTCAAACGCCGTTTCGGAGTGCTGTTCCAGGCCGGCGCGCTGTGGAGTTCGCTGACCCTGGCTGAAAACATTGCCTTTCCAATGGAAGAGTTCACCCGCCTGCCGGCTGATGCGATCCGCGACATCGTCGCCACCAAACTGGCGCTGGTCGGACTCGCCGGCTTCGAACACTACTACCCGTCCGAGATATCCGGCGGCATGAAAAAACGCGCAGCACTGGCGCGTGCCATGGCCCTGAACCCGGACATCCTGTTCTTCGACGAACCCTCGGCCGGTCTGGATCCGCTCAGCTCGCGGCGTCTGGACGAGCTGATCCTCCAGCTGCGCGACAGCCTGGGCGCCACCATCGTACTGGTCACCCACGAATTGCCGAGCATCTTCGCCGTGGCCAACAATTCTGTCTTCCTTGATGCCGAAAGCAAAACCATGATTGCCACCGGTGACCCCAAACACCTCGCCCTGCACGGCCCGGACGGCGTGCGCAGTTTCCTCTCGCGTGGAGAACCCTCATGAGCCAACGCTCTAATCCGACCCTGATCGGCGCCTTCGTCTTCGGTGCCATGTTGCTGCTCGTCATAGGCATCCTGGTGTTCACCGGCAGCAATTTTTTCGTCAGCAAACCACGCTACGTCATGTATTTCGAAGGCTCGGTGTACGGCTTGCAGGTCGGCGCGCCCGTGGTATTTCGCGGCGTGCAGATCGGCAGCGTGCAACGCATCGACCTGCGCTACGACGGCGGGCGCCGCCAGCTCGTCATTCCGGTCACCGTGGAAGGCCTGCCGCGCAAGGTGCTTGATGTGAATGGCGGCGTCTCCGAGGAAGAAGCCCCGGATCCGGCCGAGCTGATCGATCGCGGCCTGCGTGCCCAGCTCGCCACCCAGAGCCTGCTCACCGGCCAGCTCTACATCGAACTCGACTTCCACCCCGACAAACCGCTGGTTTATCGCGCGCCCAACAAACGCCTGCAGGAAATCCCGACCATCCCCTCGCCCGTGCAGGAAATCGCCAACAAGCTGCAGGAGATCGACGTGGAGGCTCTGATCAACGACGTCGCCGCGATTGCCTCCACCACGCGCAGCTTCGTGCGCAGCCCGGAGCTGGCGAACTCACTGAAAAATCTGGATGTAACGCTGAACACGCTGAAAAACATCAGCGCCAAACTCGATCAGCGCCTTGATCCGCTCGCCAGCAATCTGGACAAGACCCTCAGCACCGTCAGCCGCAACATGGATTCAGTCGGCGCCTCCTCCGACAAGGTTGCAGTCATGGCCGAGCAAGCCGCCGCCCCGCTGGCCAGCCTGAAACAGGCCGCCGACGAACTGAGCAAGGCCACAGCCACCTTCAGCGAACTGGCCGGCGAAGGCGCACCCGCCCTGCATAGTGCCAATCAGACCCTGAAAGAACTCAAGGAAGCCGCGCGCGCCCTGCAGGATCTTTCCGACACCCTGGATCGCCAGCCCAACTCCCTGCTCTTCGGCAGAAAACCCACGCCCCGCAAGGAGCCCACGCCATGATCCGTACCACCCTGCTCGCCATCATCGTGACGACCCTCACAGCCTGCGCCGGCAACCCGCCGCAAAGCGTGCGCCTCTATCAGCTCAGCGCCCGGCTTGCACCCACGACAGGGGTGAGCCTCGCGCAAAGCATCGGCATCGGCCCGCTCAAATGGCCCGAATACCTGAACCGACGCGCCCTCATCACCCGACTTGACGCTGGCAGTATCGAGGCGGCCGAAAATGATCGCTGGGCCGAGCCACTCGACAGCAATTTCGAGCGCGTGCTGCGCGACAACCTCGCCCGCCAGATCAACCCGCAACGCCTGCAATCCCACCCCTGGTCACTCAACGACGCCCCCGCGATCAACGTGCCCGTCGAAGTGCTGCAATTCGACACCAGCGCCCAAGGCGAAACCGTACTGCGCGTGCGCTGGCGCATCGTTGGCCGCGACCGTAAAGAGCTGCTCGGCGAACGCAGCAGCGAGATCCGCGTGAAAGCCAAAGACGGCAGCCCGGCAAGCGCCGTGGCCGCGCAGAGCGAGGCGCTGGCGAGGTTGAGTGAGGCGATCGGGAAAGGGCTGGTGGGGGTCGCGAAGTAAGTTGCGCGCCAACATTGCCTCCAGCCCCCAGAGCTCGCTATCCGGTCATTTCGATTGCCACATCACGTCGCCTCTATGGACTCTCGCCTCTCTAGCCTCATTTCGGAATATCTTGGCGCTGTTGCAGCCGCAGCCATACTCATTGAACAAAGCGGTTTTATCCTTCCGACACGCAACATGGAGTGGGCATGTAACGGAATGCCACACACAGGCTTGCTTCATGGCGAAATAAGTTACCGCAAGCATGGCTATGGCTGCGCGGTTTACTTAAAAACTGGCGTCGTAGATTTTGATTTCGGCCCACTCGGAGAAATTTCAGGATTTGATGCGTGGCGCCTTATCGAGTTCTCCAAAGATCGTTTGGCGTCTTTTGGGTTTAAAAACCCAAAAGAAATTGAGGAAAGCGTGAAGGCTACAATCTCTGCGGGTGAGATCACTCACTTCGGGAAGAACCTCTATTGCCTCAACGAAAAACTATCCTGACGAATTGAATTTGCGGGGCATGCATCAACTAACCTCCCGCTCGCAGAAGCGCGCCCAAACGGCTCCTTCCCCCTTCAAGGGGGAAGGTTGGGATGGGGGTTCTCACGTTCAACAGGGAACGTCCTCGGCTTGGCAGCTATTACCCCCACCCTCGCCCTCCCCCTTAAAAGGGGAGGGAATGTTCGGACCTTACAGGGTGAGCCATTGATGGCTGTAGACCCGCGCTGCGCGTAGCTCTGCAGGCAGGCATGCCGCTTAGGTTTGCTGGACGTGGCTCTACAGGCGGACTGTCCGAAGACAACCGCCCGATGCGGCTCTACGGGCATGCTTCGCATAACAGGTGGCTGAACGTAGCCCGTCTTGACTCAGCCCTCTCCCCCTCTCCCCAAATGGGCGAAGGGTGATCTAGCGGGCTCGCAAGAGGGTTTGCGACTTGCGACTTGCGACTTGCGACTTGCGACTTGCGACTTGCGACCAGCATGCCTACAAATGCCCACCACTCACCCGCTCGATGCCGGCCAGATCGCGCCAGGAGTGCACGCCGGAAAAGCCGGCGTCCTGCAGCAGATCGCGCACGGCTTCGGCTTGATCGTAGCCATGCTCGAGCAATAGCCAACCGTTGGTTTCGAGATGTGCCGGCGCGTGGGTGATGATGTGGCACAGGTCGGCCAGGCCGTCGCTGCCGCTGGCCAGTGCGGTGATGGGTTCGTAGCGCAGATCGCCCTGGGCCAGATGCGGATCGGCTTCGGCGATGTAAGGCGGGTTGCTGACGATGCAGTCGAAATACTGGCCTGCCAGCGGCGAGAACCAGCTGCCGGACAGGAAGTTCACCTTGGCGCCGAGGGCCATGGCGTTGTTCTGGGCGATTTCAATCGCGGCCGGTGAAAAATCGACGGCATACACTTCGGCGCCCGGGCATTCGAGGGCGAGACTCACGGCGATGGCCCCGCTGCCTGTGCCCAGATCGAGAATACGCGGATGCTCGACCCGGTTGAGTTGATGCAGGGCCAGCTCGACCAGCAGCTCGGTCTCGGGGCGTGGGATCAGCGTCGCCGCCGACACGCGAAAGGGCCGGCCATAGAATTCACGCCGGCCCAGAATGTGCGCGATGGGCTCGCCGGCGGCGCGCCGTTCCAGCCACTCGGCATAGCGCTGGGCGGCATCAGGCTGCAGCGCACGTTCGGCGAACGCGACCAGCTGGGCCGCGGTGGCCCCGCTGGCTTCACGCAGCAAAACGCGCGCGTCCACGGCATCGATGCGCCCGCGCGCCTGGGCGAGGGCTTCGCCCAGATTCACGGGGAGTTGCGGACTCATTCGACCTTGGCTTTGGCGACCAGATCCTTGATGTAGGCTTGCAGGGCTTCCTGTTGCAGGCCTTGGGCCAGTTGGCCCTTCACCGATTCGAAATCCGGGCCGGGAGTCTTGCGCGTGTCGTCCAGCTGGATCACGTGGAAGCCAAACTGGCTCTTGACCGGCTCCAGCGTGAACTTGCCTTTTTCCAGCGTGGCCAGGGCCGCAGCGAATTCCGGCACGAAGGTGGTGGGACGTGCCCAACCCAGATCGCCGCCGGTCACGGCGCTGCCGGTATCCTTCGAGGCCTTGGCCAGATCGGCGAATTTGGCGCCCTTCTGCAGCTTGGCGATGATGGCTTTGGCATCCTCTTCCTTGTCGACCAGGATGTGACGCGCCTTGTATTCGGTGTCGCCGGCAGCAGCTACGCGCTTGTCGAACTCAGCCTTGAGCTTGGCGTCGTCGGCCTTGTTCTTTTCCATCCAGTCCTTCAGATAGGCGTTCACCAGCTGTTCGTCGCGCACATATTCCATGCGGCGTTTGACGGCTTCGTCCTTGTCCAGACCTGACTTGCGGGCGGCCTGCAACAGGGTTTCGCGCTGGATCAGGTGATCGCGGGCCTTGCTGCGCAGGGCCTCATCCACCGGCGTGCCGGGCGGCAGCTGTTCTTTCAGCAGCCACTCCAGGGTGTCGCTGCTGATGACCGCGCCATTGACCTTGACCAGCACCTTGGACGCGCTGCCTTCCTTGTTCTTGTCGCCACAGGCCGTGAGGGTCAGGGCCAGCACCAGTGCGGCTGCGCCGAGAGTCAGGTATTGCTTCATGCAAATCTCCTAGAACGTTTTTGTAGTGAATGCGTTAAAAAAGCAGGATCAATCGTTTTCATTGGTGAGCTGCGCGAGCAGCTCGGTCTGATGCTCGGTAATCAGGGCGTCGATCAGCTCGCCGATGTCGCCCTCCATCGCCATCTCCAGTTTGTACAGCGTGAGGTTGATGCGGTGATCGGTGATGCGGCCTTGGGGGAAATTGTACGTGCGAATGCGCTCGGAGCGGTCACCACTTCCTACAAGGCTTTTGCGCGTCGCAGCCTCTTTGCTCTGCTGTTCGCGCACGCGGGCATCCATGATGCGCGCCGCCAGCACACTCATGGCCTGAGCCTTGTTGCGGTGTTGCGAGCGATCGTCCTGACATTCGACGACGATACCGGTCGGGAGGTGGGTGATGCGCACCGCCGAATCGGTCTTGTTGATGTGCTGACCACCGGCGCCGCTGGCGCGATAAGTGTCGATGCGCAGATCGGCCGGATTGATCGCCACTTCGGCAACTTCATCGGCCTCGGGCATCACCGCCACGGTGCAGGCCGAGGTGTGGATGCGGCCTTGCGTTTCGGTGACCGGCACGCGCTGCACGCGATGGCCGCCGGATTCGAATTTGAGTTTGGAGAAGGCACCAGCACCGACCACGCGCGCGATGACCTCCTTGTAGCCACCCAGATCCGATTCGCTGACCGAGACCAGCTCGACCTTCCAGCCCTGACGCTCGGCGTAGCGCGTGTACAGGCGCAGCAGATCGCCGGCAAACAGCGCGGCTTCGTCACCGCCGGTGCCGGCGCGGATTTCGAGGAAGATGTTGCGCTCGTCGTTCGGATCTTTGGGCAGCAGCGCCAGTTGCAGCTCGTTCTCGATGCGCGCCTGCGCTTCGCGCGCATCACTCAGTTCGCTCTGGCCGAGTTCCTTCATCTCCGGATCGGCGAGCATCTCCTGCGCCGTCGCCTCGTCCGCTTCGGCCTGCTGGAAGGCGTGCCACAGGCGCACGATGGGGCCGATCTCGGCGTGCTCGCGGCTGAGCTTGCGATAGTGGTCCATGTTCTGCGTGATCGTCTCGCTGGCCAGCAGGCCATCAAGTTCTTCCAGGCGGAAATCCAGCTGTTCGAGTTTTGCGCGGATGCCGGGTTTCATGAATCAGAAGGTGGAGAAAGTGAAAGTCGCGTAGCGACTCTGGAAGCCCCCCTCGCCCGCTTGCGGGAGAGGGGTTGGGGGAGAGGGAAAGGACAGGCACACGATGCTTTCATGATTCAGCCTTGTGTGTGCCGTGTCCGTCAAGTTGAAAAACGCGCTGTACGGTATCGACCGCCTGCGCGATGGCTGCGCCCTCGGCCTGATTGAGAAATTGCGTGGGGCCATGCAGCAACTTGTTGGTCAAACCATGGCTCAGTGCTTCGAGCACCGCGTGCGGATCATCACCGCGCGCCAGCATGCGTTTGGCGTGATCGAGCTCGGCCAGACGCCGCGCCTCAGCCTGCTCGCGCAACTGGCGGATCGTTGGCACGGCGTGACGGCTGCCCAGCCAGTGCTGGAAGTCGAGCAGTTGCGCGCCGATAATGGCTTCGGCTTCAACCACCGCCGACTGACGCGACTCCAGCCCGGCGCTGACGATCTGCGCCAGATCATCCAGCGAATACAGGAACACGTCAGAGAGCTTGGCGACTTCCGCCTCGATGTCGCGCGGCACGGCCAGATCGACCATCACCATCGGCCGGCGGCGACGTACCTTCAGTGCCCGCTCGGCCATGCCACGACCGATCAGCGGCAGCGGGCTGGCGGTGCAGGCGATCACCACATCATAGTTTGGCAAGGCCTCTGCAATGGCGTCCAGCGACAGCACATCCGCACCGATGCGGGCGGCCAGCATCTCGGCACGGCCACGCGTGCGGTTCGCCACCGTCATCTGGCGTGGCGATACGCCGGCAAAGTGGGTGGCGCACAGCTCGATCATTTCGCCCGCACCGATGAAGAGAATCCGCGTGTCGCGCATATCCTCGAAGATGCGCGCCGACAGGCGCACCGCCGCCGCGGCCATCGACACCACGTTGGCGCCAATCGCCGTGCTGCTGCGCACATCCTTGGCCACCGCGAAACTTTTCTGGAACAGCTTGTGCAACGTCGCCCCCAGCGTGCCGGCCGCGTCTGCCGTACGCGCGGCTTCCTTCAGCTGGCCGAGGATCTGTGGTTCGCCCAGCACCATCGAATCCAGTCCGCTGGCGACGCGAAACACATGCCGCACGGCCTCGGCCTCGGGCAGGGTGTACAGGTAGGGGGCGATCTCGGCCAAGGGCACGCCGCGCTGACGCGCCAGCCAGTCAACAGCGGCCTCGGGCGAATCCGTGCTGCAGTACAACTCGGTGCGATTGCAGGTCGAAACCAGGGCCGCCTCGCTGACCACCTGCCCGTCAGCCAGACTGGCCAGCGCCTCACTCACGGAAGCAGGCGGAAACGCCAGCCTCTCCCGAATCGCGACGGGTGCCGTGTGGTGGTTCAGACCGATGGCAAACAGGGGCATGGATAAGCGCAGTTGGGGGCGAAGAAATGGCGGCGGGCCGGCAAAGCGGCCCGCTGCGAAACAGGCCGGATTGTAACACCCGCCAGCGATCCGGCCGGCCGCCACACCAAGCAGCAGAAGCCCGCCCGCAGCCCGGCATGCAGCGCCGCGAAATCCGGGGACTTCGCCGCAGCAGCCCCCTGCCTCCAGACTGCAAATGCACCAACCCGCACAGCCTTACGGGGCGGACCTGCCCGGGCATGCCTGTCTGTGAGGCAAGCTGGGAGCGGGTCTTCGGGCAGGCTTCACACGGTTTCTGATTGCCGCGGTGCGCAGGAAACCACGCGCCCCGCAGCCGATGGCGTTCGCAGCAGACGAAAAAAACGCACGCCGGATGTCGACGTGCGTTTGCTTGCCGCCGGGGCGATGCATCGCCCCGTGTGCTGCGCTTTACTCGCGCTCGAAGGCGCCCAGATCAGGGGCCGTGCCCTTGTACGGCAGGCCGACACTCACGCCCTTGTTGATCATCTTGCTGCCCGCAGAAAGGCGGAACAGGTTGTTGGTCGGCAAGGAGCCGTCAGCACTGCGCGCCTGGGTTGCCAGATTCACATCAACGCTCACAAAATCAGCGCTGGTGGCCGTCAGACCATTCCAGGAGTTATTGGTCGACGTGGCGTTGGCGATGCTGTCTGCCGCACCGCCCGACAGGGAGATGTTGTTCTTGAAGATGTGCTTGGAACCCGAAGCAACAGCCTGACCAAATGCGAAATTGGCAGTGCCGTTCTTGTACGAAACGTTGTTGTAGACCGTCACGCTGCCGGTATTGCTGTTCTGGTCGAAGCCCTTCTTGGTGTTGCCGAAGGCGACCGACTGGGTGATCACGTTGTTCTCGGCCACATTGTTGCCACCGAGCTTGAAGCCGTTGCCATTGCCGACGAAGCCGCCGTAGCCCCAGCTATCCACGCCGTTACGGAAGGCCCAGCTCTTTTCGATGACCACCTTCTGGGGGCTATCGAAGGTATCGAAGCCGTCATCCGAATTGTTCCAGGCACGGCAACCATAGAAGAAATTGCCTGCGCCCTGCGTTTGCTTGGAAGCAAAACCATCGGCCATGCCACCAAACTTCTTCGGATCGTAGTTCATGTAGGAGTCGGTGTTGATGACGTTGGTGTAGGAGCCGCCCTTGTTGATCTCCAGCCCGCTGTTGCGGTTATCGTAGAAAGCCACATTCTCAAACGTATTGTGAGCCCCCGAAACATAAGCGCCCTGATAACCGGCACGGGTGACGGCAATGCCCTTGAAGTACCAGTAGCTGCCGGTAAGGTCGAAACCGTAGGAGCTATCCACATGAGTGTTCGCCGGGAACTGGAAGTCGATCACCGCTTTGCCGCAGTTGGCCGCCACCATGTAGATCTTGGCGCTGGCTGTTCCGGATTTGGACAGAACGATGGTGTTCTTGGCCCCTGCCTTATAGGGAATCGAGTACTTGCCCGGTTGCAGCAGAATCATCTGCCCGGCGCCAACGGAGGACAGTGCGGCGCTGAAGCTCATCGGCGACGAGAAGCTGGTGCCAGCACCGTTACCCGTCGGCGTGACGTAGTAAACCTTTGATGCCACCAGATTGCTGGTTTCCGTGCCGCAGCCGGTCACGTAAGGATCACCGCCGGAAGACGAGCTGCTGGAGCTGCTCGACGAGGATGAGGAGCTGCTGGAGCTGGAGGAACTCGACGACGAACTGCTCGACGAGGAAGAGCTTGAGGAAGAGCTGCTCGAACTTGACGACGAGGAGCTGGACGAGCTGCTGGAGCTGGAAGAGCCGCTCACGACCGGGCCAACCGAACACCAGGCCGAAGTGGTGAAGCTGTTCGTCGGGAATGCGGACAGCGCGCAGGCAAAACTGTCGGTCTTTGTCGCGTAGACAAAACTGCCGGACTTGCCCAGAGCCACCGTGTGGGTGCCACTCATCGTGCAGCTACTGCCAACCTGCGCACACTTCGTGTAGCCGGACGGGTAGTCGGTTGCCGCTTGGGCATTCGCCACCAGCAGCAAGGCGGCCAAGCCGCCAATAAACTTGGAATAACTCATGGTTTGTCTCCTGATCGTTATGACGTCAAGCATCCGCCTGCGCATTTTTAATATGTTTCAAGCACACATAGTCAGCACGCCTGTAGGAATAACACCTACGCACAGGCGGGCGACATTTGGTAAAAGTAGATAATTAACTCAAGACTGTCAAGGCGTATGCATAGCGCTTTGGTAATAGGCAGCGTAAGGGGCGACGCCCTTGCATAAGCACCGCAGGCAGGCAGCACTGAGTGTGCGGCGTGGTGCCGAGACGCTCGTCCCCTCGGGTTTTGCTCTGCAAACCTTTGTGTCCTTGGCGGCAAAGAGCCGATATACCGGACGAACGGTGCAATCCGAACACTAGCCCGGCGGGGGAGCTGCTTGCTGCGCCCCTACGCTCGACCTGCGAGTAACCGCGGCATCAGAACGTTTTACAGATTGCTTTCACGTTGCACGCAAAAGTGGAAGGGAATGCTCGGCAGGGCATCTGGAAAAACACGCCGGCCCCGGCCTGCTCCACCGCCACGTGCCACAATCCGCCCCTTCCTTTTTCATCTGCGGCAATCCATGACTGTTTCGCGCACACCGCTTCTGGCCAGCCTGGCTTTGCTGCTGGTCACACTGTTCTGGGGGACAACGTTCCCTGCGATGAAAGCCGTCGCCGAGGTGATGCCACCTGGCTTGATGGTGGGCGCGCGCTGGGCGCTGGCTGCCTTGGCATTGGCTCCGTTCATTGACTGGCGTGATCGGCAGCTGTGGCGCGATGCTGCCTTGCTTGGCGCACCCTTGTTTGCCAGTTTCGTGTTGCAAGTGCTGGGCCTGACCCTGATGAGCGCCGGCCGCAACGCCTTCATCACCGGCCTGAATGTCATCATGGTGCCGCTGATCCTGGCCGGACTTGGCGGAAAGACGAGCAGGCGCGCGGCGCTGGCCGCCGTCTTGGCCACCAGCGGGATCGTGGTGATGAGCTACGAACAGGGCTCGGGCTGGTTGGGCGATGCGCTGACCTTTGGCTGCGCGCTGGCCTTCGCGATTTACGTGCTGGGCATGGAGCGCTTCGCCCCCCGGCATGACGCCCGTTCGCTGGCGGGGGCGCAGGCGGTAATGATGACGCTCTTCTGTCCGCTGTGGATCGGGGCTGAATGGCTGTTCTGGGGCAGCGCCTATCCAGCGATGGCAGCGAAGGCGGCCTCGGTGTGGCCACAGCTTTTGTATCTTGGGCTGGTCTGCAGTGGCTTGGTGCTGATCCTGCAAACCTGGGCGCAGGCCCGTGCCAGTGCGGTGCAGGCAGCGGTAATCTACGCGCTCGAACCCTTTTTTGCCACGGTGTTCGCGGCTTGGTGGCTCGGTGAAGTCTTTGGCGCACGCGGCATGATCGGTGGCGCGCTGGTGATCACGGCAATGCTGATATCACAATGGCCGGAGCGCAATCATGCGGGCGCCGAGCATCCGCACGCGCCAGGTTGAATGCCGGCGAGGGGCACAAGGACAGCCGCACCCACCCACCGCCTGCACAACCTCAGCGGGCGGACCTGTCCGGACAGGCCTGCTGAAGAAGCAAGCGCAGCGCGGCTCTTCAGCCTGCCAATGGGCGCATCAATGTGCCGGCCGTACGCGCGACGGCAGGGTTTTGAGGAGCGCAAACACGGGCAGAAATCGCGCCATTTTTTGAATCAACATGCTTGCAGAGCCGCACCAGGAAAGTCTGTTCGAGCAGATGCAGTGAAGACGCAAACAACTAGCGGGTTTTCAACATACCCGCCTGAAAACCCTTGGCGGGCGAGGCTCTACAAACATGCCCCACTCAGCACTCAATCCTCATTGCTCAGTCCTCGCCGCAGGCGGACAGCTCGGCCTGCGCCTGACGCATCACGCTGACGCCGGCCGACAGGGCCAGCGCCGCCATGATCAAAGCAACCAGCAAATCCGGCCAGGCGGCGCCGCTGCCGAACACGCCCACCGCCGCGAGCATCACCGCCAGATTGCCCAGCGCATCATTGCGACTGCACAGCCACACCGAACGCATGTTCGCGTCGCCCTCGCGAAAGGCATACAGCATCAACGCCACGCCGGCATTGGCGATCAGGGCCAGCGTGGCCACGGCGCCCATGCTCAGCGGCTCCGGCGGCATGCCGGTGTGAAAAGCCCAGGCGGCTTTGCCGAGGACAAAAATCCCGAAGCCCGCCATGCTCAGACCCTTGATCCAGGCGGCCCGGGCGCGCCAGGCCAGACTCATGCCGAGCACGGCGAGGGCGATGGCGTAATTGGCGGCGTCGCCCGCAAAATCGATCGCGTCAGCAAAGAGCGAGACCGAACCGGAATGCGCACTGCCGAAGATTTCGACCCCGAACATCAGCACGTTGATGACGAGAGCGGCCCACAGCGCCTTGCGATAACGCGGGCTGACCGGCTTGCCGGGGGCGGCGCAGGCACCGCTGCAACAGGAGGCAGACATGATGTTTCCTTTGGGGAGTGAGTAGCCATATTCAACACCCTGTAGCCGCTACAGGGTCAAGCTCCTAGAATGAAACTTACGCAATCGAGGAACACGACCATGAGCGACAACTTGCGCATCGGCGAACTGGGCAAGGCCACCGGCGTCGATATCGAAACCATCCGCTATTACGAGAAGACGGGCTTGCTGCCGGCGCCGCTGCGCAGCGCCAATGGCTACCGTGCCTACGGTGCGGCCCATGTCGAGCGCCTGGCCTTCATCCGGCATTGCCGGGCACTGGATATCGGACTGAAGGACATCAAACGCCTGCTCGATTTCGTGGCCCATCCCGAGACGGACTGCGGTGACATCGACCGCCTGATCGACACCCAGCTGATCAAAGTGCGCGCCCGTCTCGCCAGCATGCAGGCGCTGGAGCAACAACTGTCCGCCCTGCGCGGGCGCTGCGGTACGCGCCGGGTCGCCGGTGATTGCGGCATTTTGCAGGAACTGGTGGCTGCGGCGCATGGCGAGGCCTGTGCCTGCCACACCCTCACCAGCGAAAACTGATCGCTTCCCACGGAGACCTCGCCATGCAAGCCAGCATCAGCGTCATCACCCTCGGCGTCGCCGATCTCGAGCGTGCCTACGCCTTCTATCACGATGGTCTCGGCTGGCCGAGCCAGGGCATCATCGGCCGCGAGTTTGAACACGGCGCGGTCGCCTTCTTCAAGCTCGGCAGCGGCCTGAAACTCGCCCTGTGGCCGCACGCCAGCATGGCCGCCGACAGCGGCTTGCCGCTCTCCGCGCCGGGCGCGCTGGCCTGCCTGCTCTCGCACAATCTGCCTTCGGCAGCGGCGGTCGACCAACTCATGGCCGAGGCACAGGCCGCCGGCGCCACCCTTACCAAGCCCGCGCAGAAAACCTTCTGGGGCGGCTACGCCGGCTACTTTCAAGACCCTGACGGCCACTTGTGGGAGGTGGTTTACAACCCGGATTTCGAGGCGCTGGGATGAGTACCTGAAGAGCCGCCCTCAGCTTGGATTCTCAGGCATATACGCCGAAGACCCAGGCTGGTAGAGGTTCTTCAGCCTGCCAATGCGCGCATCAATGTACCGGTCGTACGCGCGGCGGCAGCGTTTTGAGGAGCGCCAGACGCTGGCGATAATCGTGCAGCGCCCGCGCCAGCAAAATAAACAAACCAAGTTTGCTGGTCGCCAACAGCAAGGCCCCGGGCAGCGTGAGCGCCGGCCAGAATGCCGCCCCACACAGCAACACCATCCCGCCAGCATCTGTCCCCAACTGCGCAGCCTGCCAGCGGCCGGGGATGATCTGATGCAGCAAGGGCAGCCGGGCACGGGCCTTGTTGGCACGCTGCCAGTGCAGCCAGATCAGGAAGGGCACGATGCGATACAGCATAACCGTCACCGTGCCGCCACCGAAACCAGCCAGCGCCAGCACGCCGAAGGCCACGCTCCAGCGCGGATCGGGTGAGAAATGCGCGAGCAGGCTGACCACCGCCAGCGCGCTGCTCAGCGCCGCCAGACCGAGCCAGCCCCAGTGGAAAGCATCGCGCTCACCGCGTTTCGAAGCGCTCACGCGCAGCGCCGTGAGCAGGCCGAAGACCAGCGCCAGCGCCGCGAGCAGGCTGCAAGCCAGGCTCGCCAGCCAGCCAATGCCCAAGCAGCCCGCCACCGAGCCCAGCAGCAAGGCACCCAGCAACACCCGCGTGGCCCAGCGCCATTGCTTGGGATACGGCGCAGTGACATGAAACATCGGCACCACCACCGCGGCCACACTCGCCACCAGCCCGCCGACCCAGCCGGCAATGCCCCACAAGGCATGCCAGTCGACTATCGCCAGCAGTGGCAGATTCCAGCCAAACAGCAGGATGCCAAGCAAGGCCCCACCGGCCAGCAGCGTCATGCCCAGTGCCATCGCACTGCGCCGCAGGGCCGCCACCATCTCGCTGCGCAAGGGCTGGCGCCACAGCGCCCGAGCCAATCGACCCGCCGCCACAATCAGGCTGCCGAGCAAGAGCACACCCGCCGTCGCCAGCCAGAAAGGCCCGCCCAAAAGGAAGCCGCCGGCGAGCGCGAACGCCCCCGCCAGCAGCGCAAACAAGATCAGCCAGTCGACGCCGCCCCAGCGTGGCAAGGTCAAACCACAAGCCACCGGAACGAACTGGAACAATGCCCCCAGCATCACCGGCATCAGCCCGCCGAGCGCGAACAGATGCACGGCGGCGAGTGCCGCCGGATGCCAGCGCGTGAGCATGGCCTCGGGCTGCCACACCAGCAGCAGTGCGGCCGCGCACATGCCGGCCACACCCGCCAGCATGCTCGCGAAAGTCAGACCGGGCGCCGGCGAGGCTGCGGTGGAGACGAGCTGCACTTCAGGCTCTGCTGATGGTGATGCGGAATTGCTCGTAGCCGCTGAAATCTTCGCGCGCCACCTGCCACACGAAACCATGCTCGCGTAGCCAGTCATACAGCGGGAAAGGTTCGCGATGAATCAGCACTTCCAGCGTCTCGCCGGCCGGCAACTCATCCGCTGCGGCCATGCTGAGTTCAAAGGGCTCGCAAGGCGGCAAGCCTCGCACATCCAGATGAATGGTCATACTGCCTCGCGCCGCGCCGCCACCTGCGCCGACAACTCGGCTGCCGTGGCACCGGCCGATTGCAGGGCTGCGGGATAAAGGATGTGCTCCTCTTTCATGTTGTGCTGCTGCAGCGTGATCAACAGCGCCTCGCCGTGGCCGCGCACGCCTTCGCCATCCTGCGCGCTGACCGCATCGCTGAGATCTTCGAGCAGGTTGCGGACTTCTTCATGTTCCATGCGCATCACCCGGGTCGGCCCGCAACTCATGCCGCTGGCCGCTTCGAATGCAGGGAAGAGCACTTCTTCTTCGGCGGCGAAATGCGCCAGCAAGTCGTGGTTCAAGCTGGCGAAAGCGCTGCGGGCACCGTCCCAGTCGCCCGCGCCGGCCAGGCGGCGCAAGGTGCCGAGCAAGGCATCGCATTCGCGATGGTCGGCCATCAAGTATTGATCAAAAGTCTGGTCGCTCATTTTTATAATCCATACGGGGAGTGTGGGCACAGTATGAAAAGCCCTAGCCCAGGCTGTAATTGACTCGAATCAATTTGAAAAAGTGCTGAGGATTGAGTGCTGAGTAAATTTTGCGCGCCGGCATGCCGACTGAAATGTACACTCGGCACTCAACCCCAGAACTCAGCACTGAATCAATGAACTGCCGTCCCCACTGCGCTGCCTGCTGCATCGCGCCCTCGATCTCCAGTCCGATTCCCGGCATGCCGCAGGGCAAGCCAGCCGATGTGCGTTGTGTCCAGCTGGATGCAAAGGATGCCTGCATGATCTTCGGCGCAGCCGAACGCCCGGCGGTATGCAGCGGCTTGCAACCCTCCGCCGAGATGTGCGGGGATTCGCGCGAGCAGGCCATGCACTGGCTGGGCCATCTGGAAAAGCAGACCCAGCCCTGATCTGTTGCCGGGCCGTCACACCGGCGCACGTATAATCGAGCCTCCCCCACCCGCCTGCGTACGCCTTCATGGATCTCCTGCTCCTGCTCAAAGCCGCCCTGCTCGGCATCGTCGAAGGCCTCACCGAGTTCCTGCCGATCTCCTCGACCGGCCACCTGATCCTTGCCGGGCAATTGCTGGATTTCACCGGAGACAAAGCCAAGCTCTTCGAAATCGTCATCCAGTCCGCCGCGATCCTCGCCGTGGTGTGGGAATACCGCCAGCGTCTGGGCCATGCCGTCATCAACGCGACACGCGAAGCCCGTTCGCTGCAACTGCTGATCAACGTGGCCATCGCCTTCCTGCCGCTGGCCCTGCTCGGGCTGGTGCTTGGCAAGTGGCTCAAGGCGCATCTGTTCAACGCCCCGGTGGTCGCTACCACCTTCATCCTCGGCGGCCTGATCATCCTGTGGGCCGAGCGCAAAAATCATCACGAACGGGTCGCCACAGTGGACGACATGGGCTGGAAGGACGCGCTCAAGGTTGGCATCGCCCAGGCCTTCGCCCTGATCCCCGGCACCTCGCGCAGCGGCGCCACCATCATCGGCGGCATGCTCTTCGGCCTGTCGCGCAAGGCCGCCACCGAATTCACCTTCTTCCTCGCCATCCCGACCCTCGCCCTGGCCAGCGTGTATTCGCTGTACAAGGAACGCGCCCTCCTCTCCGCCGATGATGCCGGCATGTGGGCGGTAGGCATGTTCTTCTCCTTCGCCTCCGCCTTCATCTGCGTGCGCTGGCTGATCCGCTTCGTTTCTACCCACAGCTTCAAAGCCTTCGCCTGGTATCGCATCGCCTTCGGCATCGTCGTGCTGCTGACCTGGCAAATGGGCTGGGTGCAGTGGGTGGAGGCCTGAGATAACGGAGCCCGCCCCCAGTTCCCAGTTCCCAGTTCCCAAAATGATCCTCTACCTCCACGGCTTCCGTTCCGGCCCGCAATCGCAAAAAGTGCAGGCGCTGGCTGCGCGTATGCACGCGCGCGGGCTGGGCGATCAGCTGTGGTGTGCGCAGCTCTCGCCAGTGCCCTTCGAAGCCATCGCCCAGGCCGACGCACAGATTGAACGCTGCCTGAAGAGTGGCGTCCAGCCTGCCTTGGCGGGCAGTTCGCTGGGCGGGTTTTACGTCACGCATCTGGCCGAAAAGCATGGCCTCAAGGCGGTGGCGATCAACCCCTTCGTGCCGCACGCGGACTTCGATCAGAGCCTGTTCATCGGTGAGCATGAGACGCTCTACAGCGGCGAGCATTTCACCTTCACGACCGAACACGCGGCTCAGATCGCCGCGCTGGATACGCCCCGCCTCAGCCAGCCGGAAAAGCTCTGGCTGCTGGCCGAAGAAGGTGACGAAGTGCTCGACTATCGCTATGCCGTCGCGCGCTACGCCGGCAGCCGCCAGACCGTGCTGCCCGGCGGCGACCACGGCTTCACGCGCTGGGAAGACTATCTGGACGAAGTCATCGCTTTTGCAGGCATAGGCTGAAGAGCCGCGCAGGGCGGACTTCTTCGGGCATGCCTGCTGAAGAGTAAGGCGGGGAGAGGCTCTTGAGGCACATCTTGTGGATTCGTCCTTGCCGCGTTCTGCCCGCTACATTCTCGCTGGGGCATTCCGGCCGCGCCCGCTATAATCCTCGGTCGTAAATCCCCTGCACCGCATCTCATGAATGTTCTGTTTGAAGAGGACGGCTCTTTCAAGACCGCCACGATCCTCACCGATAACGATTCCTCCCTGCAGGTGGAAACCGCCACGGGCAAGCGCGTCAAGCTCAAGGCCAGTAACGTTTTGCTGCGTTTCAACAGTCCTGCGGCCGGTGAACTGCTGGCCCGCGCCGAGGCCGCCACGGCCGACATGGACATCGAATTCCTGTGGGAAATGTGCGGCGATGACGAGTTCGCGTTCAGCGAATTCGCGGCTGACTATTTTGGCCACGCGCCCTCGCCCGTCGAAGCGACCGCCGCGCTGTTGAAACTCTTTTCCGAGCCGATCTATTTTCACCGCAAGGGCAAGGGCCGCTTCCGCAAGGCTCCGCCCGAAATCCTGCAAGCCGCCAAGGCTGGCGCCGAGAAGAAGCGCCTGCAGCAGGAGCAGGTGGAGCGCATGAAGGCCGAGCTGATCGCGGGCACGCTGCCGACCGAGTTCGTGCCGATGCTGCAGGCTTTGCTCTATAAACCCGACCGCAATCGTCTGGAAAGCAAGGCACTGGAAGCCGCGTCTGAAGAGAGCGGCCTGAGCATTCCGCGTCTGCTGCTCAAGACGGGCGCCGTGGGCACGAGCCACGATCTGCATCTGGGCCGTTTCCTGTTCGAATACTTTGCCGAGGGCACGGACTTCCCGCCGCTGGCAGCACCACCTCTGCCCGACGATCTGCCGCTGGCCGGCGTGGCAGCTTTCTCGATTGACGACGCCACCACTACCGAGATCGACGATGCCTTCTCGCTGACGCCGCGCGAAGGCGGCGGCTGGACAGTGGGCATCCACATCGCCGCGCCGGGTCTGGGCATCCGCCCCGGCTGCCCGATCGACGCAGTGGCGCGCAAACGTTTGTCCACCGTGTACATGCCGGGCAAGAAGATCACCATGCTGCCGGACGAGGTCGTCTCGGCCTACACCCTGGGCGCCGGTCAGGCCCGCCCGGCCCTGTCCTTGTATGTCGAGGTGAATGCCGATTTCAGCATCGCAGGCATGAGTAGCCGCATCGAACGCGTGCCGGTCACGGCCAATCTGCGCCATCACGATCTGGAGCCAGTCTTCAACGAAGACAGCCTGCACGGCGCGCTGCCGGATCTGCCCTACCTGCCTGAGCTGAAAGTACTGTGGGAATTCGCCACAGTGCTCGAAGCCGGGCGCGGCAAGCCTTCGGCCAACCAGAATCAGCTGGATTTCAACTACACCGTCGACTGGACGCAGGACACGCCGGACGGCGCGGGCTGGGTCAATATCGAACAACGTCGGCGCGGTTCCCCGCTCGACAAGCTGGTGGCCGAGCTGATGATTCTGGCCAACTCCACCTGGGGCAAGCTGCTGCACGAAGCCGGCATCCCGGCGATCTACCGCATCCAGGCCGGCGGCCGCGTGCGCATGAGTACCGCCTCCGGCCCGCACGACGGTCTGGGCGTGGATAGTTACGCCTGGTCGTCCAGCCCGCTGCGCCGCTACGTCGATCTGGCCAACCAGTGGCAGCTGATCGCCCATCTGCAGGGCGAGCCCGCGCCGTTTGCGCCGGGCTCGGCCGAACTGGGTGCGGCGATGAACGATTTCGACGCCACTTACAGCGCCTACAACGAATTCCAGCGCGGCATGGAACGCTACTGGAATCTGCGCTGGCTGCGCCAGAGCGGCCTCACCGAAACCAGCGCCCGCGTGCTGCGCGAAAATCTGCTGCGCTGTGAAGCCGTGCCTTTCGTGTTCAAGCTGCATTCCCTGCCGGCCGGCGTGAATGCGCACGAGCGCGTGCAATTTGCCATCGAGAGCAGTGATCTGATCGAGATCGAACTGCGCGGCAAATACCTCGCCACCCTGCCGCCGCTGAACACAGCAGCAGATGAGACAGGCGGCGAGGAAGAAGAAACCCCGCTCGCGTAGAATTGCCGCGCATGTCTGCAGCCAAAGCCCGCCCGCCTCGCGTCCTCAGCCCCACGCCCGCTCAAGCGCCTGCCACACAGCAGGTCGCCACGAAGAAGCGAGCGCTGCGCGTGCGCGGCACGACCGTCTCCTGGCTGGTCAGTAACGCCTTCCTCTTGGGTGTCACGGTATCGGTACTGGCTCATGCACTGCTGCTGGCGATTCACTTCGTCGATGTCGATGGCGGACTGCGCAAGGCGCGTGATCCGGGCCTGCAGGTCGTACTGGTCAACGCCAAGCACAAACAAGCCCCGAAAGAAGCCCAAGCCCTGGCTCAGGCCAATCTGGAGGGCGGCGGCGAGCAGGCCGACAAGAAGCTGATGCCCACCTCGCCCCTGCCGCCGCAGGAGCAGACCAAGGATGGCGATGCGCTGATCAGCACGCAACAGAAGGTGCGCCAGCTGGAAGCCATGCAGCGCGAGTTGATGGCGCGTGCCAAGTCCAGCGAAGCCAGCGTCGCGCATGAACGCCAGAGCAAGAACGATGATCAGCCCGCCGAGGCCGAGCCAGTCAAACGTGGCCTGGATCTAAGCACCAAATCGGCCATGCAACGCCAGGAAGCGGTGGTCGACAAGCGCCTCAGCGATTACGCCGCACGACCACGCAAGACCGTGATTTCGCCGAGCACCAAGGAATACAAACTCGCCCAGTACAGCGAAGACTGGCGCATCAAGGTGCAACGCGTCGGCGAGCTGAACTTCCCGCGCAGCGAACGCGGCTCGCTCTACGGCAGCGTACAGGTCGCGGTCGAACTGCAGCCCGATGGCAGCATCATCTCCGCTGAAGTTTCGCGCCCCTCGCCCAACGCCAAACTCAATCAGGCGGCGCTGCGCATCATCCGCCTCGCTGCGCCCTTTGCGCGCTTCCCGCCGGATATCCGCAAGGATTCCGACGTACTGGTCATCGTGCGCACCCTGACCTTCACACGCGAAGATATCGGCGTGGATTCACAGTAGGCCACGTCAGGTTCCGCATACGCGTTGCGCACCCTGCAAATCTGAATGTAGGCAACATATCTTGATGATTCCCGCACGCGCCCACGCCTCGCTCGAACTCCTGCGCACGGCCGCTGCGCTGGCAGTGGTCGGCGTGCATGCCGCCGCCATGGTGCTGGTGAGCTTGCTGGGCGGAGAGGGCAGCGGCTGGTGGGCGGCGAATCTTTGGGACGCCCTGTGCCGCTGGTGCGTGCCGGTGTTCGTGATGATCAGCGGCGCTGTGCTGCTGAGCGGCCCGGCGGATGAAGCGGCGGGCGATTTCTACCGCCGCCGCGCCAAGCGCCTGTGGCAACCAGCCGTGTTCTGGACGCTGTTCTACCTCGCGCTGCACGCCCTCACCGATCCGCTATGGAGCCCGCTGCGCGCGGCCGCCAGCATCGTGCGCGGCACGCCCTGGTACCACCTGTGGTATCTGTACATGCTGCCGGGCCTGTACCTGCTCACGCCTTTCCTGCGCCGCCTGATCGCGCACAGCAGTGACGCTGAATTGCGCGGGCTAACTGCGGCGTGCTGCGTACTGGCCGCGCTGAGCGCCGCAACGCCGCCTGCCAGCGCCACTTTCCTCACCAGCTTCCTGCCCTTCACGGGATATTTTCTGCTCGGCCATTTACTGTTTACGCATTCGACGCAGCCGCGCTCGCCACGCCTGCTGATGCTGGCCCTGAGCGCGGGCATCCTCGTCGCTCTGGGCGCCGACCTGCTGCGGCCCTGGCTGGGAAGCCGTGCCATGGAGGTGATGTATGCGTATCAGAATCCGCTGGTGCTGCTGATGGCCGTGTGCCTGTTCCAACTGGGCCTGCGCCAACATGCCGGTTTCATCACGCGACTGGCGAACCTGTGCGTGGCGCTGGCGCCTTTGAGTTTCGGCATCTACCTGATCCATCCGCTGTGGCTTTTGCTCCTGGCAAAAGTCGGCATTGACGGCTTGCTGTGGCATCCGGCTATCGGTATTCCACTCACCACGCTGGCAGTCTTCGCGCTGTCGGCGCTGTCCACCGCGCTGCTGTTGCGCCTGCCTTTTCTGAAACTGACGGTGCGCTGATGCCGACGATTATTTCGCACATCGCCGTGCCCCTCGCGCTGGGTTTGGGACTGGGCAAGGATCTCGTACCACGCCGCGTGATGTGGGCCGGCATGGCCCTGTCGATCCTGCCGGATCTGGACGTGCTGGCCTTCCGCTTTGGCATCCCTTATGCAAACCAGCTTGGACACCGAGGTTTCAGTCATGCCCTGCTGACAGCCGCGCTGGTCGGGCTTGTTGTGGCATGCCTGCTGGAGAAGCCCGCCACGCGACGCTTTGCAGGCGCATGGCTGTTTCTTTGCATTGCGATGGCCTCGCACGGCCTGCTCGACACCCTGACCACCGGCGGTTTGGGCATCGCACTGATGTGGCCCTGGAGCGAGCAGCGTTACTTCGCGCCCTGGCAGATGATCAAGGTCTCGCCGCTGAGCCTGGCGCGCTTCATGGATGGGCGCGGGCTGGCGGTGCTGTATTCGGAATTGCTGTGGGTCTGGCTGCCGGCAACAGGGATTGCGGCCTGTCTGTGGGCCAGCCGGTCGATCTGGAATGCCACTTCAACTCAATCATCACAGCATGGCTGACACCTCCGGCAAGCCGACGCATTTGAGTTGAATCAGCTTTTATTGAAAATACAGGTAAACCCACTAAGGTCATGGCGGCGCGCGCCGATATCTCCGGTTCGGGCAAATGGTGCGTGAGTGAGGGCGCCCATACAGAACCCGGCTTTTGACTTTTGGGGATCCATCGGCATGAATCTGAATATTACGCAGCGGCTCGTCTTGCTGAGCGCCTCTTCCATCCTGTCGCTGCTCTTGGTATCGATAGCAGGATATTTCGCGGCACACGCGCCGCAAAAAAGTCTAGCCGAGTTTCAAACCAATATCAGACCCAGCCTCGCCTTGCTGAACGAAGTAGAGCGCGATTTTCTGGTGATCCGCCGACTGGTTGCGGTGCATGTTCTTGAGCTTTACGACCCAAAAAAAATGGATGACGAAGCCGCCATCAAATCCGCGCGTGAGCGTATCGAGGCAAACCTGGACCTCTATGCAAAAAGGATGAAAGCCGACGCACAGAATAAAAAACTGCTTGAGGATGAACGCCAGCAGATCCGTGGCTACGATGCGATCACGGCGCAGGTGCTGGAGATGTCGCGCGCCTACGATACCGATGCCGCGCGCGATCTATTCACCAGCAAAGGCGTGGAGCAAGGCACCCGCGTTAGCGCGGCAATCAAGGCCCACCGCGAGTACAACGATCAGCTGGGTGATCAGTCCCAGCTTGCTGCCGCGCAGGAAGCCAGCCTGCTACTGAATATCGCCTGGGCGGTCAGCGCACTCGCGGTAGTCCTCACCGGCACCCTGGCCTTGTTGCTCATCCGCAGCATTCGTGAGTCGCTCAGCGAAGTGCAGCAGACGGTCGAATACATCGAAACCCGGCAAGATTTCACCCGCCGCGTCCGCGTCATCCGCCAAGATGAACTGGGCGCCACCGCCAGCGCCGTCAATCGCCTGATCGAGAAGCTGCAGGGCAACCTGCAAACCATCGCGGCCGGCGCCCATACCCTGGCCGCATCGGCCAGCCAGATGGCTTCCACCTCGACGCACGTTGCGAATGCTTCATCCCAGCAAAGTGCTGCCGCCTCTGACATGGCTGCGACGGTGGAAGAAATGACGGTCAGCATCAATCACGTCGCAGATCGTGCGCAGGAAGCCAACACGCTTTCCAGCGAATCGGGTCAGCTGGCCGCCAATGGCGAGCAGGTGATCGGGCAGACCGTCAGCGACATCAATGATATTGCCGGCTCCGTCCATGACGCCGCCGAACGCATTCACGAACTGGATCACCACGGCAAGCAGATCGCCAGCGTTGTCGCCGTGATCAAGGAAGTAGCCGACCAGACCAATCTGCTGGCCCTGAATGCGGCTATTGAAGCCGCGCGGGCGGGCGAGCAAGGCCGGGGCTTTGCGGTGGTGGCTGACGAGGTGCGCAAGCTGGCGGAACGCACGGCAAAATCGACCCAGGAAATCGAAGCCACCATCAATGCCATGCAAACTTGTGCGGGCAGTGCCGTTGGCTGCATGCAGGAAGCGGTGCGCCGCGTCAACACAGGCGTTTCCGGTGCGCAGGAGGCCAACCAGGCCATCCAGCAAATCCGCGCTGGAAGTCAGCAGGCCGTGCAGCGCGTGGAGGAAATTGCCAGTGCGATTCGCGAACAGGGCGCGGCCACCAACTCGATTGCCGCTCAGGTCGAAAAGATTGCCCAGATGTCGGAGGAGAGCAACGCCTCCGCCGAGGAAAGTGCTGACGCAGCGCAGAGTCTGGATCGGCTGGCCAAGGAAATGCACGGCATCGTGTCGGCCTATCGACTCTAATCACGCTTGACGCGAATGCCTTCCCGGCGCTCCAGCTGATCGAAGAAATCAGCCAGGCGCCGACCGGGCTGATCCGGGAACAGTTCATCCAGCGCGTCGAGCTGCTGGATACGGTCGACGCGAAAATGCCGGAAGTCCCCGCGCAGATCACACCAGCCGATCAGGGTCCAGGCGCGTCCCCAGAAGAACAGGCCGAGCGGCCACAGCGTGCGCAGCGAAGGCGTGCCGTCTTCGCGCACGTAATCCACGCGCACGAAGCGACGCTCGCGCACCGCCACACGCAGCGGCTGCAGCCAGGGCAGGCGCGCCTGTCCGCAGGGCGGCACGAACAAGCGCGCGATCTGGGCTTCGCGCTTGAGGGCTTCGGGCAGCACATTGTGGATCTTGGCCAGCGCCACGCCGGCCGCCGCAGCCAGTTCTGCATCACCCCAGGCCTGCACCATGCGTGCGCCAACGCGCAGGGCTTCCAGCTCCTCCGGATTGAAGAGCAGCGGCGGCACGTCCAGGCGGTAGCGCAGGCGATAGCCCACGCCGGCCTCGCCCTCGATCGGCACGCCGGACAGCGTCAGGTCGTGAATGTCCCGGTACAACGTGCGCAATGACACCTGCAACTGCTCCGCCAGCCACGCGCCCGTCGCGTGACGACGGGCGCGGAGCAGTTCGACGAGACGAAAGAGACGATCAGCGCGGCGCATGGGTCTTTTGTTGGGCAAACAAAGAGCCTGCACCTTACCTCAGTGACGGCTCCGCGTGCGGCCATCAGCCCATCGAGTGCAGGCCGATGACATTGCCTTCGGTATCGAAGAAAAACGCGAAATAGCCGATCTCGGGGCGGATCAGCGTCTTCGGGATGACGATGCTGCCGCCTGCAGCTTCGACGCGGTTCAGCACCTGACTCAGGTCCGTACCGCCGTTCAGGTAGATGCGCGTGCCATCCTTGTGCGGGCGGGCCTCGGCCATCTCGATGAGACAACCGCTGACGGCATCGCCGGCATGCGGCCAGATCGCCATGCGAATGTCCGGCCCGCAGGAATCCTGCTGGAGCTGGACGGCAAAGATCGTTTCGTAGAAACGGCAGGCGCGTTCGAAATTGGTGGTAGGGATTTCAAACCAGTTAATGGCATTCATGCTGAACTCCTTGTTTTGGTTGAGGAGCCCACATCTTGAAGGGGGCCTGCTGACAGCGTGGTGTCAGCAGGCCGTATCGCCCTACTTGAGCACGCTCAGCTGCAGCGGGCCGGCAGCCAGCTGCAGCGTTACGCCACCATCCACCGCCTGCTGCCAACTCAGCGCACCGGCCACGCTTTTCACCGAGAAACCGGGCTTGAGCTGCAGCGTCAGCGGCTGAGTCAGACTGGCCGTCAGATTCAATCCATTGGCATTACGCACGCCTTCCAGACTGATCGGCTGGCTGATCTGCAGGCTGAGCGGCCCGGCAAGACGCGTCGCCTCGATCAAGCTGAAACGCAGCGTATCGCCTTGCGTGGAAAAACTGGCGGCCATGCCGGCAAGCTTCCAATCGCCCGCTTCGACCTGTTTTTCGGCCTCGCGGGCCATCAAGACGATTTCATCCAGCCCCTGCCCGGAGAGCCGCATGGCGTGGCCCTGTGCAGCCTGCATGCTCTGTGAGGCAGGCTGGGCGCCGCTCTCGGAGGCATGCCACGGGTAGAGCAGGGTCAGGAAATTCTGCTGCTTTGCGGCAACTTTCGTTTTGGCCGTCACATGCCATTCGTTCGGCATCTTCGCCTGATAGCTGGCACCGACCGGCGGGCTGAACGCATCGGTCTGGCTGAGCGTCAGCGCACCCGGCGCCGGGACAAGAAAGCGCACGGCGAGGCGCGCATCGCCCTGCTGCTGGACGACTTCATTGCGCTCGGGCGCGAGCGTCATCTGGCTGCGCGCATGCAGTTGCCACTGATACTGAACGGGTTCGGATGCGGCTGCTTCGTCAAGCATCACGAAGTAACGGCGCCCCACAAAGAACACGTGCCGCAAGGCGCGCTCGGCATGCGGGGCATAGGCGCGCGTGGCGTCGCCACTGGCGAAACTGAAACTCGCCCCGTCGGCAAAACGCGTGATGCGCCCGCTGGCCGAGGCGTCTTTGATGCGCTGGCCTTCGCCGCCGAAGAGGATGGCGTTCTTGGCCTTGGTCTGACGGCTCCAGCCGACGTGGTGCGGGCTGTCGTAGAACTCGCGGTAGCCGGAGTTGATCGCCAGTGGCTGACCGAAGGCGTTGAGCACGAAGCTGTTCTGATCCGCAAAACCATGGCTGGCCGAGCCCCGCGGGCTGGAACGGAAGCCGAGCATGATGTCGCGCGCCGCATCGCCCAAGGCCGAGTGCATCGTCACCACGCCGATGTCATCGAAATAGTGGCTCTGTGGCAGATCGGCCAGCTTCGCCTCGGGCAGCTTGGCCTGCGCGCTGCGAAAACTTTGCAGGACGGAATCGATGCCATCGTAGGTGTAGTAGCTGAAAGCCGTGGGCGGTTTCTGGCGCAACGCCTTGGCATAGGCCAGCGGATACGGATCGGCGTTCAGCACGGCGAATTTTTCCATCATCAGGGCGATGCTGCCCGAGGGCCGCATGATGTTGCTGAGATCGCCAAAAAACGAGCCACCGTAAGGCATCAGGCCATACAGCCCGTAGTAAGGGGTGTTGCGCCAGAACGGGCGCTGCAGGGGTTCATTGAAACCGAGCAGGACCATGCCTTCGAGGAAGCGCTGGTGCTGCGAAATGCCGGTGCTCCAGTAGTTCAAGCCCTCGGCCCAGCCGCCGGCCGGCCCGCCCCACACCGGGAACTGGCGCTGGTAATACTCATAGCTCCAAGCCAGCCAGCCCGGCGCATCCGGCGTCTCGTGAAAGAGTGCCAGCCCGCCCTGCCCCAGCGTCGAGATGAAGCGCATCGGGTGGCTCAGGCCATTGTCCGGCGCACCGGCCTGTGTCAGGCTGAACTTGGGCTGTACTTGGGCGGCCAGCACCGTCATACGCGCGATCAGTGCCTTGCCAACGATGGCGCGCTCCTCCGGCGTCAAAGCGGCATAAGCCCAGTCGTAGGCAAAGATCATCGGCCGCAGCGACTGGATGAAGAGTTCGTCATTCGTGCGATACGTCTCGCGGTCGATGTTCCAGCTGGCCAGATGCAGCAGCCAGCGCGCGGCCTCGCGGCCATAGGCCGGGTCTTCGGTGATCAGCCAGGCCAGCGCGTAACGCTGCGCCCAGGCCGCGGTGTCATTGGCTGCCTTGTAACCGGCTTGCCACTGCTTCGTGCCCTCGCTCGTGCCGTTTTTCACCGCGCGCGGCTCGGCGATCAACACCTTGTTGTCCAGCGGCGGCAGCGCCAGCTTGGCCAGCATGGCGCCGTCGGGCTGTGCCGGCAGGATCTTGATGAATTCCCGCAGTGCCGGCAGATCCGCCGGACGCAGGAGCAGGCGCGGATGTTCGTCGAGCAGCGCGGGACGAAATTGCGCAATGCGCGCGGCGACCAGATCGGCATCGCTCTGCGCCAGGGCGAACCCGGGTAGAACAAGCAGCAGCAGGATGAAAAGCGTTTTCATGGTGGATGACTCGCAAGGCGAAAGAGGTTTTATCGGCAGCGCAGACTCATACTGGACACCGTCTGCCAAGCCGCGCGGGCCGGGCCTGTACAAGGCATCTACCCGCTCAGGGCCGACAGACGCCAGTCTTCAGGCAGTGTGCCTTGCAGAGGAACGACTGGCCAGCATCACCCCGGCCAGCACCAGCACACCGCCGCCCAGACTGGCCCACAGCAAGGGCTCGCCGAGGATCAGGGCGGAGAGCAACACGCCGAAGACCGGAACCAGATTGGTAAATTGGGTGGCGCGCGCCGCGCCGATTTCGGCCACGGCCTGGCTGTACCAGACGAAAGACAGTGCCGTGCCCAGCAGGCCCATGTAGGCCATTGCACCCCAAGCGGTAAGGGTCGGCAAATGCCAACCGGCCGCCTGCCATTCGAAGCCGGCCGGAATCGCCAGCATGACTGTGCCGCAAAGAATCGAGAAGAAGGTCAGCGACAGGGCATCGATGCCCTGCGCGCGATAGCGCAGCAACAGGGTGTAAACCACCCAGGCCAGCACCGCGCCGAAGATATACAACTCACCCAGCCCGACCGCGCCGGCAAACAGGCTCAGCGGCTGGCCATGCGAGACGACGATCACCGCCCCGGCAAAGGACAGCAGCACGCCCAGCACTTGCCGCCCGGCCCAGCGCGCGCGCTGCAGCCACTGCACCGCACACAGCGTCAGCACCGGACTGGCGGCCACGATCAGGGCCGCACGGCTAGCCGGCACCTGGGCGAGGCCGGCGAAGAAGCCGGCGTTGTAGGCAAAAATACCGCTCGCGCCGAGCGCCAGCATCAGCCACCACTGCCGCCCCTGTGGCCATACGATGTGCCGACCGAAGGCCCAGGCATAGACACCCAGACCGATCAGGGCGAAGCAGAAACGCAGCGTCGCGGCAACGAAGTGCGGCATGCTCTGGGCAAGAAAACGCCCGGCAATGAAGGTGCCACCCCAGAACAGAGTGACCAATACCAGACGGATAAAGATGCCGCGAGAGACGCTGCCCGGCATGCGGCGATTACAGCTTCAGGCCGCGCGGTTTGCGTCCGGCCCTGGCCGCCAGCCGGTCATACAGCCAGCATGGTACGAGCGCCAGCAGCTTGGCCACGACACCCATCGGCCAGGGAATCGTGGCGCGCGGCGCGGCGCGATCAATCGCCCGGATGAAGCGCAGCGCCGCCTCGTCCGCATCGATGATAAAAGGCATGGCGTAGGTATTCACGTCGGTCATCGGCGTGCGGATATAGCCGGGGCGGATCTCGCTGACCCGCACGCCGCTACCGCGCAACTCGACGCGCAGGCTTTCCAGATAACGACTCGCCGCCGCCTTGGACGCGCTGTAAGCGCCAGCACCGGGCAGACCACGCACACCCGCCACGGAGGAAATCCCCACCAGTTGGCCCGCACAGGCGCGGCGCATATCCATGACAAAAGGTTGAAACGTGGCGACCATGCCAAGCAGGTTGGTCCGCAAAACGCGCTCGAACACGGCCAGATCGCCGCGTTCCTCGGTCAGCGTGCCGGCCGAAACACCGGCATTGGCGATCACCACATCCGGCAAACCGAAACGCTCGACGAAGGCGCGCGCCGCGACGGCGACTTGCTCGGGTTCGGCCACGTCGGCGACGTACACCGCATGTTCGCCGGGCAGGCTCAGGAGCAAGGCGTCGAGCGCCTCAAGCCGCCGCGCCACCAGACCCAGGGTGGCGCCGCGTGCAGCATAGGCGCGCGCCAATGCCGCGCCGATCCCGCTGGACGCGCCCGTAATGAAGACGCGCTGCGGGGCGACGCTCACTTGCCTGCAGGTTTCTTCGCTGCCGCTGCCGCTGGCGCCGGCGCTGCCGCTGGCGCCGCAGCCACCGGGCCGCGCACTTTGGCAATCAGGCTGCTGGCCGTGACCAGACTTTTCGGATCCCCGCCTTCAAGCATGTATTTGCCCTGAATCGCCAGCGCGGGCACGCCCATAACCTTGTAGGCTGCCGACTGCTGTTCGCTGCGCTTGGCCAGCGAATCAATGCTGAAAGAGCGCCAGGTGTCGTTGAACTTGCGCACATCGACGCCCTGCTTGGTCAGCCACTCATTACGTGTCTTTTCGTCGTCAAGTTTGACCCGACCACGATGCACCGCATCGAACACGGCGGGATCAAGCTTGTCGGAAAGGCCCAGCGCATTCAGCGTCAGATACAAACGCCCCAAGGCGGCCCATTCAGGGCGGCCAAAGGACACCGGCACGCGCTTGAAGACCACATCCTTGGCCTGTTCGCCACGCCATTTGGCCAGGATCGGATCAAAGCTGTCGCAGTGCGAGCAGCCATACGAGAAAAATTCGATGACCTCGATCTGCCCGTTACCAACCGTCGGCTGCGCCGGATTCAAGGTTTGATAAGCCGGCTGCTGGGCTTGGGCAAAACTGCTCAGGGCTAGCAATGCAGTGACAGCAGCAAACTTCAGGATGTGACGACGTTGCATGAAACTTCTCCAGATTCGATAGTGTAAAAGTCGCAGAGCGACTTCTCGAAGCGCCCCTCGCCCATTTGGGGAGAGGGGTTGGGGGTAAGGGAAACGGGTATGACTTTCATGCTCATAAATGGTTTCAAAGTCATAACCATTACTTAACAAAGGGGCGAGTCAGACTCAGGGCTTCGATCGCACAATTGCGCTTTCTATCCCGTCAGTCGCCAAACGGGCACGCATGGATTCGGCCGCATCAGTCGAGCCAAAAGTTCCCAGACGCACCCGATAGAAAATTCCCTTGATGCCCAGGTCAACCCGTTGCACCGTAGCCTCGATCCCCATCAGCGCGAGACGTGCTTTCAGATTGTCGGCGTCTGACGGATTCTGATAGGCCCCGGCCTGCAGATAGATGCGCTCTGCCACGACCTCGACCGGCTTGTCCTCCACCGGTGTTGACGCAGCTTCGCCGCCCGGCAGGATCTTGTAAAAATCGAACTTGGGTTTGCCGACGGGCTGGTCGCCGGGCTTGCCGGGCAGGCTAATCGGGACACTTTGCGTCGCCACCGGCGCGCTCTGCTGCGGACGCGCGGTCGGCCCCTCTGCCTTGAAAGGTTTGTGGCCGAAGTTGATATAGAGCGCCACGCCCACGGCAATCACCGCACCGACCAGCAAGCCGATCAGCACGCCGGCCAGAGTGCCGCCCCACTGATCACGCTGAACACCGGAATTACAAGACATGCCCACTCCCCAAAAATTTCGCCGAGTATAACCTGCGACTCGATTACGCCTGCTCGCTCACCATTTCACGCCCGGACGAGCGTCAAACCCGCTGCATGATCTCTGACACTGCCGCCTCATAAATCCCCGGGGCGTCATCATCACGTTCGATGCTGGTGCCCAGCTCGCGCACGATGCCGTCAGCCAGATCGTAGATCCAGCCATGCACGGCGACCTCCTGCCCACGCGCCCAAGCGTCGCGCAGCACGGTGGTTTCAGCCACGTTCAGCGCCTGTTCCACCACATTCAATTCGCACAGGCGATCCACCCGCGTCGTCACATCCTCGATGGCACGCAAGCCGCCACGATACTTGTCGCGCACGTCCTGCACATGCCGCAACCAGTTGTCGGCCAGACCAACGCGCTGGTCCTGCAAAGCCGCCCTGACGCCACCGCAGCCGTAATGACCGACGATCAGGATGTGCTTCACCTTCAGCACATCCACCGCGTATTGCACCACCGACAGGCAATTCAGATCGGTGTGTACCACGACGTTGGCGATATTGCGATGAACGAAGACTTCACCCGGCGCCAGCCCGATGATTTCGTTGGCCGGCACGCGGCTGTCGGAACAACCGATCCACAAAAACTCCGGATTCTGCTGAGACACCAGACGCGAAAAGTACTCCGGGTCGCGCGTGCGCTGTTTCTGGGACCAGGCCTGGTTGCGTGCCAGTAAATCTTGCAGGGGAATTGTCATGAATAAGGTGTTCCAGGATGCGGGCAGAGCGCAGATTCTAGCTGATTGGTGCGGAGGGTACGTCTGTGCAGGTGCGACTTCAGTCGCACTCCACGCGCGGATGGCCGACTAAAGTCGGCCCTACGTGAAAGCGACCTCCATCGCAGGAATCAGGCTTCGTAGTCGCGCAGCCTGGACACATCCGGCACGCGGATGGTCTTGCCATCCACCTCGACCAGCCCGGCGCTGCTGAGCGTGTGCAGGATGCGCGAAAAGGTTTCCGGCGTCACCGACAGACGCGAGGCCAGCACCTGTTTGCTGGTCGGCAGATCGATTTCGAGCGCGCCTTGCGCCAGCCCGCCTTCACCGGCCTCACCGAGCAAGTAGCCAATCAGGCGCTGGGACGACGAGCGCAATGCGTAGCCTTCCACATCCTTGACCAGCGAATGCAGACGCACCGACAGGCCGGCGAGCATCTTGCGCGCAAACAGCTTGTTGGTATCGATCAGCTCCTGCACCGGCTCACGCGGAATGCTCAGCACCAGCGAATCGGTCAAGGCTTCGGCCGCCACCGGGAAGGGCCGGTCGAGAAACATCACGGCTTCGCCAAAACTCATGCGTGCCGGAATGATTTCCAGCACCTTCTCGTTGCCGTTGGGCGAGGTCACGGCCAGCTTGATCTGGCCATGCACCACCACGTAAAAACCGTCGCAGGGGTCGTTCTGGCGGAACAGCACTTCGCCGCGCACCAAACGATGCTCGCCGACGGTCTCGGCAATGCGGTCCAGCGACTCGGCATCGACCACCGCAAACAGGGGCAGGCGGCTCAGCAGGCCACGCACATCGGCTTTGAGTTGTTTTTCCATATTTTTTTGACTTGCTGCGAAAATGTCGGGGTGCGCTAACGTAACACAGCGCACGCCCGCCCACGCCTCCGACCCCGCCAATGCCCACCCTGCGCTGCGACATCTTCTGCAAAGTCATCGACAACTATGGCGACATCGGCGTGTGCTGGCGACTGGCCCGCCAGCTCGTCGCTGAGCATGGCCTGGCGGTGCGCCTGTGGGTCGATGACCTGGCGGTGTTCGCGCGCCTGGAAGCCCGCGTCGACGCCCACGCCAACTCGCAGGCTATCGCGGGAGTGACGATCTGCCCGTGGGAGGCCGCCACGCACGCCGAGGCCGCCGACATCGTGATCGAAGCCTTCGCCTGCGATCCGCCCGACGCCTATATCAGCGCCATGGCCGCCCGCCCGCAGCGACCCGCCTGGATCAATCTCGACTACCTGACGGCCGAAGCCTGGGCGGCAGGCAGCCATGGCCTGCCCTCGCCGCATCCACGCCTGCCCCTGCTCAAATACTTCTTCTTCCCCGGCTTCACCCCTGACACCGGCGGACTGATCCGCGAAGCCGCACTGCTCGCTGATCTGCAGGCCTTCAGGCTGGACAGGCACGCACAGCAAGCCTTCTGGAGCAGCATGGCTGTAGAGCCACCACCGGAGAGGGTCTTGAAGCTATCCCTGTTCGCTTATGAAAACGCCGCCCTGCCCGACTTGCTCGACGCCTGGGCAAATGGTGAACGCGAGATCTTCTGCGCGGTCACCGCCGGGCGGCATGTACCGCAAGTGCAGGCCTGGGCAGGCGCTTCGCTGCGCCACGGCCGCCTCACCCTCGCCTTCCTGCCCTTCCTGACCCAGCCCGACTACGACCGCCTGCTCGCCGCCTGCGATCTGAATTTCGTGCGTGGAGAGGATTCCTTCGTGCGGGCCCAATGGGCCAATCATCCTTGCGTGTGGCACATCTATCAGCAGGAGGAAGGCGCGCACCTGGCCAAACTGGCCGCCTTTCTGGACTTGTACTGCGCTGCACTCAGCCCGGCCGAGAGCCAAGCTCTGCGCGACCTCTGGCAGGCCTGGGAGGACGAGGCAGAGGCTGGCGCACACTGGCCCGCCATGCTTGCCGCCCTGCCAGCACTGCAAACGCATTCGGAACAATGGACGCAAAATCTTGTCTCACACGGCGATTTGGCATCCAAGCTGCTGATTTTTTGCAAAAACTTGCTAGAATGCCCGGCTTTGTAAACTTCGTCAGGCGCTCGTGGGCGCCGCTTTAAGGTGTCCCTATGAAAACCGCTCAAGAACTCCGCGTCGGCAACGTCGTGATGGTTGGTCCCGATGCACTGGTCGTGCAGCGCGCTGAATACTCCAAAGGTGGCCGCAACTCCGCCCAGGTCAAGATGAAATTCAAGAACCTGCTGACCGAAGCCGGTTCCGAATTCGTTTACAAGGCCGACGACAAGTTCGAAGTCGTCTCGCTGGATCGCAAGGAAGTGACCTATTCCTACTTCGCCGACCCGATGTATGTGTTCATGGACGCCGAGTACAACCAGTACGAAATCGAGCCGGACAACATGACCGACGCGCTGAAGTATCTGGAAGATGGCCTGAAGTGCGAAGTCGTGTTCTACAACGAAAAAGCCATTTCGGTCGAACTGCCGACCATGGTGCAGCGTCTGGTGGTTTACACCGAACCCGCCGTCAAGGGCGACACCTCCGGCAAGGTCATGAAGCCGGCGCGTCTGGCCACAGGTTTTGAACTACCGGTGCCGGCCTTTGTCGAAATCGGTGACAAGATCGAAATCGACACCCGCACCGACGAATACAAGAGCCGCGTGAAGTAATTTGCGCTGTTGCTGATTCGAGAAAGGGGCCTGCGGGCCCCTTTTGCATTTCCGGGAGCCTGTCGGACGGTGGTGTTTTGTATTGTTCGGCTGGCGTATCCTTCGCGCAAACCCAAGGAGATCTCCATGCAAAAAATCCTGATCCTCAGTCTGTGCGCCCTGCTCGCCGCCTGCGCGGGCCAGAGCGTCAAGGAAGGCGCCAAATCCGCCAGCGGTGAAGTGGCCGAGGGCGCCAAAGCGGTGGCCAATGGCGCCGTCGAAGCCGCCAAAGTCGTCAAGGACACGGCCGTCGAGGTCTATCACGGCGCGGCAGATGTCGGCAAAAAGGTGGGGAGCGACGCCGCCGACGTGGGCAAGGATGTGGGCAAGAAGACCAAGGAAACTTTCACGAAATAGGCCTCTGCAGAGCCGCACCCCGCTTGCCTCTTCAGGCAGACTGCCTGCACAGGGCCGTCTGATGGGGATCTTCGGGCAACTCACAGACGCAGGCGAAGAGCTTCGCGGGCTCCGCAACAATCCCCCCGCCGCGTCATTCCGGACTTGATCCGGAATGACGATTTTGAAGGTGGTGTCATCAGTTCAGAAGCTCACTACTGGCGCCCGCAAAGGGAGCCAAACTCAATCCTGCAATTCCGACTCCAGCTTACCCAGCTCTTCCTCGGCCGAACCATGCTGGGCGAAATTGCGCCCAGCCTTGGCGTACCAGAAGCTGGCATTCTCCAAATCGCCCTCCTGAATGTGCACGATGCCGTGCAGCCAGGTGCCGAGCAGGGATTCATCGGCGCGCACCATCAGGTGAGTCTTGTCCCAGTCGCCATGACGGGCATGCACTACGGCGTGACGAAGATTGATCATCATGACTCCCTTCTGGTGAGGTGATCCTGCGACAATTCTGGCACACATAAAAAAACTTGCCGGACTCCCCCAGCCATGTCTCAACATCCGTACATCCGCATTCGCGGCGCACGCCAGAACAACCTGAAGAACATCGACCTGGACATTCCCATCGGCGAGCTGGTGGTGGTGACCGGGCCGTCAGGTTCGGGCAAGAGCTCGCTGGTCTTCGACACGCTCTACGCCGAGGGTCAGCGCCGCTACGTCGAGACCTTCTCGCCTTACGCGCGCCAGTTCCTCGACCGCATGGACAAGCCGCAGGTCGACGCCATCGAGGGCGTGCCACCGGCGATCGCCATCGATCAGAGCAATCAGGTGCGCACCTCGCGCTCCACGGTCGGCACCATGACCGAGCTGGCGGACTATCTGAAGCTGCTCTACGCCCGCGCCAGCCACCTGTACTGCAAAGGCTGCGGCGTAAAGGTCGAGCGCGAAACGCCACAGACCATCCTCGCCAGCTTGGCCGCGCGTTGCCCTGCCCATGAGGATCCACGGCTGGCCATCGTCGCGCCGTTGCCGATTCCCGAGAATTTCACCATAGAGGAAATGCGCGTCCATCTGGAGCGCCAGGGCTTCACGCGCATCACCGAAGATGACAAACGCCTGCTGGTGACGGTGGACCGTTTCCGCTTCGGCAACACCGAAACCGCGCGCGTGGCCGAGGCGCTGGAATCGGCGCTACGTCTGGCCAACGGCAAAGTCGAAGTGCATCTGGGCGGCGAAGCGGTCGTGACGCAAGTCGCAAGTCGCAAGTCGCAAGTCGAAAAACCCGAGGCATCCCAAGCGACTCACGACTCGCGACTCGCGACTCACGAGATCTGGAAGTTCTCTGCGGATCTGCACTGCGCCGAGTGCGACATCCATTACGCCACGCCCAGCTCCGCAAATTTTTCCTTCAACTCCGCCGTCGGCGCCTGCGAGACCTGCAAGGGTTTCGGCCGCGTGGTCGGCATTGATCCGGGCCTGATCGTGCCGGACGAATCGAAGACCCTGGCCGGCGGCGCGGTCAAGCCCTGGCAGAGCGAGAGCTACCACGAGTGTCAGGACGACCTGATGAAAATGGCGCGCCTGCGTGGCGTGGCCACCGACATCGCCTGGCGCGACCTGCCTGAAGAGCATCGCATCTGGGTCATGGAAGGCGAGCCGGAGTTCAAGACCTGGCAGCGTTCCTGGCCGAAATACTGGTACGGCGTGCGCCACTTCTTCGACTGGCTGGAAACCAAGGCCTACAAGATGCACATCCGCGTCTTGCTGAGCCGCTACCGCGCCTACACCGACTGCCCGGCCTGCGCTGGCGCACGGCTGAAGACGGATTCGCTGCTGTGGCGGATTGGCTCGAAAGAACAGGCCGATGTGGCGCTTGGCATTTCCCCTCTCCCGCTTGCGGGAGAGGGTGGCCCGCAGGGCCGGGAGAGGGTGCTTGTCACGCGTGCCCTCTCCCCCAGCCCCTCTCCCGCAAGCGGGCGAGGGGAGTACGTTCCCGCGCAGCGCCAACGTTTCCGCCCCACCGGCATGCGCCTTTCCAGCGAAGCCCTGCGAGCCCTGCCCGGCCTGTCGCTGCACGACACGATGACTCTACCCATCGAACGCGCCCGCGACTTCTTCCGCGCGCTGAAGATCGAAGGCAGCAGCGGCGATGCGGTCGATCTGGTGATGAACGAGATCCGTGGCCGCTTGAGCTATCTGTGCGAGGTCGGTCTGGCTTATCTGAGTCTGGATCGCCAGAGTCGCACGCTCTCCGGCGGCGAGGTGCAACGCATCAACCTGACCACCGCGCTGGGCACTTCGCTGGTGAATACGCTGTTCGTGCTCGATGAGCCCTCCATCGGCCTGCACCCGCGCGATATCGAACGCATCAACGGCGTGATGCGCCGCCTGCGCGATGCCGGCAATTCGCTGGTGGTGGTCGAACACGATCCGGCCGTGATGCTGAATGCCGATCGCATTGTCGACATCGGCCCCGGCCCCGGCGCGGCCGGCGGACACATCGTCTTCAACGGCACACCGGAAGAACTGCTGGCAAGCGCAGAGACACCAAGCCAATCGCAGGGCCGCCCCAAGATTGGCGCTGCCCCCTCGGGGGGCGGTGTGGGCGATTGTGCCCACACCGGGGGCTCACTTACTGCGCAATTTTTGAGTGGCCAACGCAAGGTCGATGCCGGCCTCGTGCGTCAGACCGTCGACGCCAAGACACCACGCCTGCGCCTGCTCGGCGCCACTGCCAACAACCTGAAAAACGTCGACCTTGCCGTACCCTTGGGCAAGCTGGTGTGCGTCACCGGCGTCTCCGGCTCGGGCAAATCGACGCTGATTCAGGACGTACTCTATCCCGCACTGAAGAAGGCCAAGGGCGAAGCCACCGAAGCGCCCGGCGCTTTCGCCAGGCTCGAAGGCGATGCGCTGATCGAAGCCATCGTCATGGTCGATCAGAGCCAGATCGGCAAGACCACGCGCTCCAATCCGGCCAGTTACGTGGGCGCCTTCGATGTGATCCGCAAACGCTTCGCGGCCCTGCCCGAAGCCGAACAGCGCGGCTACACCGCCGGCACTTTTTCCTTCAATTCGGGCGACGGGCGCTGCCCGACTTGCGGCGGCAACGGCTTCGAACACGTCGAGATGCAGTTCCTCTCCGACGTCTACCTGCGCTGCCCGGATTGCGACGGCACACGCTATCGCCCCGAACTGCTGGAGCTGCAATTCCAGGGCAAGAACATCGCCGAGGTGCTGGAGCTGACCTGCGCCGATGCACTGGCCTTCTTCAGCCATGACAAGGACGTCGTGCGCAGCATCCAGCCACTGGTCGACGTCGGCCTCGATTACCTGACGCTGGGCCAACCGGTGCCGACACTTTCCGGCGGCGAAGCCCAGCGCCTCAAGCTGGCCGGGCATCTGGCGGAATATGCGACCAAGTCCTCGAAGAAAAAAGCCTCGACCAAAGGCTCGCTCTTCCTGTTTGACGAACCAACTACCGGCCTGCACTTCGGCGACATCGAAAAACTTTTGAGAGCCCTGCGTGCGCTGGTCGATGCCGGCAACACCGTGCTGGTCGTCGAACACAATCTGGACGTCATGCGCGCTGCCGACTGGCTGATCGATCTCGGCCCCGAAGGCGGCGACGGGGGTGGCGAGATCCTCGTCGAAGGTACGGTCGAGGATGTGATCGCCTGCACGCGCTCGCATACCGGACGGGCGCTGGCCGAGGACGCCTCTCGCGCCATTACCAACGGTGGGTTGTCGCTGCGCTCCGAACCCACCCTACAGGCTGCCGAAACGCGCGCGACTTATCGTCCGATCAACGATGCCATCACCATCACCCACGCCCGCGAGCACAACCTCAAGAACATCTCGCTGGCGATCCAGCACAACAAGTTCACTGTGGTCACCGGCGTGTCCGGTTCGGGCAAATCCACGCTGGCCTTTGACATCCTGTTTGCCGAGGGTCAGCGCCGCTATCTGGAATCACTGAACGCCTACGCACGCCAGTTCGTGCAGCCGGCGAGCAAGCCGGATGTGGATGCGATCCACGGCATTCCACCAACCGTGGCCATCGAGCAGCGCACCAGCCGTGGCGGGCGCAAGAGCACGGTCGGCACGCTGACCGAGGTGCATCACTTCCTGCGCCTGCTCTTCGTGAAGCTCGGCACCCAGCACTGCCCGGACTGCCAATGCGCCATCGAACCGCAAAGCCAGGACGCCATCGCCGCGCGTCTGCTGCGCGATTATCGTGGCCAGAAGATTGGCCTGCTTGCACCACTGGTGGTCAATCGCAAGGGGCTGTACACCGATCTGGCGAAATGGGCCAAGGGCAAGGGCTACACGCATTTGCGCGTGGACGGCGAATTTCTGCCGGTCGCGCCCTGGCCGCGGCTGGACCGCTTCAAGGAACACAACATCGAACTGCCGGTTAGCGATGTCGAGGTGCGCGCCAACAACGAGGCCGAATTGCGCGAGAAGCTTGCCGGCGCCTTGGGCATCGGCAAGGGCACAATTCGCGTGATCACACCAGATCGTCATCCCCGCGAAGGCGGGGATCCAGCGTCTTTGACGCCACAAGAAGAGTCACTGGATTCCCGCCTTCGCGGGAATGACGGAGCCGTGTTCTCCACCCTGCGCGCCTGCCCCAGTTGCGGCACCAGCTTCCCGGAGCTTGATCCGCGCCTGTTTTCCTACAATTCGAAGCACGGTTGGTGCGAGAGCTGCTGCGGCACCGGCGTCGAGATTCCGGTGTGGATGAAAGATGCGGAAGTCGACGTCGCCGAGATGGAATTCGCCGGGCTGGACGAAGGCGGCGCCGAAGTCGCCTGTCGCGCCTGCCACGGCGAGCGCCTGAACCCGGTGGCGCGTGCCGTGCGCTATCGCGACGCGTCGATTACGGACTACAGCAAGCGCAGCGTCGACGCGCTGGGCGAATGGGTCAATGCGCTGAAACTGACCGGCCGCGAAGCCGGCATCGGCCGCGACATCATGAGCGAGCTGAAACACCGCTTGGCCTTCCTGCACGACGTGGGCCTCGGCTACCTCGCGCTGGAACGCGGCGCGCCGACCTTGTCCGGCGGCGAGGCGCAACGCATCCGGCTTGCCTCGCAACTCGGCAGCAATCTGCGCGGCGTGTGTTACGTGCTCGACGAGCCTTCGATCGGACTCCATCCGCGCGACAACGGCGTGCTGCTGGACATGCTCGAAGCATTGCGCGCCAAGGGCAACACGGTGGTGGTGGTGGAGCACGACGAGGAAACCATCCGCCGCGCCGACGAGGTGCTTGATCTCGGCCCCGGCGCCGGCACGCGTGGCGGGCATTTGATCGCCCAAGGCACGGCCGAGGAACTGATTGCCTCGCCCGACTCCGTCACCGGTCGATGCCTGCGCGATCCACTCCAGCACCCGCTGCACAGCCGCGCTGCGCCTCAGTCTACAGACCCCTTCATCGTCCTGACGGGGGGCAAACAACACAATCTGCAGGACGTGAATGTGCGCGTACCGCTGAACCGCCTGACGGTCGTCACCGGCGTGTCCGGCTCGGGCAAATCCACGCTGGCGCGCGACGTGCTGCACGCCAACCTGAAACGCCTGATCGGCGGCGAGGATGAGGATGCGGCCAAGCCGGCCGGGCGCAAGTCCGCCAAACCGATGCCGCGCACCCACAAGGCCGTCAGCGGTATTCAGGGCTGCGAGCGCATCGAGGGCTGGCAGGCCGTGGGCCGCGTGCTCGAAGTCGACCAGACGCCGATCGGCAAGACACCACGCAGTTGCCCGGCCACCTACGTCGGTTTCTGGGACGAAATCCGCAAGCTCTACGCTGGCACCGAGACCGCCAAGCTGCGCGGCTGGAGCGCGGCGCGTTTCTCCTTCAACACCGGCGAAGGGCGCTGCCCGGCCTGTGAAGGCGCCGGCCAGCAGACCGTGGCGATGAGCTTCCTGCCGGACGTGAAGGTGCATTGCGAGGTATGCAACGGCCAGCGCTTCAACCCGGAAACCCTCAGCGCGACCTGGCGTGACAAGAGCATTGCCGAGGTGCTGGCGATGGAGGTCGACGAGGCCGTCGAGTTCTTCGCCGCGCATCCGAAAACCGCGCATCCGCTGCGCCTGCTGCAGGACGTCGGCCTCGGCTACCTGACCCTGGGCCAGGCTTCGCCGACGCTCTCGGGTGGCGAAGCGCAGCGCATCAAGCTGGTGACCGAGCTGTCCAAGGTCAAAACCGATCCGGCCGTGCGCGCCTCACGCTTCAAGAGCCCGCACACGCTCTACGTGCTGGACGAGCCCACCGTCGGATTACATATGGCGGATGTCGCGAAGCTGATCACCGTGCTGCACCGTCTGGTCGAAGCCGGCAACACCGCGCTGGTCATCGAGCATGATCTGGACGTGATGGCCGAGGCTGACTGGCTGATCGACATGGGGCCGGAAGGCGGCGATGCCGGCGGGCGCGTGGTGTATGAAGGGCCACTGGCTGGCGTGCTGAAAGCCGATTCGCATACCGGACGGGCCCTGAAGGCCTTTTTGAAGAGAACGAAGCGATAGCGCTGAAGAGCCGCTTCCAGCGGACTTCTCCAGCAAGGCATGCTGAAGAAGTCCGCCCATTGCGGCTTTTCAGGCAGGTCTGTTGTAAAAACAAAACGGGCGCCCCACAGGCGCCCGTTTTCATTGCCAACCCGGCTTATTTGATCAGTCGCAGCGCGAAAGGTACGCGGAAAGTCTTGCCTTCGGAGGCCGCAATCGCACCCATCACACAGAACACCAGATGAATGATGCCCAAGGCAGCCAGCACCAGCACGCCGATCAGGATGAAGGTCAGGATCACGCCGGCCACGTAGCCGATGGTAGCGGTGATCGACCAGTTCAAGGCTTCCTTGGATTGGTCCTGAACATAGGCATCGTCCTTTTTCACCAGATACAAAATCAGGCTGGGGATGAAGCCAAAGAAGATGCTGCCGATCCAGATCAGCAGCGCCATGTTGCGCGACTCCTGCGAGGCGGCCAGTGCCGGGCTCGTTTCTTTACTCACTTCATTTTCCATCTGCGCTTCCTTTCAGTCACGACGATAAGATGGCATCGCCTGGGCCGGTGCTGCTGAGGCGCATTCGCTGAGAATGACGCACAGGCATAACGATGCGTGCGACACCGCCCCGCGGTCAAGTGGCATTTCGGGTCAAAAATCGCTGGCCAGCGACAGATAGACTGTTCGTGAGACGCTATTGGCCGGCGCCGTATCGCCCAGAATGGAACGATAGGCCTGCACGCCGCGATCCGGAATTTCCTGATGGCGTTTGCCCAGATTGATCGCGCTGAGGGAGATTTCGTACTGACCGCCACTCGCCCAGCGTGAAGCCCAGGCGATGCGCGCATCAAAGCTGGTATAGGCCTTGGCGACGTAAGGCTCGCTCGTGGCGATGCCATCGGCACCGGCCATGGGGCCAACCCGCGCGGCGCTGATCATGCTGCTCCAGTGACTGGTCCAGCGCTGCTGCCAGGCCAGCGTGGCGGTGTAAGGCGCGATCCGGTCATCGATATTTTCATCACCGGAACGGCGGTCGATCATCGCGTGATTGAAGATGATGTTCGCTCCCGTCCAGGGTTTGAACTTGGCCTGATATTCGGCACCTTGCAAAACGACCGGACGACTGAAATTCTGGTATTGCAGGGATCCGATCCAAGGTTCCAGCGCGGCGGTGGCCGGAGAATTGACGGAAAAGCGGGCAATGTAGTCGCGCACGCGTTCCCGGAAAATCCGCACGTCCAGGCTGCTGGCAAATGGCTTGAAACGCCCGAGGTAACCGATTTCCATGCTGTCGATGCGCGCCTGACGCAGATCGGGATTGGGCTGGTGATGGACCAGCAGCGCCCCCGTGGCCGGATCAATGACGCGGGTGTCGCCTTCCTTCTCGAAGGTCGGGCGCTGGCCCCAGGCTCGGGCGCCGCCCAGCCTCAGGGTTTGTGAAGACTCCACTTGCCAGTTCAGAAAGGCGCGTGGCGCCAGATGGGCGGGTTCGCCACGATATTTTTCCAGCGCCGCGCCGAAATTCAGATTCAGGCTCTGTGTCAAGCGCTCATCCAGATTGCCGAATAGGCGATACAGATCAGTCGGCTCCGGATTGCCGGCGGCATACATGAAAGGCGCATCCACGGTGTCGCGGCGCGCTTCTGCACCCCACACCGTCTGGCGTGCAACACTAGAATTGCGGGACTGGAATTCCACCTGATCGCGCGTGCCCTTGCGGTTCCGGTTCACATCCGGTGAACTCGGGCCGTAAGGGAATCCGGCTGGCACGGCAGCAGTCCAGGCATCGCGGAAACTTTCCTGATTGTGGTAAGCCTGCACGAGAATTTCAGCGTCCGCAGCAGGCGTATGTGCCCACTTGACGTGCACGGATTGCGCATCGCTGTGAGTGTCGCGAGGGCCAACGCTGTTAAACAGCGAGTCCTCGTAACCATCACCACGCCGTGCACTGCTGGCCGCCAGACGCAGCGTCAATTCGTCGCGATTGGAAACGCGCCAGTCGCTGCGCAGACTGCCGGTTTTGACGCGACGCGAATCATGCAGATTGGTAAAGCCCGTATCGTGCTTGCTCGAAGCGGCCAGCTGCACGGCAGCGCCGCCTGCCTTGGTGCTTACGAGACCGTCGAGATCCTTGAGCTGGGCGTTACCCACGCTGCCGCGAACCCGATTGATCGGGTTTTGCGCGGCATGGTAGGTAATGATGTTGATCACCCCCATGAAGGCATTGGCGCCATAGCTCACGGCGTTCGGTCCACGCACGACTTCGATCCGGTCAATCTCCTCGGGCGAGACGGGCAGGGTAGTCCAGTCAACCCCGCCGAAATTGGCCATGGAGTAAATCGAGCGGCCATCAACCAGCACCTGCAACTCGGAGGGAAAATTGGCTCCAAGCCCGTGGTAGGTCACCCAGTAGCTGTTACCGCGCTCCTGCCCGATCTGCATGCCGGGTACCAGACGGAAAACTCGCGCCAGATCCCGGTAGCCCGTAGCGCGGATGAGTTCACCCTCGATCACCGTGACCGCGCCGGGCGCTTCGTTCAGCGGCTGGGGCAGGCGCGAGGCGGTAAGCACCGTCGGCAAATCCTCGAAGTAAGCCGCTTCACCTGCAGCGCTTGCCGTCAGCCCCCCGAATGCCAAGACAAACATGCCCGCCGAAAAACAGGCGCAACGAAAAACGCGAAAAAAACAGAATTTAGGCATGGTTCGACTTCGTGAGACGCTCAACTCGGGGTTTTCTCACACCACTGTGCGAGCAGGGCCATAGTCTAATCGGCGAATGATTCCGCCAACTGCCAACTTTGTCACATTTTCAACACCAGGTTCAGCAGGCGGCGTGAATGGGAGGGCGCAGCAATCTGTGCTAGCCTTCGCGAGCTCCTTTTTCAGCACTCGCCCGCCCGCTTCGGCCATGACCCAGTCACCATCCAGCATCACCCCGCCCGCCCGCCACGGCCGCCATCATCTGCCCGTGCCACAGCGCGTTCCAGCCTCCCGTTGCTTTAGCTGGCTGGCCAGCGGCTGGCGCATGTATGCCGCGCATCCAGCCGACTGGACGCTGATGGCACTGTGCTCCTTCGTGCTGCTGGCCCTGGCAACCCTGCTGGTGCCGATTCCCCTGATCGGCCCGATCGTGCCGCCACTGCTGCTGACCTTGCTCCTCGGCGGCATGCTGCACGCAGCAGCCAGCCAGATGCAGGACGGCCAGACCCATTTCCTGCAGCTGTTTGAAGGCTTCCGCCGCCACCCGGGCAACCTGACCCTGATCGGCCTGTTTTACGCGGCCCCGCTGATTCTCGCCCATCTTCTGGTCATGCTCGCACTGGGTGGCGGTCTGCTCGTCAGCCTGTTCGGCCTGTCGGTGGGCGGCACGATCAACACCTTCGCCAGCGACCTGATCAGCATGCTGGTCGATCTGGGAATTGCGCTGGGCGTGTTCCTCGTGCTGTGGGGTTTGCTGCTGCTGGCGATGCTGTTCGCGCCAGCCCTGGTCATGGAGGTCAAGGCCCCCCCACTGGACGCCATGCGCCTGTCACTCACCGCGAGTCTGCGCAACATCGGGGCGATCCTCTTGTTGGCCTTTATCCTGTATGTCTTGTTCGTGCTGGCCTTGATCCCACTGGGTCTGGGCGTACTGCTATACATCCCGCTGGTGGTGGGTACCCTGCATGCGGCCTATCAGGATCTTTTCGCCGCGCCTGCCGGAGAAACGCCTGATGCAGGCCAATAAATTCCCCGCCCGCCGGGGTTGGGTCTGGTTACAAGCCGGCTTCGCGCTGTGGCGCAGCGCGCCGCTGGCGCTGACCGGTTCAGCCATGACCATGCTGATGTGCCTGCTGCTGACCATGATGATTCCCGGCATCGGCCCACTGCTGGCGCTACTGCTGGTTTTTCCGCTGCAGGTCGGCATGTTTCTGGTGTGTAGCAGCTGGGCCCAGAATCACAGCGCGCACCCCAAACTGCTCTTCGCCTGCTTCACCAAACAACGTTTTCCCGGCCTGCTCGCGCTTACCGGGATCAATTTTCTCGGCATGCTGCTGTGCTTCATGCTGGCCGTAATGGTCTGCAATTTCGATCTGGGCAGCTTTACTGAGCTCGCCGCCAAAGGTAGCACTGAGCTGCCGCCGGCCCTGCAGGCGCAGCTCGAACGCGTGGTGCGCTGGACCAGCCTGTTCTTCATTCCCCTGCAACTGGCCTCCTTCTTCGCTGCGCCTTTGATGGCCTTGCAAAGAACCCCGCTCATCAAGGCGCTGTTTTTCAGTTTTGTGGCCTGCTGGCGAAATCTGGGCGCCCTGCTGGTCATGCAACTGATCCTTGGCCTGCTCGGCATCCTCATTCAGCTTCTGGCGTCCGTCCTCGGACTGCTTTTCGGCATCGGCTTGATGGTCTTGGTGCCCGTGCTGTGCGCCACGCTCTACAGCTGCGCCCGCGACATCTTCGGCGAGTGGCCCACGGCATGAGCGCCCAAACCGCGCTGGGCATTCTCGGCGGCACCTTCGATCCGATCCATCACGGCCATCTGCGTCTGGCCATCGAGGCGCGCCAGCGCCTCAGTCTGGACGCCATCCGCCTGATCCCGGCCGGCCAGCCGCCGCACCGCGCCCGCCCCGGCACGCCAGCGGCACACCGTCTGGCGATGACCGAACTGGCGGCGCAGGGCTTGCCCGGACTGGTCGTGGATCCCGCCGAAGTGCACAGCCAGCAGACCAGTTACACCGTCGCGACGCTGGAGCGCCTGCGCGCCGAGCTGGGCAACGAACGCCCGCTGGTGCTGATCCTCGGCGCCGACGCCTTCCTTGGCCTGCCCGGCTGGCACCGCTGGCGCGAGATCTTCGCCCTGGCGCACATCGCGGTGGCAACCCGCCCCGGCTACGTGCTGGCCGATGCGCTGAACGGCGGCGATCTGGCCGATGAGTGCCCGCAGCGTCTGAGCCAGAATCCGCAATCCCTGCATGCCACGCCCAGCGGCAGCATCGTGCCCTTCACGATTCCTTCGCTGGAAATCTCCGCCACCCTGATCCGCCATGCCCTCGCCCAAGGCGAAGACGCCCACTTTTTGCTGCCTGGCGCGGTTCTCGACTATATTCAATCCCACCATCTCTACTCACGCTGAGCCCGCACCACATGGATATCCGCAAGCTGCAAAAAATCGTTGTCGACGCCCTCGAAGACATCAAAGCCGTCGACATTGAAGTCATCAACGTCAGCAAACTCAACGCCCTGTTTGACCGCGTCATCATCGCCAGCGGCAACTCCAACCGGCAGACCCGCGCCCTGGCGCATCACGTGCAGGAAAAAGTCCGCGAAGCCGGCGGCGAGATCGTCGGCATGGAAGGCGTGGAAACCGGCGAATGGGTGCTGCTCGATCTGGGCGACGTGGTCGTGCATCTGATGCAGCCCGCCATTCGCGAGTACTACAAGCTCGAAGAGCTGTGGAACGTGACCCCGGCCGGACGCCGCAAGCAGATCGCCGAGTCCGAAGCCGAGGCGGCTGCGCAGTCGGAATGAAGCTGATCATTGCAGCCGTGGGCACGAAGATGCCGGGCTGGGTGGAAACCGGCTACGCCGAATTCGCCAAACGCCTGCCGCGCGACTGCCCGATGGAGCTCATCGAGGTCAAGGCCGAGCCCCGCACCACCGGCAAGACACCCGCCGCGATGATGGCCGCCGAAGCCGAGCGTCTACGCGCGGCCCTGCCGGCGCGGCGGCGCCTGGTGGTACTGGACGAACGCGGTGACGATGTCAGCACCAAACAACTCGCCGAACGTCTGCAGAAATGGATGGGCGGCGGCGATGACGTGGCCTTCGTGATCGGCGGCCCGGACGGCCTCGACCCTGGCCTGAAGGCCGAGGCACACGAAAAAATTCGCCTCTCCAGCCTGACCCTGCCGCACGCGATGGTGCGTCCGCTGCTGGCCGAGGCGCTTTACCGTGCATGGAGTTTGCATAACAATCACCCATACCATCGCGAATGAAAGCCTATCCAACATGATTCCGACCCTGCCGCCCCGCATTTATCTCGCCTCGCGCAGCCCGCGCCGGCGGGAATTGCTGCACCAGATCGGCGTCGATTTCGACACCCTGATGTTCCGCGTGCCGCCGCGTGAAGATGACGACGTGTCGGAAGCCACCTTGCCCGCCGAGGATGCCGAAACCTACGTCGTGCGCGTGGCCTGCGCCAAGGCCGACGGCGCGCTGCGCCGCATCGGCTGGCGCAAGATGCGCCCGCAACCGATCCTGTCCGCCGACACCACGCTGGAACTGGATGGCGAAATCATCGGAAAGCCGGACAACGAACATCATGCCGACGAAATCCTGCGCAAGCTCAGCGGCCGCACCCATCGCGTCCTGACCGCCGTCGCCATCGCCGCCGAAAGCCGCATGGAACACCGCCTGAACATCAGCACGGTGCGTTTTCGCGAATTGTCTGAGGACGACATCCAGCGCTACATCGCCAGCGGCGAGCCCTTCGACAAGGCTGGTGCCTACGGCATTCAGGGCCACGCGGCCGCCTTCATCGCCGAAATCCAGGGCTCCTACACCGGCATCATGGGCCTGCCACTGTTCGAAACCGCCGAACTGCTGGGACGTTTCGGGATCAAGGTCTAAGCCTGCCCGAAGAGCCGTGCCGGGCGGACTTCTTCAGCACACCCTCACGAAGAGGGCCGCCCGGCGCGGCTCTTCAGCCAATCTTCACAGAGGCACCTCCTGCCCTTCGGACCAGATCAAGTCAGGCCGACGGGCGCCGTAGAGATGGAAGGAGGAGTCTGAGGTGGGCGGAAACGTTCCTGATTTTGAAAAAACCATGGCCGCGCGCGTTCAGGAGATGCAGATTCGTCAGCATCTGGAACTGACGCGACGCGCCCTCGCCGCGTCGGCTATGGCCAGCGTGCTCGTGCTGCTGGCCTTCCACGCGGATATCACGCCGAGCTGGCTGCTGTATGCCTGGGCCCTGCTGCTGAACCTGATCGCCGCAGGCCGTCTGGTCCTGGACCTGCGCTGGCAGCGCGATGCGCGGCGTCTGGCCAGAGGGCCACAGTGGGTCAAACGCATCGCCTTGCTGGCGGGAGCCTCCGGCCTGATCTGGGGGGCGCTGGGTTCACTGTTGTATGTGCATATCTCGCCTGCCATGCAGCCACTGGCCCCACTCTGCCTGCTCGGCGTGGCGGCCGGCGCAGTAATGTCACTGGTCAGTCTGAAACAGGCTTACGCCGCCTTCTTCGTTTGCCTGCTGGCGCCCTCCGTCATCATCCAGGCCAGCCAGCACAGCACGCTGGAGGCGTGGACCGGACTCATCCTGTTCATCTTTACCGTTACCCTGCTGATCAGTGGCCGGGTAGCGGCCGCCAATTTACGCCAGGCCTTTGAGCTGCGCCTGCGCCTGGCCGAAGCCCTCAATGCTGCCGAACAGGCAAGGCGCTATGCCGAGGAGGCCAATCAGGCCAAGAGCCTGTTTCTGGCCAACATGTCGCACGAATTGCGCACGCCAATGCATGCCATCCTGGGCTTCTCGCATCTGGGCAGCAGCAAGACCAGCGACTCAAAACTGCACGACTACTTTGATCGCATCGCGACCAGCGGCACACGCCTGCTGGCGTTGATCGACGATCTGCTGGATCTGTCGAAATTCGAAGCCGGTCACATGGACATGGAATGCCGCATGCAGCCATTGCGCCCCTTGGTCGATGCAGCCTTGCTGGAAATCGACGCGCTTCTGTCACAGAAAAATATCCGCGTCAGCATCGACGAAGCCCCTGATCTGCCCAATGCCGAGCTGGACAGCCTGCGTTTCAGTCAGGTGATCCGCAACCTGCTATCCAACGCGCTCAAGTTCTCCCCGGGCGGCGGACGCATCACCATCCTGCTTGATACCAGCGTCAGTCCTGTTGGCACAAAGCAGCTGCGCCTGCGTCTGCGCGATGACGGCCCGGGCATTCCGGAGGACGAACTGGAAACGATCTTTGACGAGTTCGTCCAGAGCAGCAAGAGCCGCACTGGCGCGGGCGGCACCGGCCTGGGGCTGGCAATCTGCCGACGCATCGTCCTCGCCCATGCTGGAAACATTCACGCACACAATCGCCCCGAGGGAGGCGCCGAACTGGTGGTGGAAGTGCCACTGGACTATTGATTGGGCCCAAATCGAGTTTGAACCGTAGGTGCGACATTAGTCGCACACTAGGCTCGGCCGGCCGACTGAAGTCGGCCCTACACCAGCACGTGTCACTATTTGCGGGTCCAATCAAGAATACCGGCTGGAGAGCCGCTCCCGGCCTGCCTCTCCAACATGCATGTCTGCAAACCCTTACCCAACGGGGCTCTGCAAGCATGCCCACTCAATCTTTAGCCCTCTGCCGCAGGCAGCTCAGCCGGCTCAATAACGCCGCGTCACCGCAGCCTGGGCCGACAGATACGCCAGGGCAAAAAAGGGCCACAGCGCTGCGGAGAGCTGGGTCAGGCCATAGAAATTCAGGAAATGGCCTTCCTGGATCGTACGCACCGAAGCATCCACATACGGATTGTCCGGCGCCAGATTAACCAGCACGGTCGACACCAACAGGGTCAGGCTGGCCAGACTATGCTGGCTCCAGCGCGGCAGCCGGCTGACCACCGCCAGCAACACCAGCCCCAGTGCGAGCCCGCGCAAGCCACCCACGCTGGCCCAATGCAGCGGATCGGCAGGCACCAGAAAGACATAATCGGCCAGCGAGCGCAGAGCCAGGCCCAGCGTTAACACCACGGCCAGCATGCCGATGCTGCTTTCGCGCAGGCAGCGCATCAATAGCAAACCCAGCGCCAGCGTGCTGCAGGCAGCAATCGCCGTTTCCAGCAACATGTAGCGGCGGGCAGAAAAAGCCAGCGGCGCAGGCAGATCAAACAACACGCGCAGATCCCCGTTGCCGAACAGCGTGGTCGTCGGCTCCAGCTGTGTCAGCCACCACAAGGCGATCAACAGGATGCCGACTTCACCGATGTGACCCGCAGGGATATGCCGCGCCCGCCAGCGCTGCACGCGTCCACCTTCGTGAAAGACGCGGCCCCAGCGCAAACCCGCCAAAGCTCCCAGCACACCCCCCAGCAGATTAGTCGCCAGATCAAGATTGGAAGCGACACGCGTCGGCAGGAAGTTCTGCAGGAGTTCAACGCTGAAACTGAGCAGGCCACTCGCCAGCATTGCCAGCAAGACGATGCGCCCCGCACGGCCGACGCGGCGGCGCTCATCCAGGGCGGCGGCAAACATGAAACCGAATGGCATGAAACCCAGCACGTTGAGAAGCACGTCCAGCCACAGGTTGTACTTCGGCCAAGGCAACAGCAAGAAACCCAGCGGATGCACGCCCGAATCCACCCAGCCTTTGAACGGATGCAGACAAACGTAAAGCGTCAGCAGCGCGTAGGCAATGCACAGGTAGCGCGGCAGACGGCTGGAGTGGGCCATGTCAGGGCCTGGGCGGCGTGTGCTGGGCCGCGGCGCTGGCATGAGCATGCCCCACGTCATGGTGGGTGCGCGCATGGGCGTGCTGCTGATCCGGCGTATTGCGGATCCACTGCGGCAACAAAGAGCCGACGATCATAGCCGCCACACTCGCCAGGAAACCGAAAAACTGCGGCGGCACGGCCTTGGCCAATGCTACCCAGCTCTCCGGCCCCTCAACCCAGCCCATCAGTGGCAACAACAAACTCAGCCAAACCACGCCACCGCAAACGATGGACAGGATCGCGCCCTGATTGGTGGCGCGTTTCCAGTACAAGCCGAAGGCCAGCGGTGCAAAGGCCATGGCCAGGGTCACCGAGTAGGCCTGCTCGACCATCTGGTAGATCGAGGCCTCGCTGTTGAGCGCAAACGTCAGCACCAGCGCGGTAAAGATCACCACGATGATCCGCGTCATGCGCAGGAAGTGGGTATCGCTCATGCCGGGAAAGAAGCCGCGCAGCACGTTTTCGGAGAAGGTCACCGAGGGCGCCAGCAGCGTGCCGGAAGCCGTGCTCATGATCGCCGAGAGCAGCGCGCCGAAGAACATCACCTGAGCGAAGACCGGCATGTGCTCCAGCACCAAACGCGGCAGGATCATCTGCGAATCACCGCCGGGTGCCAGCTGTGTCGCCACCAGATCCGGTGCCACGATGCTGGCGGAATAGGCGATGAACAGCGGCACGAAGGCAAAGAAGAAATACGCCACGCCACCGGTCAAGGTGCCCCACACCGCGCCTTTTTCATTGCGTGCCGAATTCACGCGCTGGAATACATCCTGCTGCGGGATCGACCCCAGCGCCATGGTCGAGAAGGCGGCGATGAAGGCCACCCACTCCATCGTCCCGCCCTGCGGCAGCAGCTGCAGCTTGTCGTGCTGCGCCATGTGATCCACCACCACGTCCACGCCACCGGCCATGCCGCCCACTGCCCAGGCGATATAGACCAGGCCGATCACGATGACGCTCATCTGCATGAAATCGGTCAGCGCCACCGACCACATCCCGCCGTACAGGGTGTACAGCAGCACCACGCCGGTGCCAATCAGCATACCCTGATCACGGCTGATCGCGCCGTGCGACAACACCGAGAACACCAGCCCGAGAGCCGCGATCTGCGCGGCGACCCAACCGAGGTAGGAAATCGTGATCACCACCGAAGTGATGATTTCAACACTGCGGCCATAACGGCGGCGATAGTAATCGCCCAGCGTCATCAGGTTCATGCGGTACAGCGGCAGCGCAAAGAACAGGCCGAAAAAGATCAGCGCACAGGACGAACCGAAAGGGTCGGCGATGATGCCTGAGAGCCCATCCTTGACGAAGGTCGAGGAAATGCCCAGCACCGTTTCGGCGCCAAACCAGGTCGCGAACACTGTGGCAACCGTGATGTAGAACGGCAGATGGCGCCCGGTAGTGACGTAGTCAGTCGCGTTGTTGACGCGTGTCGCGGCGTACAGACCAATCCCGATGGACACCAGCAGATAAAGGAGGACGAATGCGATCAGCATTGAAAGATGACTCCGGGCAAAAAAGTACTACAAGCAGCAAGCAAGAAGCGGGCGATTATACCGGCGCTTGCGCCTCGCCACCCAGCCCCGCGAGCGGCGCAATAAAGGTCCGCAGCACACTGCCTGCAGCGCCGCAGTGCGCCTTTGCCAGCGTGATGCATGCTTGCACAAGCCCGTCCAGCGCGGTTCTTCAGCCACCGGCTCAGCACAGTGCCCATCGCCGCTGCACTGGTGGCATACTGACGCTAGGCTCATACCATCCTCCTGCGTACGGTTTATTCCGAGCTTTTCATCATGTCCCGTATCTACAGCCACCGCTTTACCATCCCCGCCGATGCCATTGATGTGCATCGCCACGTCAATAATGTCGAGTACCTGCGCTGGATGCAGGAGGTGGCGATTGCCCACACCACTGCGCTGGGCTGGCCGATGGCGCGCTACTTCGAAAAACGTTGCTCCTGGGTGATCCGCTCGCATTTCATTGAATACCTGCGCCCGGCTTTACTCGATGATCCGATCAACCTGCTGACCTGGGTGAGCAGCATGGGGGAGCGCAGCAGCACGCGCAAATACCTGTTCTGGCGCGAATCTGACGGACAAGTGCTCGCGCGGGCGGAAACCGCCTGGGTCTTCATCGACACGCGCGCCGGTTTGCCACGGCCGATTCTGGATGAGGTGCGGGCAGCCTTTTCACTGGTCGAAGATGAAGCCGAAGTAATGGCTCTGGTCGAGGCCGGCTGAAGATGTTCACCCGTCGTTACAGCCGCCCGACGGCGGTTGCCGTCATGATTTTTTGTGCCCTGCTGTGGAGCACGGCGGGGGTGCTCACGCGCCATCTGGACGCAGCGCGCAGCTTCGAGGTGACCTTCTGGCGCAGTGCCTTCTGTGCGGTCTTCGTGATCCTCGCCCTGCTGGCGACGCGGGGTCACGAGGCGCTGGCCGCCTTGCGCCGGCCCAGCCGTTCCCTGCTCGTTTCCGGCCTGCTGTGGGGCGCAATGTTCACCAGCTTCATGATTGCGCTAACCCTGACCTCGACCAGCAACACGCTGGTGGTGAGCTGTGCCGCACCGCTTCTCACCGCATTACTGACCTGGGTGGTCCTGCGCGAGCCGATTGCCGGAGCGACCTGGCTGGCCATCGTGCTGGCCGTGGCGGGCATGGCCTGGATCTTTTCCGGCGGCGTTCAGGCCGGCAGCGCCCGCGACGTGCTCGGCATGTGCATTGCCTTCGTGGTGCCGCTGGCCTCGGCGATCAACGTCATCGTGTTCAAGCGTTCCGGGCATGCCGTGGATCTGGTGCCGGCGGTGTGTCTGGGGGCGACGTTCTCGGCGCTGCTGATGCTGCCTTTTGCTTTCCCCTTGCAGGCGACCCTGCATGACGTGCAGATTCTCGGCGTGCTGGGCTGTTTCCAGCTGGCCTTGCCGTGCATGCTGATGGTGGTGGCTGCGCGCAGTCTGTCTGCGCCGCAGGTTTCGCTGCTGGCCGAGCTCGAAGTGGTGCTTGGCCCGCTGTGGGCCTGGCTGGGGGCGAGCGAAGTGCCGACGCTGGCCACCTTGCAAGGCGGTGCGGTGGTGATCGCCGCCTTGCTGCTCAATGAGCTGCATGGAGTGTATGCACACCGCCAGCGCATGCAGGCAGCCTGACATGCGCAGCACACATCAGGTTTCCGGATTCGCTTTCGCCGTGCTAGGCGCAGTGTGCTTCTCGTTCAAGGCCATCTTCGTCAAACTCGCCTATCGCTACGGCGTGGATGCCGAAACCTTGCTCGCGCTGCGCATGGGCTACGCCCTGCCTTTCTTTATCGCGATGGGGTTCAGCATTTCGTACCGCGAACCGCGTGCCTTGAGTCGCCGCGATCTGCTCATGCTGCTGGTGCTGGGCGTCACCGGTTACTACCTCGCGAGCTATCTGGATTTTCTCGGTCTGCGCTATATAACGGCGGCGCTGGAACGCCTGATCCTGTTCATCTACCCGACGCTGGTCGTGATCCTGTCCGCCGTATTTCTCGGCAAGCGCATCGCCCGCGCCATGCTTGCGCCGATGCTGCTGTGCTATATCGGAATTGGGCTGGCGGTCTCTCACGATCTGGATCTGAGCCATGCCGGCAGCAATGTCGCGCTGGGCTGCCTGCTGGTATTCGGCAGCACGCTTTCTTACGCCACTTATCTGATGCTCAGCGGCGAGGAAGTGAAAACGCTGGGCGCCACGCGTGTAGCGGCCCTCGCCACTAGCGTGGCCTGCGTGCTGAGCCTGCTGCAGTTTGTCCTGATGCGGCCGCTGGCAAGCCTCGCCCAGCCCTGGCAGGTGCATGCCCTCGCACTGGCCATGGCGCTGCTATCGACGGTATTGCCGATCTGGCTGATTGCGGTCGCCATGCGTCGCATCGGCGCCAGCGCGACCTCAATGATCGGCACCCTCGGTCCGGTGCTGACCATCCTGTTCGGCTGGGTTTTTCTCGGTGAATCGCTGGGCGCGATTCAGCTGTTTGGTGCGGGGCTGGTGATTACAGGGGTTGTGCTGATCGGCCGCATGAAGGACTGATCCGGACAGCGACACGATTCGTCGCAAGGATCGGAGTGGATCAACACATTGGCATGGGCGATCACCTCCACGATTTCAGCCTCCAGCCGGTCACACAGCGCATGGGCGTGCTCCAGCGTGCTGTATCGATGCAGCGTGACGTGCAGATCAATGTGACGGATCTTGCCGGACTGACGCGTACGCAGATTGTGATAGTCGATGAAGTCATGCGCATGCCGGCCCAGTGCGGAGTGGATTGCGTCGATTTCTTCCTTCGGCAGACTGGCATCGATCAGCGGCGCAAATGCCTTGGCGATCAGCTCGAAAGCCTCCTTCAGGATGAACAGCGCCACCGCAATCGCCACCAGCGGATCCAGCTGATGCCAGCCCGTCAGCCAGATCGCAGCCAGGCCGAAACCAACGCCCAGCGAGGTATATACATCGGCTTTCAGATGCAGAGCGTCAGCTTCCAGCGCCATTGAATGCTCTTCGCGCGCGACCTTGTACAACAAGCGCGAGACCAGCGTATTCACCAGCGCCGACACGAACATCACCGCCACGCCCCAACCCGCCGCCCCGAGCGGGGCCGGATTGAACAGCTTGTGCACCGCCTCAGTGATGATCCACACAGCAGCGACCACAATCAACACGCCTTCGATCACGCCCGACACGTTCTCGAATTTCTCGTGTCCATAGGGATGATCTTCATCCGGCGGCACATCGGCCATGCGCACCGCAAAAAAGGCAATCACCGCCGCGACCAGATCCATCATCGAATGGATGGCCTCGGAAATGATGCTGACCGAACCCGACAAAGTGCCGGCAATCAGCTTCAGGGTGATCAGCAGACTATTGGAGGCGACAGACAGCAGGGCGACGTTTTTTTTGCGGCTCATGAGGCGAAAGGGTGAAATACAGACGGGCCGGATTATCGCCTCCTTCACTCCCAATGCATTGCCTTGATAAAAATTAATTCAGTAAAATCAATGCAGTATTGCGAATCACACGCATCTCGCAGGCAAAGCAATGGCCGGTCACAGGACCGGCCATCTGCTAACACCGAAACTCAGGCTTACATCCCCGGCGCAATATCGCCTGATATGTAACCCGCCAACTGATTGATCGTCTGCTGCTGCTGGTCGATCACGGTCTTGACTGCGTCGCCGATGGTCACGATCCCGATCAACTGCCCACGCTCGACCACCGGCAGGTGGCGGAAGCGATTCTCGGTCATGATCTCCATCACGTCTTCCACGGTCTGCGTGGGTGAAATGGTCAGCAGATTCTGCGTCATCAACTCGCTGATCTGGGTATCCCGCGAATTGCGGCCCTTCAGGATGACTTTGCGGGCATAGTCGCGCTCGGTGAAGATCCCCACCAGGCGTTCGTTTTCGAGCACCAGTACGGCGCTGACATCTTTGCTTGCCATCAGCTCAAGCGCCTCAAAAATTGAGGTTTGCGGGCTGACGGTATGGATTTGCTGACTCTTCTTGCCATCCAGAATCTGGCGTACGTTGGTCATGATGCTCTCTCTCGTTTTGGATTTCGGGCTTTGTGCAACTGGATCAACAAGTTATCACGATCTATCCGCAGCAACTTGGAGCGCCGCCTGCACGCACATTTATATATACATGGCTATCGACCCCTCTGCCAGAGGACGCCCCGGCTGGCCGTCAACCCCACACACATCAATATGTTACAAACATTCGCGACGAGAATATAAATCTACAACCGTGACAATAATCACAGTAGATTCCATCCGCAATGCAGCAAAATCGGGCCTCAGAACTGTAAGATAACCGACTTTAGCTTCACCTGACTCAGGGCAAAACATCGTGGCCTCCAATAACACTACTACTCAGTCCGGACAGCGCCGCCGCCGCTTGGCCCTTTTGCTGGCTTTGCTGCTGGCTTGTACAGCTATCGCCATCGGCGGGTCAATGTACTATCAGCAAAAGAAGGCTAAAGCAGCCGCCCTTGCTGCTGCCCAGAAATCCGAAGGAAGCAGTTCTGCATCTGGCAATCTCGCAACCGCGCCCACCAGCGCGGGAATCAGCACTCCGGAATTGATTGACGATGCGCTGAATGCCGAGGCTCCGACCCAATCCGCGCCAGCTGCCATCGCGCCGCGGCGCAAGGCTCGCCCGCTTGCCGACAACAAAAAGAAGCAGGACGACAAGTTTGCTGAAAGCGTGCTGACCCAGGCGCCTGCCGGTGCAGGTCCGCTCGACGCCTTGCCGCCGACCGGCGCTGGCCCGCAGGACATCGTACCTGGTGCGCCGCAAGCGCCCACCCCCGGCCCGACCATCGCTCAAGGCCCGAGCGACGGTCCAGGCACCGGCAACATCCCCGGCACAGCGCCAAACCCGATCCCCGCTGGCACAGGCGGTATCGTTGGCCCAGGCACCACAGTTACCCCGGTTACGGCAGTGCCGGAACCTTCGACCTGGCTGATGATGGCCGCCGGTCTGGGTTTGCTAGTGTCGGCTTCGCGTCGACGCAACAAGTAAGCAAAGAAGCACATAAAAAAGGCGACCTGCGGGTCGCCTTTTTCTTTGTCTGAATATTTGATCGCTCCCCCATCCCACGCGGGAATGTCAGTGTTGGCGTCCTACGCCAAGCTTGCAGCGGCGTGCACGGCACCCCCACGCTAAACATGGATGCAGGCATGGCCGGAGAGCCGCACACGCCGGACCTCTCCAGCACGCATGCCCGGAAAGACTTACCAAGCGCGGCTTTACAAGCATGCCCACTCAGCACTCAACCCTCATTGCTCCGCCGCAGGCGGTCAGCACTTAGCCAAAGGTGCTCACCCCAGCCAGGGCCTTACGGTTTCCCATACCAACTTGCACAACAAGCTGACCGCCAGAATCAAGAACAAGCGCCGGATCCATTGATTGCCGCCACGCATCGCCAGGCGAGAGCCTACGACCGAGCCGCAGATCGCGGCCACGCCGAGTGGCAAGGCCAGACTGTAATCGACCATGCCGGCCGGAATCAGGAACACGAGGGTGGCGGCGTTGGTGCCGAAATTCACGACCTTGGCGCAAGCCGTGGCGCGCAGAAAATCGAAGTGGAAGAAACGCACGAACAGGAAGAGCAGGAAACTACCGGTGCCGGGGCCGATGAAACCATCGTAAAAACCCAGGGCCAGACCCAGCGCCGCGCCCTTGGCAAGATCTGAACGGGTCGGCGTGCGACTCGCGTCCACATGCCCCATCTGCGGCTTGAACCAAGTGTAAACCAGCATGATCGCCAGCACCGCGATGATGATCGGCCGCATCCACTCGGTCGGCATCAGATTGAGCATGCGCACACCAATATAGGCGCCGGCAAAAGCCGTCACCGCGGTGGGCAACATCAGGCGCCAGGGCAGGTTCATGTTGCGCGCGTACTGGCGGATCGACATGCCATGCCCCATCACCGAGGACAGCTTGTCCACGCCCATGATCTGGGCGGGTGAAAAGGTGGTGAGGACGTTGTAAAAGGCCGGAATGCCAATCAAGCCACCGCCGCCGATGGCTGCGTTGATGGCACCGGTGATGAAGCAGATGGGCAGCAGGATCAGGAGTTCTTGGGTCACTTTTTTGGAACTGGAAATTAGAAACTGGGAACTGGGGGTGTAGGGCGGACGTCAGTCCGCCATCCACACGCGGTGTGCGGCTGAAGCCGCACCTACAGAAATCATGCCGCCCTGAGCGCCGCAATCACCGGCGCGGTGTCCGGACGCTGGCCGCGCCACAGGAAGAAGCACTCGGCGCCCTGCTCGATGACCATGCCCAGACCGTCGCTGGTCTGGCCCACGCCAGCAGCCTGCGCGGCGAGGACGAAAGCGGTCGGCTCTTTCTTGTAGGCCATGTCGTAGGCCAGTGAATCCTTGTCCCACACGCCCGCCGGCAGCGGCGGCACGTCATTGGTCATACTGGAAGCCGAGCCGTTGATGATCACGTCGAAGCGCCCGGCAATATCGGCAAACCCGCCGCCAGCCAGCTTGATGACGCCGGCCTGTGCGCCGAATTCGGCGGCCAGTTCCACCGCTTTGCTGGCGGTGCGGTTGGCGATGAAGATCTCAGCGGGCGCCTCGTCAAACAATGGCAGCAAGGTGCCACGCACCGCGCCGCCAGCGCCCAGCAGCAGCACGCGTGCGCCCTTGAGGCTGCGCCGGAGGTTGTGGGTGATGTCGCGCATGATGCCAAAACCATCGGTGTTATCGCCGAGGATCGTGCCGTCGGCACGCAGGGTGAACATGTTGATCGCGCCGGCTGCACGGCCGCGCGGAGTCAGCTCGTCGGCCAGTTCGAAGGCTTCGAGCTTGAAGGGCATGGTGATGTTCATGCCCTTGCCGCCGCTTTGCTGGAACGCCCGCACGCCGGCCACGAAGCCATCCAGTTCGGCGAAGATCGCGCCATATTCCATGTCCTGCCCGCACTGCTGGGCAAAGGCGGTCTGCAGGGCCGGGGATTTGGCCTGGGCGATGGGGTTGCCGATGATGGCGTAGCGGTCGGTCATGGGGAAAAGCTCCGTTGAAAAGACGTTTCAGGCATCTTAAGTTTGGTCGCAGGCTTAGTCCAATATATATTTAAGGCTCAACTAAGAGTCTGGAGATATGAATGGAGCTGCGCCATCTGCGTTACTTTCTGGCGGTCGCCGAAGAGCTGCACTTTACGCGCGCCGCCGCCCGCCTGCACATCGGCCAGCCGCCGCTGTCCCAGCAAATCCAGGCGCTGGAAGCGGAGCTGGGCGTTGCCCTGTTCATCCGCACCAAGCGCAGCGTACAGCTCACCGAAGCCGGCCAGCACCTGCTCGTGCGTGCGCGTGAAATTCTGGGTGCCAGCGCCGATGTGGCCGACGAACTGCAACGCATCGCGCGCGGCGGGGCAGGCGAGCTGCGCATCGGCTTCACCTCCAGCGGCTTGCTGATTCCGGACATCCGCAACCTGCTGCGTCATTACCGCGCAGCCTTCCCGGCGGTCAGCCTGCGCCTGAGCGAGATGACCACCCACGTCCAGTTCGCCGCCCTGCAGCGTGGCGAACTGGACATCGGCTTCGTGCGCTTCAACGAATCCGCCGCGCCGGATGGCATCCGCATGCAGATTCTGCGTCAGGACCGGCTGTGTCTGGTGCTGCCCGAGGACCATCGGCTCGCCGGGCGCAGCGACGTGTCACTGGCCGAATGTCAGGACGAAGCCTTCATCTGCTATCCCGCCTCCATCGGCGCCAGCGTCGTTGAATACCTGCGCCGCCTGTGCGCCAAGGCCGGCTTCGCCCCGCGCGTGGCGCAAGAGGCACAGGAAGCACTGACCCAGATCGGTCTGGTCGCCGCCGGCATGGGCATCGCCGTGCTGCCCGCGCCGCTGGCCGTAGTACAGATTTCCGGCGTGCGCTTCGTACCTTTGCGTGACGAAGGCGCGCACCTGATCATGGCGCTGGCCACCCGCCAGAAAGAAGACTCGCCCCGCGTGCAGGGCTTTGTCGCGGCCTGGGCGGAGCTGGTGGAGGCGCCGTAGCGAGCCTGCCTGAACAGCCGCGCGGGTATTGGATCTGCAAACAGGCATGCTGTAAACGCAAGCGGGGCGAGGCTCTTCGGGCTGTCTCTGGGAGAATCCCGTCGCCTTCTTAACGCCAAGCGACCGAGCCCCTGGTGGATTCAGGTATCGTTTGACGGCCCCACTGGAAGCTGGAAACCGTTTGGGCGCAGCCACCGCAATACGCAAATTCCGATCAAAATCTTTGCCTGCCGAAGCGCGATACTCGCCAGCATGAAACCTGCAAACAAAGCCCTCGCTCACGCCGATCTCGATCTTTACACCCTGTCCTGGCCGATCTTTGTCGAGATGGCGCTATTCATGCTGATCGGCACGCTGGGCCTGTGGATGGCCGGGCATGTGTCGGCGGCGGCGGTGGCCGTGTTCGGCCTGTCGAATCAATTGCGCATGGTGTTTGACCGTATTTTCCGGGTGGTCAGCATGGGCGCCAGCGTGATGGTGACGCAGCACCGGGGCGCAGGCGATGCCGATGGGGCACGCGCACATGCGCGTGCCGGCTTTGCCTGCTCGGTGTGGCTGGGGCTGGCCGCGGCACTGCTGGTCGGCGCCTGGCCGGAAGGCTTGCTGCGCCTGCTGTTCCTGCCGCCCGAGCTGATGAACATGGCCGTGCCCTTCATGCGGGCGATTGCCTGCGCGCTGGCGGTGGAGGCGATCAACATCACCATGTTTGCGGTGCTGCGCGCCTTCACGTTCACCCAGATCTCGATGCGTCTGGTGATGGCCATGAACCTGCTGCACCTGCTGGTCAGCGCGCCGCTGGTGTTCGGCGTCGGGCCGATTCCGGCACTCGGCGTGATGGGTCTGGCTTACGGCCAGCTGGCCTCGCGCCTGCTGGTCTTCGGCTTGCTGCTGTGGGTGTGGGCACGGCACCTGGGCATCTCGCTGCGCCTGCATGATGCGCTGCGGGTCGCACGCGAGCCGCTGTCGGCGATCCTGCACATCGGCCTGCCCAGTGCGGGCGAGAAGATCGGCTTCCGCGTCTGCTTCATGGCCACGGTGGCCATGGCGGGAAGCCTGGGCACGGCAGCGCTGGCTGTGCACGCTTACGCCATGCAGATCAATGGCATGGTGAATATGGTGGTCAACGCAGTGGCCAGCGGCACCGAAATCATCATCGGCCATCATGTCGGCGCAGGTCATCTGCAGCAAGCCAATACGCTGCTGCGGCGCTCGCTGCGGATCGGCCTGATCGCCACGGCCATTGGCGGCATGCTGGCCTGGCTGATCATGCCGCAGGCCATCGCGCTGTTCTCGGACAACCCGGCGGTGCCGGTTCTGCTCGGCAGCATCCTGGCCATCGAGTTGCTGGCAGGTCAGGGCCGCAGCCTGAACATCCTGATCACCGGCGCGTTGCGCGCAGCCGGCGACGCGCGCTATCCGGCCAAGGTGAATATCTACGTCAATGTGGTGATGGGCACGGGGCTGGCCTGGCTGCTCGGCATCCATTTCGGCTACGGCCTGCCGGGCATCTGGCTGGGTTACATGGCCGATGAATGTCTACGCGGCGTGTCGGTGGCGCTGCGCTGGTACTGGCTCAGCTGGACACCGCTGGCGCGCGCCGCGCGGCGCCGCATTCTGGGCAAACAGCGGGCCAAGGCGGCGGCGTTGGCAGGCTAGAGCCTGTCCGGAGAGCCGCACCCACATTGCCTGTACAAGCAGGCATGCCGTAAACACAAGCGGGCCGCGGCTCTTCAGCCAGCGCCCCGCTTTTTGCGTGAATTGCGTTTACTTCGGGCTCTTGTCCAGACGCGCTTTCACGTAAGAGCCCGGCGCGTCTTCCAGCACCTTGAACTTGCCCTTGGCCGGATCGCGTGCGGCGACTTCCGTGCTGTCCTGCGCTTTCACCCAGGCCTGCCAATCGGTCCACCATGAGCCGGCCTGATGCTTGGCGCCTTCCAGCCAGGCTTCGCAGTCTTCCGGGCGCTTGTCGTCGTCACGTACCCAGAAGCCATATTTGTTGGCCGCAGGCGGATTGACGATGCCGGCGATATGGCCCGAGCCACCGAGCACGAAACGCACGTCGCTGCTGATGCGCTGAGCGCCGGTATAGGTACTCTTCCAGGGGGCAATGTGGTCTTCGACAGTTGAAATGAAGTAGCACGGCACCTTGATCTTGGAGAGATCAATCTTGACCCCGCAGACCTCGACGCCGCCGGGCTTGACGAGCGCGTTTTCCAGATACATCTTGCGCAGATAAAAGCTGTGCATCTTCGCCGGCAGACGCGTGGAGTCAGAATTCCAGTAGAGCAGATCGAAGGGGAAGGGATCCTTGCCGAGCAGGTAGTTATTCACCACGAAGGACCAGATCAGATCGTTGGCACGCAGCATGTTGAAGGTGCCGGCCATCTCGGAGCCTTCCAGATAGCCGCGTTCGGCCATCTTCTTTTCCAACGCCTGGACCTGCTCTTCGTCAATGAACACACCCAGCTCGCCGGGCTGCGAGAAATCCAGCAGCGAGGTGAAGAAGGTGCCCGAAGCGATGCGCTTGTCTTTTTTCGCAGCCATATAGGCCAGCGTTGTGCCGAGCAGGGTGCCACCCAGACAGTAGCCGGCGGCATTGATTTCCTTGGCACCAGTCTGCTCGATCACTGCATCCACAGCCGCCAGCACGCCTTCGCTCATGTAATCGTCAAAGCCCTTGCCCGCCATCTTGACATCGGGATTGACCCAGCTGATCACGAAGACGGTATGACCCTGATCGACCGACCATTTGATGTAGGAGTTCTTTTCGCGCAGATCCAGCACGTAGTATTTGTTGATCCACGGCGGCACAATCAGCAGCGGACGGCTGCTGACCTTGGCAGTCGTCGGCGTGTATTGCAGCAGCTGCATCAGCTCGTTCTGGAACACGACCTTGCCGGGCGTGGTGGCGACGTTCTTGCCCAGCTCGAAGGCCGAGGTATCGGTCATGCGGATACGCAGGCTGCCATCGCCTTCTTCGACATCCTGCAGCAAATTGTTGAAGCCCTTGATCAGGTTCTGGCCGTGACTGCGGATGGTTTCCTGAAAGACTTCGGGATTGGTCAGCGCGAAGTTCGACGGGGCAATCGCGTCAATATATTGGCGGGTGTAGAAGTTGACCTTCTTCTGCGTGCCTTCGTCCAGACCCTCGACGCCGGAAACCGTGTCGTGAATATGCCGCGCGGCGATCAGATAGCTTTGTTTGACGAAGTCGAAGAGGAAGTGATCCTGCCAGTCTTCATGCTTGAAACGCTTGTCGCCGGTGGCCGGGCTGGCGACCGCGTCGGGCGACAGGCCCCACATGCGCTGCATGGAGTGCTGCCACAGCGAGAAGTAGTCCCACACCAGATTCATCTGGTTCTGCGCCAGCCGATACGGATTGGCCAGCAGCTTGTTCATCATGTCCATGAAAGCCTGGGCCACGCCGAGCTCGTCGCTGGGCGGCTGGATGCCCTTTTTCATCTCGCGCTGCATATGCGCGTTGAGCAGCTTGGAAGCGCGCTGCGCCACTTCGGCGTAGGTCTTGGCCATCTCCTGATGGTTGGCCAGCTCGGGCTTGGGTGCTTCGATTTTGGGGGCAGCCATGGAACAGACTCCTGAAAGAGGGGTTGATGAGGCTAAGAATGAAGCTGAGGAAGCGTGATGGATTGGTAACGGATGGGGGCGCCATCTTCTTTAGTGCAGCGCAGCAATCCTCGGTGCCACAAATGATTCAGATGGGCGATGGCCTCGCCCATGGCAAACATCAACTGGTGCGCATCCAGCGGCCGCGTAAACAGCGTCTGCAGCAGCTCGGCAGCGCTGCGCGGCTCCGTCAGGCCTTTGAGCATTGTTGCATCGCGCTCGGCGTGGTGGGCCACGAGTTGGCCTATTCGGGCATGCAGGCCACGGAAGGGCAAACCGTGCGCCGGCAACACCAGCGTGTCCATCGGTAGCGGCACGAAACGCTGCAAGGAAGCCAGAAAGCGCCCGACCGAATCTTCGTCCGGCATCGCGGCGGGCACATTGATATTGGTGGTGATGCGCGGCAACAGCATGTCGCCAGAAATCAGCACGCCGGCCTCGGCACAATGCAGCGAAATATGCTCGGGCGAATGGCCGTAGCCGGCAATGGCCCGCCAATCACGATTGCCAATGCGCAACACGTCGCCATCGAGCATGCGCTGGATCTGTGTCGGCAAGGTCGGCACGCCGCGCTCATACACATTGCCGCGCGCCTCCATTTTCGCCAGACGCTCTTCATCCAGGCCGTGATGGCGGAAGTGGCCGAGCATGCTGCTCATGCCATAACCGCTGGTCTGGCCATGAACGGCATGCGCCAGCATGAATTCGCTCATCGACATCCATACCGGTGCACCGGTCGCCCGTGAAAGCCAGTCGGCGTTACCGATGTGATCGGGGTGGTAATGGGTCACGATGATCTTGCTGATCGGACGCTCCAGGGTCGCAATCAGCTCGGTCCACAGTCCACGCGTAGGCGGATCGCCCAGGCCGGTATCGACGATGGCCAGACTGCCACCATCTTCAATCAGCCACAGGTTGATGTGGTTCAGGCTCCAGGGCAAGGCAAAACGCAGCCAGTGCACGCCGGATGCGACTTCCAGGCGCGCAACGCCTGCAGGCGCATCAGAAAAGGGATGACGGAGGGGTGGAGCCGACATGCCGATAAACCCGCTGAAGATTTCAGACTGATGATGCACCGCAGCATCGCCGGATGCAAGCTTTGAGGGCCGCCGTCTAGCCTTCGCGCCGGCATGGGCACATAATCCTCAGCTCAGTGTCATGTACCCATTCTGATCCGAGGCCACACCCATGAGCAAGACCGTACTTATCGCTGGCGCCAGTCGCGGCATCGGCCTGGAGTTCGCCGTGCAGTATGCGGCGGAAGACTGGCACGTAATCGCTGGCTGCCGCGCGCCAGAACAAGCCAAAGGCTGGGCTCCGGCCAACGTCGACCTGCAGACACTGGATGTCACGGACGTCAATTCGGTCGCCGCGCTGAGCTGGCATTTTGATGATGCGCCGCTGGATCTGCTGATCGTCAATGCGGGCGTTTTCGGGCCCGACACGGGCAGCTTTGCCGCCCCCGGCGACGACACCTTCGATGCCGTGATGCACACCAATGTGCTCGGACCGATGCGTCTGATCCAGGCCTTCGGCTCCTGCGTGGCACGGGCCGGCGGCGTAATCGCGGTGATGTCCTCGAAAATGGGCTCGATCACCGAAACCAGTGGCACCGATGCCCTGGCCTATCGCTGCTCCAAAGCCGCCGCCAACATGCTGGTGAAAGTCGCAGCCAACGAACTCGGGCCACAAGGCGCCACCGTCATCAGCCTGCATCCGGGCTGGGTGCGCACCGACATGGGCGGCCCCAACGCCGCGATCAGCGTCAGCGAATCGGTTGAAGGATTGCGCAAAGTCATCGACGACCTGTCAGCCGACGACAACGGCTGCTTCCTTGACTACACCGGGCGCAAGCTCAGCTGGTAGAAGCCCCAAAAAATGATTCTGACTTTGTTGCCCCTCCTTGCCGTACTGGATGTACTGTCATCGTCGGGGCGTCGCGTCAGAAGCGCTGCGTTGCACTCCGCTTCATTTTTCCGGGGCTTCTGAGCTATGGCCGCCGAGCTTCCCGCCTCGCCTTGCGTACGCGACTGCTGTCTGGATGATCGCAACAATACCTGCGTCGGCTGCTTTCGCACGCTTGATGAAATCACCGGCTGGCACAGTGCCGATGCGGCAGAGCGCGAAGCCATTCTGGCGCGCTGTGCGCAGCGCCGCGCCGCCCACGAGGCTTGGCAACAGACCCTGCGGCGCTGATTTTCGTTATCCTTCGGCTTGCAGACCCGTCTTGGCACAGTAACCCATGCAACTCACCCTGATCAGCGGCCTCTCCGGCTCCGGCAAGAGTATCGCCCTCAAACTGCTCGAAGACACCGGCTATTACTGCGTCGACAATCTGCCCTCCACCCTGTTGCCCCAGCTCATCGGGCAACTCCAGGCAGAGGGCTACACCCGCGTCGGCGTGGCTGTGGATGTGCGCTCCGGCGCCAGCATCGAAGCCCTGCCCGAAGTAATTACCCATGTACGTGAACTGGTACGCGACCTGCGCTTCATTTTCCTGGACTCGCGTGATGAAGCCCTGATCGCGCGTTTCTCGGAAACGCGTCGGCGTCATCCCTTGGCCGAAGACGGCAAGACCCTGCAGGAATCGATCAGCCATGAACGCCACCTGCTGACCCGCATCGCCGAACTCGGCCATCGCATCGACACCAGCGCCCTGCACCCGAACGTGTTGCGCGGCTGGATTCGCGAGCTGATCGAATCCGCCCCCAGTGCCGGGCCGACTTTGCTGTTCCAGTCCTTCGGCTTCAAGCACGGCCTGCCGGTGGATGCCGACTTCGTCTTCGACGTGCGCTGCCTGCCCAATCCCTTTTATGACCCGGCCTTGCGCGGCCTCACCGGCCTGGATCAGCCCGTGATCGAATTCATGCAGGCTTCGGACGATGCCCTGCGTATGGCACAGGACATCAGAAAGTTCATCGCCGACTGGCTGCCCTCGTTCTGCCACGACGGCCGCAGCTACTTCACCGTGGCCATTGGCTGCACCGGCGGCCAGCACCGCTCAGTGTATCTGGCCGAATGGCTGGCGCGGGAATTCGCCGATCAAGCCAAGGTCATGGTGCGGCATCGCTCGCTCGATGCCGGGCTGAAGAAGTCCGCCTGATGCGGCTCTCCACGAGGATATCGGTACGTCACTGGCTCGCCCTGCTGCTCCCCGGCGATTATCTGGTGATCCTCGCCGCCTTCGGCGCTACTCTGGCCGCCGGGTTGACCCTGTGGGGGCCGGATCTGCCAACCACGGCCATCGTGCGTGCCGGTGGACAGACCGTCGCCAGCCTGCCGCTGGATCGCTCCGCCCGATTCGAAGTCAAGGGGCCGCTCGGCATCACCCATATCGAAGTCCAACCGGGGCGCGCTCGCGTGGCCTCCGACCCCGGCCAGCGTCAGTACTGCGTGAAGCAGGGCTGGTTGTCACGCAGCGGCGCAGCGGCGATCTGCGCACCGAATGAAGTCAGCCTGCAACTCACCGGCCGGCGCGCCGCCTATGATTCGATGAGTTATTGAACCAGGAGAGCACAATTGCGGGCTTTTACAGACAGGCAAGTCGATATGAATGCCGACATTTGCCCCCATCACAACTTTCTCTGCTCAGGTGAGCCCACGGCAGCTTCCAGAATGCTGCTTCGCAAACAACGAAGCGCCCCCTTCGCCGTCATTCCTGGCTTGACGTGGCTTCATCAATTCAGAAGCACGCTACTCGCTTGATGACCCAAACCTTCATCCGCGCCGATGCCTCCGACCACCGCGTCGCCCGCTACGCGGCAGCCGCCATCGTCCTGTCAATTGCCGAAGCCGCCATTCCGACGCCTCTGCCCGGCGTCAAACCGGGCCTGGCGAATATCGTCGTGTTGCTGGTGCTACTGCGCCACGGCTGGTCCGAAGCCGCCTGGGTCGCGCTACTGCGCGTCTTCGCCACCAGCCTGTTGCTCGGCCAGCTGTTTGCTCCGGGCTTCTTCCTCAGCCTCGCCGGCACCCTGTGCACGCTCGCGCTACTGTCTGTTGCCGTACACCTGCCGCGCCGCTGGTTCGGCCCGGTCAGCCTGTCGGTCCTCGCCGCTTTCGCCCATATCGGCGGACAGATGCTGCTGGCCCGCGTCTGGCTGGTGCCTCACGAAGGTCTTTGGGGCCTGTGGCCAATCTTCTCCGCCACCGCCACCTTCTTCGGCGCAGTCAATGGTCTGATTACGGCTAGGCTGCTGGCAGATTCGCCAGTCGCTGATAAGGCGTCGCAAGTCGCAAGTCGCGAGTCGCGAGTCGAAACAGCCGATGCACCGTAGAATTGGCGACTTGCCACTAGCGACTCACGACTTGCGATGACGATAAAAACCATCACCATCACCGTCGCCCTCACCGGCGCCTCCGGCATGCCTTACGGCCTGCGCCTGATCGAAAGCCTGCTCGCCGCAGATTGTCGTGTGCAGTTGGTTTACACCCAGGCCGCGCAGATTGTCGCCAAACAGGAAATGGATCTGAGCCTGAGCAGCAACACGACTGAGACCGCCGCCATGCTCAGCGCCCGCCTCGGCGCCAAGCCCGATCAACTCGTCGTGTATGGCCGCGAGGAGTGGTTCGCGCCGATTGCCTCTGGCACCAACCCGCCGGACGCGATGGTCATCTGCCCCTGCACCATGGGCACCCTGGCTTCGGTGGCGGCCGGCCTGTCCAGCAACCTGATCGAGCGCGCCGCCGACGTATGCCTCAAGGAAGGTCGCAAGCTGGTGATCGTGCCGCGCGAAGCACCCTTCTCCACCCTGCATCTGGAAAATATGTTGCGTCTGTCGCGCATGGGCGTCGTCATCCTGCCGCCCAACCCCGGTTTCTACCATCACCCGCAGACGGTGCAGGATCTGGTCGATTTCGTCGTCGCGCGGATTCTGGATCAATTGGGCGTAGCGCATCAGCTGATGGCGCGCTGGGGCGAGAAAAAATAGACCTGTCCGCAGAGCCTCATGGGGCGGGCTTCTTCCGCTAGGTATGCTGCACAGGCAGAATGGGCGAGGCTCTGCAGACGCCCTGCTGCAAGAACCATACTGCACAAGCCTCTTCATGACATGCATAAAAAAGGCCCCGTCCGAAGGCGGGGCCTTTTTACATAAGCCGGGGGAGCTTCAACCTCGGAAACTACCCCGGAAGACTACGTATTACTGAACACGAACAATCTCGGTGATGTTGATGCCACCCGATGCTTTGCCGGCTGTACCAGAGATATCATTTTCGCGACCGTAGAAGAGTTTCACGCTCGTGTAAGCATGACCCGCAACACCGGAATAGGTGATCGTATCGCCTGTTGCTGCCGCAGTAGAGATCCCCGCTTCTTTAGCAACCAACACCATATCGTCACTACCGAGCAGTGCTACTTTGCCCAACGTCGCCGTGCTAGACGTCTGCTTGTAAGCAACCGTCACAGTAAATGCCGTACCAGCGGTTACCGGAATCGCCATATAGGTCCGAACGGTGCCAACGGTAGCGCCTGCAGTTACCAGAGAGCCTACTGCGCCCATTGTTGTCGCATCGCTAGTAAAGAACGATCCGTTGGTATTCCAGATGCTGGTGGTCGTAGCATTGTTGGCTGAGCCTGCTGGACGATAACGCAGCACGCTTGCCTTGGTCGAATAGAAAGACAAGCCATCGACCGTAACAGGGCCAACGGTGCCGATACCGTTATCCGCTGCTGCGGCATATGCAGCAGCAAAAAGTGTCGTACCGGATGCGGAATAAGCTGCATCGCTGAAGCCCCACGTGGTCGTAACTGGAACTACAACAGGAGGAACGACAACGCCACCGGAAGATGAGCTGGAGCTGCTCGACGAAGAAGAGGAGCTGGAGCTGCTAGAGGAAGAAGAACCCGCACCCGAAGAGCTTGAAGAAGAGCTGCTCGACGAGGACGACGAGCTGGAGCTGCTAGAAGACGATGAGCTGCTCGAAGAAGATGTCGTCGCTGCCGGCGTGCTGCTGCCACCATCACTGCCGCCACCGCCACCGCAAGCCGCCAGAACCAAACTGACGACCAATGCTGCCGCCACCCCTTTACCACTGAACTTCTTGACCATCTGTCCATCCTCCTGGTTAATCGGCTTGCTCGCGGTGCGGCTTGCCATAAAATTTGCAACTGACACCGGCCTGCCTTCTGCATGCAGCGTCCGTGAAGCAGGCTTTCCAGCAATCCGCCTGCAATGACAGTAGGTGAAAATCCTACAACAAGCCGAGGGTATTTGTGAATTGATTTCGCTCATAAATGACTTGGATTGCGAACTAAGTCACACAAAAGCCACACCTGATCGAAACAGGGATGGCATCGGTAACAATTTTTTACGGCTAAAGAACCTTGCCGGATAGGTGAGCCGCCTCTTTTGGGCCTTTTGCCTGGCTTTGTGCCGACGCAAGCCGTTGAGCTATCGGCGATTTTTGCAGTGCGCTAGAATTGACGCCTTTTCCGCCTCGACATTCGTCGGGACGCCGGTTATTCAGGGAATTCGCAGTGCTTATCGCCAACAACATCACCATGCAGTTCGGGGCCAAGCCCCTGTTTGAAAACGTTTCGATCAAGTTCGGCGATGGCAATCGCTATGGCCTGATCGGTGCCAACGGCGCCGGTAAATCCACCTTCATGAAAATTCTGGCCGGCGAGCTGGAACAATCCGCCGGCAACGTGGCTCTGGATTCGGGCGAGCGCATGGCCTTCCTGCGTCAGGATCAGTTCGGCTACGAAGACGTGCGGGTCATGGACGTAGTGATGATGGGCCACGAGCAGATGTGGGCATGCATGAAGGAAAAGGACGCGATTTACGCGAACCCTGAGGCCACGGAAGACGACTACATGCATGCGGCGGAGCTGGAACATCAGTTCGCCGAATACGACGGCTATACGGCCGAGGCGCGTGCCGGTGAGCTGCTGCTGGGCGTGGGCATTCCCACCAGCCAGCACAATGGTCCGATGAGCGAAGTGGCGCCGGGCTGGAAGCTGCGCGTGCTGCTGTGCCAGGCGCTGTTCTCGAATCCGGACATCCTGCTGCTGGATGAGCCGACCAACAATCTGGACATCAACACCATCCGCTGGCTGGAAAACGTGCTGAACAACCGCAGCAGCACGATGATCATCATCAGCCACGATCGCCACTTCCTGAATCAGGTGTGTACCCACACCGCCGATCTGGATTACGGCCGCATCCAGATCTATCCGGGCAACTGGGACGATTATCTGGAAGCCTCGACGCAGGTGCGCGAGCGCCAGCAGGCGCAGAACGCCAAGGCCAAGGAAAAGGTCGCCGAGCTGCAGGAATTCGTGCGCCGCTTCTCGGCCAACAAGTCCAAGGCGCGTCAGGCGACCAGCCGCGCCAAGCAGATCGAGAAGATCAAGATCGAGGACTTCAAGCCCTCCAGCCGCCAGTATCCCTGGATCCGTTTCGATTACGACGAGAAGGAAAAGCTGCACCGCCATGCCGTCGAAATCGACAACATCAGCTTCGGTTACGAGCCGGATCGCAAGATCATCAAGAAATTCACGGCAACCTTCGAGGCCGGTGAGCGCGTGGCGATCATCGGCGAGAACGGCGTCGGCAAGACGACGCTGCTCAAGCTGCTGGTCGGCGATCTCAAGCCGCAATCCGGTCACATCAAGTGGGCCGAGAAGGCCCGCCCCGGCTATTACGCTCAGGATCATTCAACGGATTTTGCCGAAGACCTGAACCTGACCGACTGGATCTCGGGCTATGTGCGCGAAGGCGGTTACGACGGCGACGACGCCATCACCCTGATCCGCGGCACGCTGGGCCGCTTGCTGTTCCAGGGCGACGACGTGAAAAAATCCGTCAAGGTGATCTCGGGCGGCGAGCAAGGCCGCATGCTCTTCGGCAAGCTGATGCTGCAGCGCAAGAACGTGCTGCTGATGGACGAGCCGACCAACCACCTCGACATGGAATCGATCGAGTCGCTGAACTCGGGCGTGGACAAGTTCGACGGCACCCTGATCTTCGTCTCGCACGACCGCGAATTCGTCGATTCACTGGCCACGCGCATCATCGAAATCAAGGGCGACGGCCAGATCATCGACTACCCGGGCACTTACGAAGAGTATTTGGCTAGTCAGGGACTGGAGTAATCAGGGGCAGGAATAAAACACCGGCCTGTTTGAACGGCATTAGCCCCACAAGAGCGGCTTCAGGCGCGAATGATTTTCGCGGCTGAAGCCGTTCCTGCAAAACCGCCACGCCCTATCCCGAGAGCCGCGCCCGGCAAGCATCTTCAGCACCCCTGCCCGAAAAGACTTACTGGGCGCGGCTCTGCAAGCATGCCCACTCAGCACTCATTGCTCAGCACTCGGAACTCCGCCGCAGGCGGTCAAAGCTCGCCGATCTCTTCCAGCTCGGTCTGGATTTCCAGCCAGCGTTCCTCGCCCACGTCGATGCTCTGCGCCAGTTCGCCCTGACGCTTGAGCAGGGTCTGCACCAGCGCGTTATCGCCGCTGGCATACAGGGCCGGGTCGGACAGGCGCTCGTCGAGCAGCTTCTTCTCGCCCTGCCAGCCAGCCAGCTTGCGCTCCAGCTGCTCAAACTCCTTCACCAGCGGGCGACGGCGTTGCAGCCTGGCCTGCCGATCCTGTTTGTCAGCCTCGCGCGCGGCGATGCGCGCCAGCTTGTCGTCACCTACATTGGCGGCGGCTTCACGGTTGCGGCGCTCATCCAGCCACACGAGGTAATCCTCGATGTCGCCGTCAAAAGGCTGGGCCACGCCATCGGCCACCAGCAAGAATTCATCGCAGACCGTGCGCAGCAAAGCGCGGTCGTGACTGACCAGCACCATGCTGCCTTCGTATTCCGACAGTGCGAGCGTCAGCGCGTGGCGCATCTCCAGATCGAGGTGATTGGTCGGCTCATCGAGCAGCAGCAGATTCGGTTTGTGGCGAATCAGCAGAGCCAGCGCCAGGCGCGATTTTTCTCCGCCCGAAAACGGCCCGACTGGTGTATCGACCATGCCGCCACGGAAGTCGAAACCGCCGAGGTAGTCGCGCAGATCCTGCTCGCGCGTCAGCGGCTCCTGACGCACCAGATGCTGCAAGGGCGACTCGTTCGGGCGCAATTGCTCCAGCTGATGCTGGGCGAAGTAGCCGAAGACCACGCCCTTGCCGAACAGAGTCGAGCCACTCTGCGCCGCCAGCTCACCCGCCAGCAGCTTGATCAGGGTGGATTTACCCGCGCCGTTGGGGCCGAGCAGGCCGATGCGCGCGCCTGGGCGCAATTCGAGTTTCAGCTTGTTGATGATGATCTTGTCGCCATAACCGAGCTGCACGTCTTTCAGCGTGACCATCGGGTCGGGCGCGCGATCCGGCTCGGGGAAGACGAAATCGAAAGGCGTGTCGACGTGGGCGGCGGTGATGCGCTCCATGCGGTCCAGCGCCTTGATCCGGCTCTGCGCCTGACGCGCCTTGGTGGCCTGGGCACGGAAGCGGTCGATATATTTTTTCAGGTGCGCGACTTCGCGCTGCTGCTTCTCGAACAAGGATTGCTGCTGCGCCAGCTGCGCGGCGTGCTGATCCTCGAAACTGTCGTAATCGCCGGTGTACAGCGTCAGCTTCTGCGCTTCGAGGAAGGCGATGTGGGTCACGCAGGCATCGAGAAAATCACGATCGTGCGAGATCAACAGCAGCGTGCCGCGATAGGCGGCGAGCCAGCGTTCCAGCCACACCACCGCATCCAGATCGAGGTGATTGGTCGGCTCATCGAGGAGCAGCAAGTCCGAACGGCACATCAGCGCCTGCGCCAGATTCAGGCGCATGCGCCAGCCGCCGGAGAAGTCCGACACCGGCCGCGCGAAATCCGCGTCGCCAAAACCCAGGCCATGCAGCAGCGTGCTGGCGCGTGCATTGGCCGAGTAGCCATCGATCTCCTGCAGGCGCGTGTGCAGCTCACCGATCAGGTGGCCGTCGTGCGCGGTTTCGGCCGCCAGCAGATCGCGCTGCACGCGGCGCAGTTCAGCGTCGCCATCGAGCACATATTCCAGCGCCGAAGTCGTCAGCGCCGGCGTTTCCTGCGCCACGTGGGCGATGGACCAGCCGGTGGGAATATCGAGATCACCCATGTCCTGATGCAGCTCGCCACGCAGCAGGGCAAACAGGCTGGACTTGCCCGTGCCGTTCGCCCCGACGACGCCGACGCGCCAGCCAGGATGGATCTGGAGGGTGAGATTATCGATGAGGCGACGGGCGCCACGCGCAAGCGCGAGATTACGGAACTGGATCAAGGTGCAAGGGTCTGTGACAATGGAGGCGAACCGCATTTTACAGGCCCGAACGGCCCATCCAAGCATGTCACTCAAGAAGCTTTGCATTCTCCTGCCCCTGCTCCTGCTCCCTGCCGCCTGGGTGCTGGCCGCGCCGCCCGTCCCGACGCCTTCGGCCTCGCTGCCGGCGCCGCCACAAACCCTCGAAGAAGCCAAAGCCCAACAGACCCGCGCCGCCCAGATGCGCCGGGATGCCGACAAGCGACGAAGCGAAATAGAGGCGATCCGCAAACGCGACAACGCCGCCTGCTATGCAAAGTTTCTGGTCAACGCCTGCCGCGACGATGTGCGCGCAGAATACATCGAGCGCATCAGCGTGGTACGCCAGCTGGAGATCGACGCCAATCAGCTCGACCGCACGGCCAAAGCCCGCCAGCTCGAAATCGAAAACGCCGCAAAACAAGCGCCCGCACCGAGCACCTCGCCAATGCCCGCAGCCAGCCAGTCTTCAGCCAAGCAGGCTCCGCAGCCAAGCGCCAAGCCACTCTCCGGCATGCCTGCTATAAAAACAGCGCCCAGCGCGGCAGTCCCGCCATCAGCCCAGGCCAAAGCCGATCAGGCTCGGACTCAGCGCATCAGCGAAGCCGAGCAAAGAAAACAGGCAGGCGCCAAGGCCGCGGCAGAACGCGCCCAGAAAGCCATTGAAGACAAGGAACGCTACGCGCGACGCCAGCGCGAGCACGCGGAAAAACAGGCCGCCAAAGCGGCCAAGGCGACCGCCTCGGGCCCTCAGAGCAAGCCCTGATGCGCCCGATTTTCCGCGCATGCGCACTGATCGCCTGGGCCACCGTGGCCCTGCCCTGTCTGGCGATGATGGCCGGTACGGCGCCGGATTCGCCGCAAGCGCGAATCGACGCCAACAGCCCTGAGTCGGCCTGGGCTGGCGTCGTTGCCTTGCGTGTCGGCAATGGCGTGTACAGCGCTGTCGCGGTAGCGCCGCGCCACATCCTCACCGCCGCACACGTGGCCGGCGGCAAGAACGGCGATGGCGCCGGTATCAGCCTCGTGCTGAACATCAGCGGCAATCAGGGGCAGGCGCTTGTTGTGACGCAAGTCGAAGTCTTCCCCGGCTACGCCTTCCCGTATGACGACCTGGCGCTGCTCACCTTGAGCGACGATCTACCCGAAGGCGTGCCGCTCTATCCAATCAACGATCTGCCACCCGTGCCCGGCCAGACCTTGCTGACGCTGGTGGGCTACGGCGCATCAGGCACCGGCGATCTCGGCAACACCAGTGGCGGCGATGCAAACATCAAACGCGTGGGCGAGAACATGCTCGACACGCTGAGACCCAGCGTCGACGCCAGCGGCCGCAGCAGCAGTTTCTTTCTTTACGACTTCGACGGTCCGGATGGCGACGGCGCGATGGGCGGACCAACACTGGGGAATGCCCGTGAATCCATGGTCAGCGGAGGCGACTCAGGTGCGCCGGCCTTCACCCTGATCAATGGCTACCATGTCCTCACCGGCATCTGCACTTTTGCCACGCCGCTGAATAGCGGGCGCGCCCTCAACTACGGCTTCGGTCAGGGTGGTGGTGGCATGCTGCTCAGCGATGCGCGCTTCATCGTCTGGCTGCTGGAAAAATCCGGCGGCAGCGTGCGCCTGCTGTCGACGCTGCCGGAGTCCGGCCACGTCGACTACCGCCTGCCCGCGCTGGCCGCCGGCACGCTGCTCACGGGGCTTGCCGGCGCGCTCTGGTGGCGACGGCGCGGATAACGAGATCCAAGGCTAGCCTGCAACTCAGCCTCACCTACCTGTAGACCCGCCCCCCCCGCCTCAATCTACAGGCATGCATCGCGCTCAGGCAGGCTGGGGGCGGCTCTTCGAGCATGTCATCGCACAAAGCCCACGGCACCAATATCGCGCCACGCCTGCGCGCTTGAGAATGCCTCATCAGGGTTTCCTCTGACCCCCGCAAACCCGCGCCAGTCCTGGCCTTCCGCGCCTCTTGATACGAATCAAGGAGAGCTGAGTGCCTGGCGACATTCAATAGCCCTGATTGCACCAGTGTGGCGCACTTCCCATAGGGGTGAATCAACGCCTCAATGTGGTGCAAAAGACTAGTCTGCGCAGACTGATCCGGCTTGGGAGAAGGACATGAAGATAGTGAGTTTGCTGACGCGAATCCGCCCTGAACAAGCGGAATCGGTCGCCACACAGCTGGCGATGATTCCCGGCGTGAGCCTGCATGGCACGACGCCGGACGGTACCCGCCTCGTCGTCATGATCGAAGACGGCGAAGGCTATGCCGTCAGCGATTCGATTCTGGCGGTCTCCAATGCGCCCGAGGTTCTGGGCACCACCCTGGCTTATGAGTACACCGACGAGGACGTGACGCCGGCCGAGCTGGCCGCCGCATTTTCCCGTTCAAAACGTGAGGAGATTCGAGCATGAGCACAAGACAATCGCCGGACCGCTCCAAGATTGGCTTGGCCCCCTCGGGGGGCCATCCGGCTGAGAGCCGGATCGGGGGCTCCATGAGCCGACGCGATTTCATCAAGACCCAGGCTCTGGCCGCCGCAACGGCCACCGCCATGGGCGCTCCGCTGGTGCAAGCGGCTACGGCGGCCACTGGCGACAAGTCATCCAGTGAGGTGCGCTGGGACAAGGCGCCTTGCCGTTTCTGCGGCACGGGCTGCTCGGTACTGGTCGGCGTGCAGAATGGGCGCGTGGTGGCGACACAGGGCGACCCAGATGCGCCGGTCAATCGCGGCCTGAATTGCATCAAGGGCTACTTCCTGTCCAAGATCATGTACGGCGCGGATCGCCTGACCCAACCGCTGCTGCGCATGAAGAACGGCCAGTACGCCAAGGATGGCGAGTTCACGCCAATCAGCTGGGACAAGGCATTCGACATCATGGCCGAGAAATGGAAAGCGGCGCTGAAGGAGAAAGGCCCGGGCTCGGTCGCGATGTTCGGGTCCGGCCAGTGGACCATCTTCGAAGGCTACGCCGCATCCAAACTGATGAAAGCCGGCTTTCGCACCAACAACATCGATCCGAATGCGCGCCACTGCATGGCCAGCGCGGTCACCGGCTTCATGCGCACCTTCGGCATGGACGAGCCGATGGGCTGTTACGACGACATCGAGCAGGCCGACGCCTTCGTGCTGTGGGGCTCGAACATGGCCGAGATGCACCCGATCCTGTGGAGCCGTATCACGGATCGTCGCCTCTCGCATGAGAACAGCCGCGTGGCGGTGCTATCCACCTTCGAACACCGCAGTTTCGATCTGGCCGATCTGGGCATCGTGTTCACGCCACAGACCGATCTGGCAATCCTGAACTACATCTGCCACCACATCATCAGCGCAGGCAAGGTAGACAAGGATTTCATCGCCAAACATGTGAATTTCAAACTCGGCGAGACCGACATCGGCTTCGGCCTGCGTCCCGGCCATGCGCTGGAAAAGGATGCCAAGTTCAATGGCTACCCCGGCGCGGATGGCAAACCGAAAAACAACCCAAGTGACTCCAAACCCTATACCTACGAAGCGTTCGCCAAGTTCGTCTCTGAATACACCGCCGAGAAAGTTTCCAAACTCTCCGGCGTGCCGGTCGACAAGCTCAAGAAGCTGGGCGACATGTATGCCGATCCAAAGATGAAGATCGTCTCGTTCTGGACCATGGGCTTCAACCAGCATACCCGTGGCACCTGGGCGAACAACATGATCTACAACGTGCACCTGCTCACCGGCAAGATCGCCACGCCCGGCTGCGGACCGTTCTCGCTGACCGGCCAACCGTCGGCCTGCGGCACGGCGCGGGAAGTGGGCACCTTTGCCCACCGCCTGCCCGCCGACATGGTGGTGACCAACCCGGAACACCGCAAACACGCCGAAGAAATCTGGCAGGTGCCCGAAGGCACGATCCCCGACAAGGTGGGTCTGCACGCCGTGGCGCAGAGCCGCGCGCTGAAGGATGGCGTGATCAAATGCTACTGGACCAGCACCACCAACAACATGCAGGCCGGGCCGAACGTCAATGGCGAGATCTATCCGGGCTGGCGCAATCCGAATGCCTTTGTCGTGGTGTCCGATGTGTATCCGACCGTCTCGGCACAGGCCGCCGATCTGATCCTGCCCAGTGCGATGTGGACCGAGAAGGAAGGCGCCTTTGGCAATGCCGAGCGCCGCACCCAGTTCTGGCGTCAGCAGGTCAAGGCGCCAGGCGAAGCCAAGTCCGATCTGTGGCAGTTCATGGAGTTCTCCAAACGTTTCAAGATCGAAGAAGTGTGGCCAGCCGAACTGATCGCCAAGAAGCCGGAACTCAAGGGCAAGTCGATGTTCGACGTGCTCTACGCCAACAAGTCGGTCAACAAATTCCCGCTCGCTCAGGTCGCCACGGTGAATGCCCACGGGATTGCGGGCTACATGAACGACGAGTCCAAGGCCTACGGATTCTATGTGCAGAAGGGTCTGTTCGAAGAGTACGCGGCCTTCGGGCGCGGCCACGGCCACGATCTGGCGGACTTCGACACCTATCACAAGACGCGCGGTCTGCGCTGGCCGGTGGTGGATGGCAAAGAGACTCTGTGGCGCTATCGCGAAGGCTTCGATCCGTATGTGAAAAAAGGCGAAGGCGTGAAGTTCTACGGCAACAAGGATGGCCGCGCCAACATCTACGCCCTGCCCTATCAGAATCCGCCCGAAATGCCGGACAAGGAATTCGACATGTGGCTGTGCACCGGCCGTGTGCTGGAACACTGGCATACCGGCAGCATGACGCGACGCGTGCCCGAACTGCACAAGGCCGTGCCTGAAGCGGTGATCTACATGCACCCGGATGACGCCAAGAAACGCGGCCTGCAGCGCGGCACCCTGGCCAAAATCTCGTCACGGCGCGGCGAGATCACGGCCCGTGTCGAAACGCAGGGGCGTAACAAACCCCCGGTCGGCCTGATCTTCGTGCCCTTCTTCGATGAAGGCCGCCTGGTCAACAAACTGACCCTGGATGCGACCTGCCCGATTTCCAAGCAGACCGACTTCAAGAAGTGTGCGGTCAAGGTGGTGCGGGCCTGAGGGCTGAGTGAAATGTGACGCACAAACACGCCCATGAAACCCGATCCTTCACGCCGCGCCTTTCTCGCCAGCTCTGCCGCCGCCATGGGCGGCGCGTGTGGCGTGGCCTTGGGGGTGAGTCTGTATGCCAGACAGGCGCGCGCCTTGCCGGCACAGGCACTGCGCCCGCCGGGCGCGCTGCCCGAGGATCAGTTTCTGGGCGCCTGTGTGCGTTGCGGCCTGTGTGTGCGGGCCTGCCCGTATGACACGCTGAAACTCGGCGTGCTGGGCGATGGCATCGTGAGCGGCACGCCCTATTTCACGGCACGTTCCGTGGCCTGCGAGATGTGCGAAGACATCCCCTGCGTGAAGGCCTGCCCGACGGGCGCGCTGGATCACAGGCTGACGGATATCCGCAAGGCGCAGATGGGTGTGGCGGTGCTGATCGATCAGGAGAACTGCCTGAACTTTCTCGGCCTGCGCTGCGATGTGTGCTACCGGGTATGCCCGGTGATCGGCAAGGCGATCAGCCTGGAGATGCGCCATAACCCGCGCTCCGACAGGCATGCGCTCCTGATCCCGACTGTGCATTCGGACGCGTGTACGGGCTGTGGCAAATGTGAACAGGGCTGCGTTCTGCCCGAGCCGGCGATCAAGGTGCTGCCGCGCAAACTGGCACAGGGCGCAGCCGATCCGCATTATCGGCGCGGCTGGGAAGAGAAGGCCAAGGCGGGTGGTTCACTGATCAGCGAGCAGGTGACGATGCCGGTGCGCGGACTGGATCAGTCGGCACCCGCAGGAGAAGCAAAGTGAGCGCGCAAGCACCGGGCCGTGATGCCATCGTGGCCAAAGGCTGGCTGCGCGCACACAAATGGCTGTTGCTGCGGCGCATGACGCAGCTGCTGGTGATGGGCGTGTTTCTGATCGGGCCGTGGTTTGGCTGGTGGCTGGTGAAGGGCAATCTGTCTTCCAGCAAGACCCTGGAGGTCTTGCCCCTGACCGATCCCTTCATGCTGCTGCAGCTGTTGGCGGCACGGCACTGGCCGGAGATGGAAGCCCTGATCGGCGCAGCCATCGTGCTGGGCTTCTATCTGCTGGTGGGCGGACGGGTGTTCTGCAGCTGGGTCTGCCCGATGAATGTAGTGACCGATGCGGCCAGCTGGCTGCGACGGCGACTGGGTTTGAAAGGCGGGCGCGCCCCGCATGAGTCAACGCGGCGCTGGCTGCTCGCGGCCATCCTGGTGGCCACGGCGCTCATCGGCAGCCTGGTGTGGGAATGGGTGAATCCCGTTTCGATGCTGCAGCGCGGCCTGGTGTTCGGCTTCGGCGCAGCCTGGGGCGTCGTGCTGGTGGTGTTCGCCTACGACGTGCTGGTGGCATCGCGTGGCTGGTGTGGCCACCTGTGCCCGATGGGCGTGTTTTACGGTGTGCTGGGCAAGGTGGCGGTGTGGCGGGTCAGTGCTCCACAGCGCAGTGAATGCAATGACTGTATGGATTGTTTTGCGGTGTGTCCGGAGCCGCAGGTGATTCGTCCAGCATTGAAGGCAGTGGGGCAGAGTCACCCTCTTATTCTGGATAGCGCCTGTACCAATTGCGGGCGCTGTGTCGATGTATGTAGTCAAAATGTTTTCCGGCTCACGAGCCGGTTCAACAGGAGCGAGAAATGAAAACCCGAAATCTGATGATGATCTGTGTCACCAGCCTGTTGTTGGCCCCCCTGTCATTGCTGGCCGCAAACGAAGCCAAACCGTTTGAACCGGTCAAGCTGCAAACGCTACGCGGCACGGATATCTCCGGCCCGGAAGCCAACTCCGAGAACTTCAAGAACGAACGCGACGTCGCCCCGATTCCCCGTGATTTCGTGCAGCAGCCGCCACTGATTCCGCACACCACCAAGGGTTACAACATCACCAAGAACTTCAACAAGTGCATGGATTGCCACGCCTGGAGTCGCTACAAGGAAACCGGCGCCACCAAGGTCAGCCTGACGCACTTCAAGAGCCGCGAAGGCAGCGAATTCTCCAACATCTCGCCGCGCCGCTACTTCTGCACCCAGTGTCATGTGCCGCAGACCGATGCCAAGCCCCTTGTGGCGAACAAGTTCCAGCGCGCCGATGGCCTGCGCTAACAGGACAAAACCATGACCAATGACACCCAAACCAGCAGCCTGAAATCCCGCCTGATCGGCCTGCTCAAGAAAAAATGGACCATCGGCCTGGGCGGCCTGCTGCTCGCCTTTGCCGGCGGCATCATCTTCTGGGGTGGCTTCAATACCGCCATGGAGATCACCAATCGCGAGGCCTTCTGCATCGGCTGTCACGAGATGGAAGAGAACGTGTATCGCGAATATCGCAACACCATTCACTACTCCAACCGCACCGGCGTACGCGCCACCTGCCCGGACTGTCACGTGCCCAAGGAATGGGGCCACAAGATGATCCGCAAGATCCAGGCATCGAACGAAGTGCTGCACAAGATCCTCGGCTCGATCGACACGCCCGAAAAATTCAATGCCAAGCGTCTGCAACTGGCGCAGAACGAATGGGCGCGCATGAAGAAGACCGACTCGCGCGAATGCCGCAACTGCCACAACTACGATTCAATGGACTACGCCGAGCAGAACCGGCGCGGCGCCAACATGCACCAGAAAGGCTTCGCCGAAGGCATGACCTGCATCGACTGCCACAAAGGCATTGCCCACAGCCTGCCGCCGGTAGAACAGGCGATTGGCGTCAGCAATCACGGCGCAGCACCGGATGTTGTCCATCCACCACTCCCCCCCAAACCCGAAGCGGAAGCCTCGGCGCCTGAGTGAGCCATGGGATCTGAATAGCAAAACGCCCCGCGAGTCGGGGCGTTTTTTTGAATCCTTCGGCCCTCCGTCTCCGAAGAGATCTCTACAAATTCAACGAATTCGCATGAGAGCTCTCACCTGCATCTACAGCTGTGCGCCGATCAAGGACGCGGCGTGCTCCAGAAGCTTTTCGTGAAGTGGCCGCTGCTGCCATTCGTGCAGGCTCACCCGGCGCGAGCGCGACAGATCGGCATTGAACACTTCCACTTGCTGGCGAGCGAAATCGGTCGCGTAGATGTTCAGATTGGCTTCGTCGTTGAGGCGAAAGGAACGGGTGTCGAAATTGGTTGAGCCAACGGACACCATCAGACTGTCGATGATCAACACCTTGCAGTGATACATGGTTGGCTGGTACTCATAGATCTCCGCTCCGGCGACCAGCAGATCGCCCCATCGGGCACGCGAGGCGCTCTGGACGACAGCCGCGTCACTGTGCTCGCCGGGCACGATGATCTGTATCTTGACCCCGCGCTTGAGCGCACCGACGAGCGCCTGACTACTTAGTTTGTCGGGGACAAAATAGGCACTCGACAAGTGGATAGAATGTTGCGCCGACGTAATCGCCAGCAGATACATCAAATGCATGCTCTCGCTGCCGTCGGAGGGCGAACTGCTGAACATCTGCGCCTCGTCTTTCCCCGCTGCTGGCAGCTCCGGGAAGTAGTCGTCGCCATGCAGGACGACACCGGTCGCCTTGATCCAGTTATCGAGAAATACCACCTGCATTTGTGCTACGACCGGACCCTCGGCCCGGAAGTGGGTATCACGCCAGTGCTGCGGATCCTCCGCATCGCCCGTCCAAAGCCCGGCAATGCCGACACCGCCGGTGAAACCCACTTTGCCGTCGACGACCAGTACTTTGCGGTGTGTACGGTTGTTCATGCGCGCCAGCGAGTACCAGGCAGGCTTGTGAAATTTTCGCACTTCGACGCCGGCCACCTCCAAGGCAGCGAGATGCGCAGGATCCATCCTGTTGCTGCCGACCCAGTCGAGCAGCACGTGCACCTTGACGCCGGCGCGGGCACGTTCGGCCAGCGCGTCAGCGAACTCCTTGCCGATTGCGTCCAACCAGTAAATGTAGCTCTCAAAGGTGATGGTCTTCCTCGCATCACGAATGGACGCAAGCATGGCGGGAAAAATCCGGTCGCCATTCAACAGCGCTTCGAAACGGTTTCCGTGCAGGATGGCCGGCCCGAGCAACACCCCCATCGCGCGCGCAAAGGCCGGATCAGCGGCCGCGTAAAGGCGCTCCACGCTTTGCTCGATTTTCTTCTCGCCCGTGGTGAAGTTCAGCGCCAGGATGATCACCAGCGGCGTCAACACAAGCACGACGAACATACCGGAAATGGAGAATATCGCCTTCATTCAACAATAATCGACTGCATGAGTGCGGTGCTTTCAGAGCAGTGATTCATCATGTCTTGCTTTAAAAATACGGGCAGCGGCCATGCCGCCACCCGCAGCATTACTCGCTTAGCGATTACCGCCGACGGCAGGCATGCGCTCGTCGTCACTCACGCTGACCTCACCGGTGCTGGTGATGTCTTCCGCCCCGGCTTGTTTCATGATTTCTTCGACGCGGTCGACAGCATCCCCATTACGGGTGTGCACCGAGATGAGGATATTGCCTTCCTTGATTTTGGCTTCGTACTGCTTGGCTTCAAACTCAGGAATGCCCATGCCGATCAGGGCGCCGGCGATACCACCGATGGTGGCGCCAACGGCCGCACCACTGAGTGCTGCCATGATCGGACCGGCCGCAATGAACGGACCCACGCCCGGAATAGCGAGTGCGCCGATACCAGCCAGCAGACCCAACACACCACCAGTTACGCCCCCAGCACTGACACCGATGGCGGTACCTTCCGGCGCTTTGGTGTTGTGCTCGTGGGCAAAGTCACGGGTGCCGGTGGTGTCTGGAAACAGCACGGAGACGTCGTTGGTAGGAATACCGGATTCATTCAAGCGTTGAACGATGGTTTCAGCTTGAGCTTCGGTATTGGCGATACAGATAACAGTTTTTGACATGATGATTTCCTTTAAAAATTATTTGACTTGCAATTGGTTGTCGATACTTTTGATGCCCGGCATGGCCTTGACCATGACGTTGATTCTTTCCAGTTCGGCAGCCGATCTGACCGGGCCACGTAAGGTCACCGCGCCATTACGGGCAATGACTTTGATGTTCTTTGCATCCATGGAAAACTCGCCCTTCACTAGAGCCTGGCGAATCTCCTGGGTAATTTTCAAATCCGACGAGTTATTCATCTGATCCATCGGGGTCAAGGTGGCGTCATCCCGGTCACGTTTGTTGATGCCGGTATTGTTTGCAGCGCCCTCTTGAACCATTGGCTTTCCGGTTGCTACTGGCTCGCTTGCTGCGTTTGCCAGATAGGGCGTCAGAATCAGGCATGCCGCGAGAAATATTGGTTTTTTCATTCAATTCACCTCATTTGCAGGGTTGAAACAATCAGCCTGGGTTCAGGATGATTCGGGTACGGCACCGCCAGGAAGACTGCCCGGTGCTGGTTTTGATATCGTGTTCAGGGTCCGGATTCTGGCGATCTGCATGCCACCGCACCTGTTGTGATCAGACACGCGTCGTGCACCTATCTGCTTGGATCGAGTTTCGCTTTTGTATTGCGGGCTCAGCCACAGCCTTCCACTTCGCAACTCATCGCATAGCGGCTAGCGTTTGTGATGATCAAGAGCATGCGATTCGATTCCTCAGTGGCGAGCATCTTCGCAACTCCCGTCACCAGTGGCGCTACTGCACAGCCTTTCCACGGGGACCGAGATTGCACGCGGGCTCGGCAAGTCTCTGTGCGCTGACGCGCATTACGACGTTATTCCCGTCAGTGCCGTGGCGCCCTTGGCGCAAACAACCGGCTCACTCAAAAAGCGCGATCGGATCAACAGCTCGTATCAACTACGCAGCAAGCAATTACTTCGTTTGCAATGTTGCTCACCGCACAGAATCGACATTCTTCAGCGCTTAACGTTCAGCCTCTGAGCTCGTCATGTTCAATGACTAAGCCATATTCAAAATTCATCATGAGGACTGACATGAACACTCCGAACACCGCAACGCTTGACTCTCCAAAGCACGGACATGCCCTGCGTGACGGCTACGCCGACACCTCAGGCTCCAAGACAAGCGCCGTCTCGTGGTCCGCTATTTCTGCGGGAGCCGCTGCCGCTGCCGCCTTGTCACTGATCCTGTTGATACTCGGCGTCGGGCTGGGCCTGTCATCGGTATCGCCATGGTCGTTTGAAGGAGTCAGCGCAGCGAGCTTTGGCGTATCCACCATTGCGTGGCTGACGCTCACACAATTGCTTTCGTCTGCGATGGGCGGCTACCTGGCGGGCCGACTGCGAACCAAATGGATGAATACGCTCACAGACGAGGTGTTTTTCCGCGACACCGCGCACGGCTTTCTGGCTTGGGCTGTGGCCTCGCTGGCTACCGCGGCGCTGCTGACATCGGCTATCGGCCCCATCCTGAGTGGCGGCAGCCAGGTAGGGGCCTCGGTCGTGAGCGGAATAGCCAGCACAGCCGCCGTAGCTACGGGCGCTGCTGCATCGAGGAAGATGGCATCTGAGGAAATTGGGCCAATGGCTTACTTTGTCGACGCCCTGTTTCGCCGGAATGGGAATGCTGCAGAGGCCCGTTCGACCGGGGTGGCAATGCCTGCCGAAACGTCCGAACGCGCCACCAACAATGAATCCTCGGAAGTTGGCCGCATTTTTACGAACGTCACTATTTCAGAGCCCCTGCCACCTGAGGACATCCAGTACGTCGGTCAGCTTGTTGCGCAACGCACGGGGCTGTCGCAACAGGAGGCAGAGAAGCGCGTTATGGACATTTACGTACGCGCTCAAGCGACGCTGAGAAATACGGAAATTTCCGCCAAAGATGCGGCGGACAAGGCACGCAAGGCTTTTTCCTATGCAGCGTTGTGGATGTTTGTGTCCTTGCTCATCGGAGCCTTTGTCGCCAGCTTGACCGCTACTTACGGCGGCCGGCAACGTGACGCCTGATCATTCACTTTAACCACTCAAATCAAGAGGACACCATGCGCTCGCTCATATTGTTTTTTCTCGGCATTCCCATCCCGATCATTATTCTGATTGCGTTGTTCGTGCATTGATTGCACACAACTTACCCACCACTTTACAAAGGAAATTTCATGACTACGACCACGAAGACCACTACCAAGCCTAAGGCTAGCGAGACTCCGAAGGATGCAATCGCGCTGCTCCGGGCTGACCACGGAGCCGTAAGTGCCTTGTTTGAAGAATACGAAACAGCGAAGTCCAGCAAACAGAAAAAAGCCTTGGTTGCGGAGATCTGCATTGAGTTGAGTGTGCATACGCAGATCGAAGAAGAAATTTTTTACCCGGCAATCAAAGCGGCGCTCAAGGACAAACTTCTGGTGCCGGAAGCTACGGTTGAGCATGCCGACGTCAAGGACTTGATCGCACAAATCGAAGGTATCGAACCTGACGGTGAAATGTACGATGCCAAGGTCCAGGTGCTGTCTGAATACGTCAAGCACCACGTCAAGGAAGAACAGAACGAGATGTTCCCGAAGGCCAAGACCACTTCACTGGACATGCTCGAACTCGGTGTTCGCATGGCGGCGCGCAAGGCCGAACTTCTTGCAGCCCGCGCCTAACGCCCAGCCGACATGTCAAACCCATGGCTTAAAAAGAATCCGTTCATGAGTATGTGGCTGAGCGCTGCAAACCGCATGGCTGGCACCATGCGCGGCCAGGCTACAGCCCAGGTCAAACGCGAGATCAGTGCTACTGCGACCAAGGCCACCAACGACAATCTGAAGGCCCTGCTCGGCGCAACAGCGCCGGTATCGCTCAAGACTAAGCTCCAGCGGCGTCGTTGATCTTCTCACTGCACTGGTGAGGCGCAGGACGGCAACACGGGGGGGGGCGAGCATCACCAGTTACTGGACGGCATCGGTCTTGCCATGAAAGTCCAGAGCCCCCCACTACTCATTTCAGGTCTGATCAGTTGGTGTATTGCTTGCAGCAACGCTGAACAAGTAGCGTTAAAAACTGCGCACGCAATCAGATCAGCTCAACGGCGGGAATTTGGCGAAACATGATGGTTTTTCCGTATTTCCCGGACGATTATCGCCCTGACCTCGCTATCTCCCAAGTGCATATTTCTGCATCTCAGGCTAAGTCCAGTTGGAATGCTCAAGAAGAAAGCACCAAGGCCAATTGGGGCTAGGCTTGGCCTTGGGGCCGGGTATCAGATTCGTGGCGGGTCCGTTTCGCGTGCCGGGTGGCGGTGCTGGGCGATGGCCGTGATGAATGCTGCTTGAGCCTTCCCGACTTCGTCAGACTCCGCAAGCAGCACACCGGGATCGGCATCGCCCGAGACGAGGGAAACCTCGACGCCAGCGCGATCAAGCAAGGCCTTGGCCGCGCCGAGGGCAAGGAGTGTCTTGCCGTGGCGATACTGCAAGGCAACGAAATCGATGGCCTGCGCGTTGCGCAGCAGTGTCTTCACGCCCACTTCACCGTCAGGCAAGACCACGGCATCGAACAACACGGATGGCGAATTCTCAAAGCTTGCGGTGGCCTCGACGGCCTTGTCGTCTGCCGTATCCACCGCACCCAGCCGGGCGGCAACCACCACCGTAACCGCGCCTGCGGCATGCAATGCAGCCTGTACCGCCACCAGCGACGCGCCTTCCACGCCGTGCGCCACCAGCAAAGCCACCTTGCGTGTTCGGATGCCACCGTCACCCGGCAATGCCATCAGCGACAGCGCACTGGAAACGCTCACCTCGGGCCTGTTCGGGGTCTCCAGCGCACGCGGCAAGGCGACGGGTAGCGGCATGCCCAGACCATCAGCCACTTCGGCCGCCAGTTGCGGCGACACGTTGACCAGCGACGCCAGCATGCGCTCGCGGATTGCGGCCACCGTCAGCTTGCTCAGTTCGAAGCGGAAGCCACCCGCGATATGCGCTTGCTCGACCGCGCTCTGGCTGTTGTAGAACAGGGTGGCCTGTGTGTAATGGTCGGCGAATTTCTCCGGCTTGCCACGCAGCTTTTCGCCCTGAGTTTCATTGTTGGGCTGCGGAAATGACACGAAGCCTTGAGCGCCCGCCTGGAACGGACATCCGCCCGCCAGCGAGTTCGGTTCGTAAGCCACGCGGCCACGATTTACCGCCTGGCGATGAATGCCATCGCGCTGGTTGTTCGACACCGGCGCTAGTGGTGCATTGATCGGGATCTCATGAAAATTGGCACCGCCGAGACGGGTGATCTGCGTGTCGATGTAGGAGTGAATGCGGCCGGCCAACAACGGGTCGTTGCTGAAGTCGATGCCCGGCACTACGTGCGCGGCGCAGAAAGCGACCTGCTCGGTTTCCGCGAAGAAATTGTCGGGATTGCGGTTCAGCACCATGCGCCCGACGGGCCGCACCGGCACGAGTTCTTCGGGGATGAGTTTGGTCGCGTCGAGCACATCAAAGCTGAAGGCTTCGGCCTGCTCTTCGCTGAAAATCTGCAGTCCAAGTTCCCATTCCGGGTACTCGCCGGATTCGATCGCTTCCCACAGATCGCGGCGGTGAAAATCGGCATCCGCGCCAGCGATCTTCGCGGCCTCGTCCCATACCAGCGAATGCGTGCCGAGTTTGGGTGTCCAGTGAAACTTCACGAACTGCGAAACACCCTCGGCAGTGACGAGACGGAACGTGTGCACGCCAAAGCCCTGCATCATGCGATAGCTGCGCGGGATGGCGCGGTCTGACATTACCCACATCAGCATGTGCGTCGTCTCGGGTGACAGCGAGACGAAATCCCAGAAGGTGTCGTGCGCCGAAGCGGCCTGCGGCATGGCGTGGTGCGGCTCGGGCTTGACGGCGTGAACAAGGTCCGGGAACTTCATCGCGTCCTGGATGAAGAACACCGGAATATTGTTGCCCACCAGATCCCAGTTGCCTTGATCCGTATAGAACTTGACGGCAAAGCCGCGCGCGTCGCGCGCCGTATCGACCGATCCGCGCTCACCCGCCACTGTGGAGAAGCGCACGAACACCGGCGTAACCTTCCCGGCCTCGGCAAACGGCGCAGCGCAGGTCAGATCGGTGAGTGCGTCATAGGCTTCGAAATAGCCGTGCGCCGCCGAGCCGCGTGCGTGCACGATGCGTTCGGGAATGCGCTCATGGTCGAAGTGAGTAAGCTTCTCGCGCAGGATGAAATCTTCCAGCAAGCTCGGCCCGCGCAGGCCGGCTTTCAGTGAATTCTGATTGTCGGCTACCGGCACGCCCTGGTTGGTTGTGAGCACCTGCCCGGAGCCATCAACGCGTGCCTGCGCCAGTCGGCCATCAATGGCGTGGCTGCCGGGGCTTGCGGGTTCGCCGGTCTTGGCGGTGATGTTGGTTTCGCTCAGGGTGCTGGCCGACACCGTGTCGGAGGCAGCCTCTACGGTCATGCCGACTGACGGATTCAAAGCGTTATCGCGCCCGAAGTCGAGCGCCTTGTTCGTGTTGTGTGGCATAGCCTCCACCAGGGCCTGCGTCCACGCGGCCTGCTCCATCACAGGATCAGGCGCTGCTGACAGCTTGTCGGCGTTAGTGCCACGGCCAGCACGACGCAGCGATATGGATTTGGGCTCGCCTGAAGTTTTGGCGGGCGTGGGCGGTAATGAATCATTTTTTTTCATGGCTAACTCCGGGATTGGGGGGCTCAAGGGGCTACTGCGGTCACTGCTGGTAGTTCGCAACGCGCACGGTTGCGATGGGTCATTGCTCTCTTGCACGCGACGAATCTGAAAAAGTGGGGTCAAGCCACCATCAAGAACGGGACGACGGTGGCTTGCCGCCAGGGCCGGGCACCAGACGGGCACGCTGCTTCGCGTCCAGAGCGGGGGTGGCACGCATGTCGGTGTCAACCAGGCCGGCGTCGATGTCGTGCTGGGCTTGGGCCATGCGGGAGTCGGGTACCCTCGCAGTGGTGTCGGCCGACTCATCGCGTTCGTGAGGCAACTCCAGACCAGCTGCGGACTCAAGCGGTTTGGCGCCACGCGGCGGTGTGGCAAGCTGGTGTCCTACGGGACGTCGGGGTCTTCGGTTCAGAGACATCTGCCAACCTCGACGGGTTGATAGTTCGATCGGATTCGCTGAGGCCGTCTGGCCTGCGAGCCCGTGCTCGTATCGGGGTCAATGATCCGGTCGTGCTCGGGGTCGTCCGGGATGCGAACGGGAACCGGCCCTTCGTCGGGCTCGACAGGCAGCTCGTCCGGCTCGAACTCATCGTCAATATCGAGCTTCGGGTCATGTCGCTTGTGGGGATGGGTACGGTTCATGCGGATCTCTCCAGATCTGATGACATATTCATTGATCGAACACATGCTGGCGCGAAGGTCCAGCCTGCAGACCGAAGCGGTCTGCAGGCGCAGCAAACACATCCCGATTCCAGCCCAGACCGATGTGGCCGCCCTCGACTTCGATGCCGTGCCGACTCATTCTCGACGGCAGGCTCAGATTGGGCCATTGACACGGACCCATGCATCGCGGGCGGCGGATCTGGCAGTATCCCAAGTCAAGGTAGAGGAGCCATTGCTGGTCATCCATGCCCGCGACATCTCTGGCTCGATGTCATCGAACGCACGCCCCGGGTAACGGCTGAACGCATCGACGCCGAAGCCATAGGCCGGGCCGTAGTCGTCATAGCTCGAACCGCTTGCGACATACGGGCGCTCGCTGTAATTGCTGCGCCAGTACACGTCCTCCCGTGTCGGGTCGATTGCTTCGGCGACGCCTTTACCTGCGAGTCCACCGACCACTGCGCCCACGGCGGCGCCGACAATTGTTCCGACGGGTCCGACGACAGTGCCTGCAGCAGCCCCGGCTGCTGCGCCACCCAATAAAGCGCCAGCACCAGTGCCGACCGGGTGGGCGCCAGGGGCGCCTGAAATCGGGTCATGGTGACCATCGTTGTCAGGGGTTTCGTTACGGTTGTTCATGGCGTTTCCTTTTGCTGTTGACTGGGATGAATGGGTTTTAGAAATCAGCGCAAGCGGCCACGTCGCAGCAGGTTCACGATCGCCAGCAGGACGACGGCGCCGAGGAAGGAGACGAACATGGCCGGTAGACTGAAGTTGTCCTGGTTGATCGTGCTGATACCAACCAAGGGTGAAACAAACCAGCCGGCGAGCGTGGCGCCAACGATGCCAACGACGATATTGAGGAACATGCCTTGCTCGCGGTTGGTTTTCATCAGCATGCTGGCAAGCCAACCAATGACACCGCCGACGATAAGCCAGATGATTAAATTCATAACGCGCTCTCCACAGTTTCTATTGGCGTCCCGGACGACATGTTCAGGACTTGAGCGGGCATGTTTGCATCGGCAATAAGTTGCGTCCGTACGGAACCGAACACACTTTGAGTTAAGTGTGAATCATCAATGCCAGCCACTTTTCGATCCTCGCGAACGAGTGCGTGGCCTGCCGCCGCACGTCTTTTTTGCGCTGCGAATGCGGGAGATCAGATGAAAATTCCGGCGACGCCGGGCGCCGGCATACGTCTCAGCCGCATGCCTGAAAATATCTTGCAGAAGTTGAACTGGTGGCTTTGTGTACCGGGCACGTGGCTCCGGGTATGGACGTCAGCAATGATCAGCATCCACCTGCACGTAGACGCCCGGATCACGCATTTGGGCAGCGCGAAATTCACGAGAGTTCGACAAGCACGCGGCTTGCGCCAGGGCATATCAGCCAGCGCAATGCTCTGCGGCGTTAGGCCGTCCCGCGTGGCGGAATAATTCCGTCAAGGGCTGCCGGGAACCCTGGTTGTTCCAGCTCGGCTGGGCTTGCCTTGAAAGCCCCCGGCGCTGCCGGGGGATACTATCTATTCAATCCGAATTGAAGCTGATGCGGCCAAAGACGGGCGCATCAAGCTCAAGCACCGTTTATTACAGGGCTTCAGTAAGTCGAGCCGTAATAGGCGTGGACGCTCTTTTCCCACGTAGAGTCGGCCATATTGGGCCAGTTATCGGAGTCGAAGCCCGGCGCATTCTTCAGGTGTTCCTCGTCAGTATCCATGACGATGCGCTTGTTCTCCGTATCGACGGTCAGTGCGCTCCATGGCACGGCAAAAAGTTTTTCGCCAAGGCTGAGGAAGCCGCCAAAGGACAGTACGGCGTAGCGAATTTTGCCGCTTTCGATGTCCAGCATGAGCTCCTTGATGCTGCCCAGCTTTTCATCTTTCGGGTTGTACACATCATCGCTGCTGAGCGAGCTGGCGCTAAGAAGTCTGGAGCCACGGCTGCCGGCATTGATTGAATTGCTGTTGATCGTTTCGTTCATTTGATGCTCCTGAATTTGCTTGGAAAATGACTGATTGGGGAAAGTGGCTTGGCGGAGTGTTCGGCCCACGCTTCGACTATTTACTTACCCTTGCTGACATCCTTGAGATCTTCTTTCAGATCACCGTAAGCGGCCTGAACCTTGCCCCCGGTTTTTTGAATCTTTCCTTCCACTTCCAGATCGTCGTTACCGACGAGCTTGCCAGCAACTTCCTTCACTTTGCCTTTGGCATTGTCGATACGACCCTTGACTTGGTCCTTGTTCATTGCGTTCTCCTGAGCGTGAAACTGGTTGAAGGGGGCAGCGCCGATAAAGCAATCCGGCATCTGCTGCGCAAAGATTAGGTCGGACGCTGCCACCCGTCGGTGTGCTAGCACCCATATCGCGCAATCCAGGCAAGTGTTCGCGAGCCAACAGAGGCGGCGAGAAGCAGGCGTGAGAATGGGGAGCTAAAAAACCAGTCAGAGGATTAAGCAATGGCAAGGCGCTTGCAAAAAACGGTCTGGGGTCGATCACTCCAGGGCGCATTGAAGACGATGACGCAGACGGCAATGCGCGTCGGAACCAAGGCGCTCAAGCAGGGCTTGCAGGCGGGGCCGCTGGTGGCCCAGCGCGTGGCGGGCAAGAAAGTGATGGCAAAGTCGGCCAACTGGACGACGGGGCTTGCCATCGGCACAGCGGGTCCCCGCCGCTATCGGCTGTACACACCTACCGGCGTGCGACGCAACGAGAGTCTGCCCTTGCTGGTGATGCTGCATGGCTGCGGACAAGATGCCGAAGCGCTGGCTGCCAGCAGTCGGATGAACACCATCGCGGCCCGAGAGCGCTTTTTCGTGCTCTATCCCGAGCAGGATCGCCTGTCGAATGTGCAGGGCTGCTGGAACTGGTACGACACCCGCACGGGTCGGGCACAAGCCGAAACGAATTCGATCAGCGCAGCCATCGAACAGGTTTGCCGGACGCAAGCCGTCGACCGCAGCCGCCTCGCCCTGGCCGGGATCTCTGCCGGTGCCGGCATGGCCGTGTTGCTCGCCACACAGCATCCGGAACGCTTTCGGGCCATCGCCATGCACTCGGGAATCGCCCCCGGCGTCGCTCACTCATCGGCCGGCGCCATCAAGGCCATGTTCGGGAAAAGCGTGACAACAGCGCCGCTGCCGGCCATCGCGCCGGATGTCAGGCTACCCGCACTGCTGGTCATTCACGGCGCGGCAGATCATGTAGTGGCGCCGGGGAACGGGGTCGAAGCGGCTACGCGCTGGGGAGAACGCGTCGGAGCCCGGCCAAGCAAACCGCGCCGGGTGCAGCGTGGCGCCCGATACGCCGCGATGGTCACCGATTATCGAAAAAGTGGCCGCCTGATTGCGACACTCTGCGAAGTCGAGCATCTCGGCCACGCCTGGAGCGGCGGCGCAGCAGGGCATCCCTACAGCGATCCCAAAGGCCCGGATGCCTCACGGATGATCTGGTCCTTCATCGCCCGACAATTCACCAGGGCGGCGGACTAGCCTCACATCCTCGGCCCGCAAACCGTCGCTGAGCGCCTTGGTGCCCGAGTGAAGGGCGTGACTGAAAGCAAAACGCCCCGTGGGTCGAGCCGTTTCGCTATGTGACGGATTTATTAGGAGTGAGCTCAATGTTTTATTTGCAAGAATCCGCTTTTGAAATTTTAACGGGAATCTTTAAGTCGCCTAATTCATCCAAATTAAAAGTGCATTTTTTTTGAGACCAATCCCAAAAAAGTCTCGCTTCGTAATTTTTATCTTTCTCTGGAACAAAGCTTCCCGACAGAATACAGATAACGTAAGCACCATCAGCAACCACAAGACTAAGAGCAATTGGTTTGTCTGCCGCGACATACATTTCAGCTATATTCGACGCATTAACAGAAGTAGGACGAAAAGGCATATCCAAAGAACGGCCTTTGTATCCATCGCTACCAAGGAGCCCTCCATATACTGTTCCTGCGCCAGGAGCTGATCGATCAACACAATCTCTATTGGGAATCCCCTTCACCCATGAATTTGCCAGCACTCTAAGCTTTGCTCTGGGCTGACTCTCGTCAGCTTCTTTCATTGGGCTAAATTGAATTGTAATCGTACTGCATCCTGCAAATAGAGCTAAAAAAGATAACAAGGCACTACATCTAATGATGAATTTCATTCAAAACCCTCGCATTCCAATACGACTACTTAAAAATGGCGAACAGCAAATTTATGGGCCTTACATTAACGGTTCACTGACTACCGTCAGCCTCACCGCTTGATCGAATAGTCCTCTTCGATCTTGTCCTGGTAGTAGCCGAAGGGTGAGCTGCTGGCGAGGAAGCGGGTGGCGATTTCTTCGCCGACGTTGGTGTGCTGAATCACTTTCCCCGACGAGAATTCGATTTCGAGGATGCGGCTGCTGCGCTCGTAGCCAGCGGACTTGATGCCGCCGCGATTGATGGATTTGCGTTCGATGGGCATTGCGGTCTCCGTTTGAAAACGATGCGACTGAAGAGCCGCCACCAGTGTGACTCTCAGAGCAGCATGCTCGCAGAAGCGCGCCAGATGACGCTGTACGGGCAGGCCATCACAGGAATCAGAAGCGCAGCCGATCGGCGCGGTATTCGCGGCGGCGCAGTTCGTCCCAGGCGAAGTCGCGTTCCATGCGCAGGCGGCTCATCTGGCCGGCGAGGTAGCGCACGTCGTCTTTTTTGTCGGCCTTGCGCAGGCGCATTTCGATGTCGCGCTGCTCGCTCTCCAGCCGTTCCAGCCGCTGGCGAGCCTCGAAAACATCGCGACCGACTTCGTAACTTTGCAGGAAACCGCCTTCGCTCCAGTCCGGGCAGACGCCTGCGTAGTGTTCGCCGCGTCGCCCGACGGAGAGGCCGTTGGCGGGCGTGCAGTAGAAGTTCAAACCGCGTTCGCGGGCTTCTTCGTACACGCGTGGATTTGGCTTGATGCCGTATTCGGAGCAGGCCTTGCGGTGTTCATCGAGGCGCGATTGCGGTCGGCCGTTCTGACCGTCGCGATAGCCGACGGCGGCCCAATCGCCGCTGCGGCAATCCTGCTCGCTGAGCGTAGCGCAGCCGTTCAGGACGAACAGGCTGGCCAGCAGCGTGGCGTAAAGGGCAAAGCGGCGCAGGATTTGGAGGGGCATGGTTCGTCAGATCGGACAGGAGCTGGCAGTGTAACGCCAGCTGCCTGCCGCAGGATGACAGAAGCCCGTCGGTGCGGGAATCAGTGCGCGCAGCCGCAACCGCCGCCTTGCTTGCGCCCCTGCCCGCCACCGCCACAGCCGCCTTCTTTGCCGTGTTCGTGGCCGGCATGATCGTGGCCTTTGCCACCGCAACATTCGTGGTCGTCCTCAGCATGGCCTTTACCGCCACAGCATTCGTGATCGTCGGCGTGGTTCGCGCCACCGCAGCATTCGTGCTCGACTTCTGCCGCACCGTGATCATGACCGCCACAGCAGCCGCCACCTTCTTGCGGTGGGCTGAAGCGCGGCAGCGGCTCAAGTTCGCCAGCGCGGAACTGGGCCAGCACTTCAGCGACCGAGCCGGGCTCGACGCCGAAAACGTGCACGCCGTTTTGCTGCAGCTGGACGAGCAGGCGCGGGTGGATTTCGTTGCAGAAAATGCCTTCGATACCGCCGATGATTTCGTCGCTGACCTGCTCCGGGCTGTTGCGGTCGACGGCATGGAAAGTGTCGCTATCGCTATCGAGGATGATCAGGTGTTGCGCGGCGCCGAAATCGGCTTCGATCATGGAGGCGAGGCCTTCGGGGGCTGCGACGGGGATACAGAGTTTCATGGTGTTTCCTTCAGGGCTTGAGTGAAAGGTTCGTGGGTTGGACCAGGATAGTGGCCCTCTCCCCCAGCCCCTCTCCCGCAAGCGGGCGAGGGGAGCATTCAGCGTCGCCTTGCGACGGTTGTGATATCCGTAAAGCTTTGCCGTTCAGCAAAGCGTCGGCAATCTTGCGGTGAGCGCGTTCAAGGATGTTGCCCACGGTCTGGCGCGACACGCCCATGCGTAGCGCGACATCGGCCTGATACAGGCCATCCAGATCGGCCAGGCGCAGGGCTTCGAGCTCGTCGAGTTCCAGCCCGACTTCACTCAGCGCATGCATGGGAACGCCGCGCGGTTTGAAGTAGTCTGAGACAGGTGCGCAAGTGGTGCAGCGATGTTTGGCAGGACGCGCCATGGGCAAGTTTGATTATTGGCAAAAGCCAATTATCAGTCCGGCAGCAAAATACAGACGTTGATATGGATCAGACCTGAGCCTGCATCGACACAATCGAGGAGACAAAATGTTCAAACATGTTTTTACGACAGTCCTGCTGGCATTGAGCTGCGCCGCCGTTTCAGCCAAAACCGTGCTGATTGACGTGCGCACGCCGGAGGAGTTTGCGGCAGGGCATCTGGAGGGTGCGCTGAACATCGACCATTCCGTGATCGACAAACGCATCGGCATGGCTGGCGTGAGCAAGGACGACGAGGTGATCCTCTACTGCCGCTCCGGCCGCCGCTCGGCAATTGCTTCAAATTCGCTCAAGGGCATGGGCTACAAAAAGCTGCTGGATTACGGCGGCATCGAGGACGCACGCAAGAAGTTGCAAAAGAAGTAGCTTGGAGAGGCGCTCTGCGCCTTACTTTCCACGGCACATGCCCAGCAAGCCAATCTCAACGCGGCTTTCCGGGCATGGCTGATTCAATTCCATTCCCACCACAAATTCTGGTCCGCGCCTTTCTGCGCACAAACACACATTCCCGAAAGGGTTGTTCAGCGCCACGTTCCGGCTGCCGTTAACGCATGTGGGCTCAACCAACAGGCGGGCGCCTGCTGCACGAAAGCCACTTTGTGGAGAATGTGACCATGACCAGAAACTCCCGCGAACACGCGGACTCGGCGCACTTGCACGGGATGGATCGACGCAGCTTCCTGCGCCTGACGACAGCCAGCGCTCTACTGCTTGGCATCAACAGCCGCCCTGCCGACGCAGCGGCCCTGAAAACCGCGGCGCACATCGTAATTGCCGGCGGCGGACTGGGCGGCATTGCGCTGGCCAATCGGCTGAGCCGCGAACTGGATGGCGCGAAGATCACGATCCTCGACCGTCGCCCGGAGCATTACTACCAGCCCGGCTACACCCTGATCGGCACCGGCGTATGGCCCCGAAGCAAGGTGGTCGATGCGGTCGCCCCGCTGCTGCCGGCCGGCGTGAATTGGGTGCAGGAGATGGTGGCGGAATTCGATCCGGTCGCCAACAGCGTCACGACCGACAGCGGCAGCAAGATCCGCTACGATTTTCTGGTCGTCGCGACCGGCCTGCATCTGGATTACGCCGCCATCGAAGGCATGGACACGACTGCCATCGGCCGCGAAGGCCTGGCCAGCGTGTACAACGGGCCGGATGGCGCAGTGGCAAGCTGGCAAGCCATGGCGGCGTTTCGTGACAAAGGCGGCGAGGCGATCATGACCCTGCCGGCCACGCCGATGAAATGCGCCGGCGCACCGCTGAAAACCACCTTCATGCTGCGCGACCGCCTGCTCAAGGCGGGCACTTTGGGCAAATCAAACATCTCGTTCCAGTCTGCGCAGAAGAACGTGTTCGGCGTGCCGCGCATCAATGAAGAGGTGCTGACGCGCTGGCAGGCACTGGGCATCGGCGTGGAGTTCGAGCACAAGCTGGTCGGCATCGACATCGGCGCGCATCGTGCGCGCTTCGTCACGCCGGCTGGCGAGAAACTGGAGCGGCCCTATGATTTCATCCACGTCGTGCCGCCGATGCGCGCCACCGATGCGGTGAAAAAAAGCGCGCTGGCCTGGCAAACCGGGCCAATGGCCGGCGGCGGCTGGCTGGAGGTGGACAAGGAAACCCTGCAGCACAAGCGCTTCCCGAATGTGTTCGGGGTGGGCGACATCAATGGCACGCCACGCGGCAAGACGGCCGCCACGGTGAAAAAGAGCGCTCCGCTGGTGGCCGCAAACCTGATCGACGTGATCGCCGGACGCGCGCCTCAACTTAAATTTGATGGCTACACCTCCTGCCCACTGATCGTGCGCGAAGGCTCGGCACTGCTCATCGAATTCGACTATGAAGGCAAGCTCACGCCCTCGCTGCCAATGATCGACCCGCTGCAGGAAAGCTGGTTTGCCTGGCTGATGAAAGTACAACTACTCAAGCCCGCGTATTTCGCCGTGCTCAAGGGCCGCGTCTGAGGAGAATGACCATGTATGAAATCTGGCTTGCGGCAAACATCCTTCTGGAACTGGCGCTGATGAACTGGCCGCTGGTGCTGGCTTATGCCCTGGTACTGGCGCTGCTGCTGATCCTGGCCTTGCGGGCGCGGCCGCTACCCTGGCGGCGACGCCTGCCTGTGGCGCTGGTGGCTGGCGCACTGGTAGGCATTCTGAGCATGCTGAGCGTGCCGGGGCTGATCGGCGCACAGCTCTCCGATCTGGCTTACTGGGTGGACTGGGCCAACCTGTTCGCTGTATCCGCCGGGTTTGGTGCGGCAGCAGCGGCGCTGGCCTGGCCGCTGGCGGCCTGGCAAGGGCGAGAACGATTTGAATGAAGGCAGGCTGAATAGCCGCGCGGGGCGAGCCTCTTCAGCATGGCATGCTGAAGAAGTCCGCTGGGCGCGGCGCTTCAGGCGGCCGAATCTTCGCTTGTTTGCGAGCGGCCGCTGAACAGGGCGATCAGCAAGAGCACCCAGCCGCAGCAGGCAAAGAGCATGACGATCAATTGGACGACGCCCACCGCGAGGAAATTGGCGGACGCCAAACGCTCCGTTTGCGCGGCGTAAATCAGCCAGAACTGGGTGCCGGCACTGATCAGCAGACCAAACAGGTGACCGCAAAAACCGGCGATGCATAGTCGGGCGAAGCGGCGCTGCTGCGGCAGGCGGGTTACCGCGAGAGCAAGCCCGACGCCATAGATCAGCAGCAAAGGCAGATACGAGCTGAATTGCACAAACTGTGCGAACAAGGAATTCAGGTCCACAAAAGCTCCTTTCAAAACACGGCTTGCGCCATCACCTCGCCCATGCGGATCGCACCGGCCGGCGCCCAGGCCGGGTTGAAGCTGCGTGCGCCCTTCGGGAAGAGCATCACGACGGTGGAACCGAGCAGGAAGCGGCCCATCTCTTCGCCCTGTTTCAGCACGATCTGCTGATTCTCGTAATGCCATTCGCGCAGCTGGCCGGGGCGCGGCGGATTGACCTGGCCGTGCCACACGGTGGCCATGCTGCCGACAATCGTGGCGCCAACCAGTACCAGCACAAACGGCCCCTGCGCGGAGTCGAACACGCAGACCACACGTTCATTGCGCGCGAACAGGCCCGGCACGCCGCGCGCGGTCGTCGGGTTCACCGAGAACAGATCGCCCGGCACGTGAATCATGCGTAGCAGGCGGCCGTCGCAAGGCATGTGAATGCGGTGGTAATCGCGCGGGGAGAGGTACAGCGTGGCGAAATCGCCATCCTGAAATTGCGCGGCCAGCGCCGCATCGCCGCCGACCAGCGCGGTCGTGGAGTACGTGTGGCCCTTGGCCTGGAAGATCTGGTCGCGTTCGACCCTGCCGAACTGGCTGATCGCGCCATCCACCGGGCATACCAGCTCGGCTGCCGCCAGCGGGCGGGCGCCGGGCTGCAGGGCGCGCGTGAAGAAATCGTTGAAGCTGGCGTAGCTGGCGATATCCGGATTCGCCGCCTCGGCCATGTTCACGCCGTAGCGCCCGACGAACCAGTGGATCACGCGCGTGGTCAGTGTGCCGCATCTGGCCGAGGCGAAACGCCCGGCCAGCCGGGTCAGCGCCTGCTTGGGCATCAGGTATTGCGAGAGGACATTGAGCGGAATCGACACGGGCGCACCTGAATAATTCTGGAAACAGGCGGCATTGTAGGGCCGAACCGCCAAAGCGGCGACGCCAGCGCCTGCACCCCGGGGCATCACCCCTTCGGCGAAGGAGCTCACTACCTATACTCGATACTCGTCTTGCGACTGAAAGAGCCTGATTTGTCCACGATCCGCTGCATTTCGATCAGTATCCTGCTCGCCTTGCTCGGCGCCTGCGCCAGCCTGCCGCCTGCACCCGCGAGCACGCCCAGCCATGCCCCGGCGGACACGGCGGACACGCGGCTGGGCCGCGCCGCGCGGACACACCGCCCCGCCCTGCCGAGCGTCAGCAACTTCACCCCGCTGGCGCGTGGCAGCGATGCGCTGAGCGCACGACTGGGGCTGATCGAGCATGCCGAGCGCTCGCTCGATCTGCAGTACTACATCTGGCATCGCGACAAGAGTGGCATGCGCTTGGCGCAGCAGTTGAAGAGCGCTGCCGCGCGCGGCGTGCGGGTGCGCCTGCTGCTTGATGACATCGGCACGTCATTACCGGACGAACATTTGCTGGCGCTGGACGCAGTGCCGAACGTCGAAGTGCGCCTGTTCAATCCGGTCGCTTGGCGCTTCACGCGCACCTTGGGTGCGCTGCTGGACTTCAGCCGCATCAACCGGCGCATGCATAACAAAACGATGCTGGCCGACAATCAGGTGGTTATTCTGGGCGGGCGCAATATCGGAGATGAATACTTCGCCGCGCGCGGCGCAGCTGATTTCGGTGACCTGGATGTGCTGGCCCTTGGCCCGGTGGTGCAGGCGGCTTCAGTGGCCTTTGATCGCTACTGGAACAGTGCTCAGGTCTGGCCGATCCTCGCACTGACGGACACGGACGACTCGCACACAGAGGCCTCAGCGACGACACGCGAAACACTGCCTGAAAACAGTACCGATGACGCGGAATTAATTCGCTCACTGCTGGGCAGCAAGGCCAATTTTTTCGAGGCCAGCGCGACTTTGCTGGTCGACGACCCAAGCAAAATAACTCGTTCGCCAGAAGACACCAACGGCCATCTGTGGCCGCAACTCCTGCCCGTCATCACCGCTACACAGCAGGAACTGCTACTGATCTCGCCCTACTTTGTGCCCGGCAAGCCCGGCATGGATTTTCTGCGTGAATTGCGTTCGCGCGGCGTGGCGATTACGGTGCTGACCAATTCGCTGGCGGCGACCGACGTCAGCGCCGTGCATGCGGGCTACTCCCGTTACCGCAAGGAATTGCTGGAGGCGGGCATTGCACTGTGGGAAGTGAAACCCGGCTCGGCGCCGGACACAGCCGCCGCCGCAAGTGAGCGCGAAACGCGCAGCCAGCCACTGATCGGCGATTCGCTGCGTTCCAGCCTGCACGCCAAAACTTTCATTTTTGACAAGCGCGAACTGTTCATCGGCTCGCTCAATCTGGATCCCCGCTCCACCGCACTGAATACCGAAACCGGCGTGCTGATTCCCAATGCGGACTTCGCCGAACGCATGAGCCGCAACATCCGCAAGCTCCTGCCTGCCAGCGCCTATCGATTAAGCCTGCACGAAGGCCAAGTGCGCTGGCACGAAGAACTGCCTGACAGCGGCACGCGCGACTTTGACCACGACCCCAAAAGCTCGGCGCTGCGCCGCATCTGGGTGAATCTGCTGGGGCTGCTGCCAATCGAAGAGCAGCTCTGAAGCCTGCCTGAAGACCCTCACCCAGCTTGCCTTAGCGCGATACCAACCGTGGAGCAAGACGGGCTGAGGCTCTTCAGACAGGTGTCCGCCAGACAAATGATCTCAGCCCAGCCAGCTCTCCACCTCAGCCACGGTCGGCAGCTTGCCGGTGGAGACCAGCTTGCCATCTAGTGCCACGCCCGGCGTGCTCATCACGCCAGCGACGGCCATCGCGGCGTAGTCGGTGACTTTCTCCAGTTCGACCGGGATACCGCGTGCCTCCAGCGTTTGCTGCACAACTTCCGCGGTTTTCTGGCAGCGTGCGCAGCCGGGGCCGTAGACGGTAACTTTCATGGTATTTCTCCTTTACAGAACTGCATTGAAAACAAAGCCCACCAGCACGATGCCGCAGGCGACCACGCCGGCAAAGGTGGCGATCAGGCGAGGCTTGAGCGCCTTGCGCAGGATGATCATTTCGGGTGCCGACAACGCGATCACGCTCATCATGAAAGCCAGCACGGTGCCCAGCGCTGCGCCCTTGCCGATCAGCGCTTCGACAATCGGAATGATGCCCGCTGCATTGGTGTACATCGGTACACCCAGCAACACGGCGGCCGGCACCGACCACCAGGCATCGCGGCCCATGATCGAGACCATGAAATCTTCTGGCACATAGCCGTGGATGCCGGCACCCAGCGCGATGCCGGCAATCACGTAAGGCCACACCTTGCCGACAATCTCGCGCACATGGCCCCAGCCAGCGTCGAAACGCTGTACCCAATTCAGATGTTCATCCGGCACATGAGCGCCAGCCTCGCCGCTGGCGATCTTCTGAACCCAGTCTTCGAGGTAGCGTTCCATCCGCAAACGACCGATGACCATGCCGGCGACAATCGCGATCAGCAGGCCCATCAACAGATACAGGGCCGCCACTTTCCAGCCGAACATGCCAAAGAGCAGCACCAGCGCGACTTCATTGACCATCGGAGCGGAGATCAGAAAGGAGAAGGTCACGCCCAGCGGCACGCCGGCTGACAGAAAACCGATGAACAGCGGCACTGCAGAACACGAGCAGAAAGGCGTGACGATTCCCAAGCTGGCAGCCAGCACATTGCCCACGCCGAGGCGTTTGCCGGACAGCAGCGCGCGGGTGCGCTCCGGCGCGAAGAAGGTCTGGATGATGCCCATGACAAACACGATACCGGTCAGAAGCAGCAACACCTTGGGCGTGTCGTAGAAAAAGAAATGCAGCGCCTCGCCCAGCGGTGTGGCGCGGCTCAGGTCGACCAGGCTCAACACGGCGGTGGCGAACTCATCCAGATGCGCATACGCCAGCAGCCACAGTGGCGTCAGCACGGCGAGGGTGAATAGCCAGCGGTGCAGCCTGGTGGTGGACTTGGGTTCAAGGGTATTTTCGGTAGTGGACATGGTTTTGCGTGTGACTTGCCTGAATGCTCTGTGCAGGGAAGACGCAGATGGCGTCGGAAAGATGCAGGGCAATCACGCTTTTGTATTTCAACCCACGAACATGGCCCGCCATTCCGCGAAATGACTTGCCTGAAGAGCTGCATCCCGCCTGCCTGTACGCGACACCTGCCCTGCCAGGCGCACACAGATTGCCTGTCCAAGATGCCTGCCTGAAAAAGCACGCAGGGAGCGGCTCTTCAGGCAGGCACTGCAAAATCAGAAAAAGTAGCGCCCGTACACTTCCAGCCGTGCGCTGGAGGACTTGGTCGTAAACTCCGCCTGTGGCTGGCCGCCGAAAACGATCACGCGGCCGCGCAGCTCCCAGTTGGCGAACCCGGTGTAACTGAGCTCCGGTTGGACCTGCCATGAGCCATCGTTCAGGTTTGCCATCGTGGTCAGCGCTGCCGCGCCATAGACCCAATTGAATGGCTCGCTGACGCTGGCTTTCACGTACAGGTAGTCCGTGCCGGGATTGGCTTTGCCGTAACCCGATTGCGCCACCGTGCGCGCCTTGGTGTTGAGTGTCGGCGAGGCACCCGGGGCCATCGCCCGGTCGAGGAAGGCGTAGTAATCATCCAGCTGATTGGCACTGTAACCGGCGCCGTTGCGGTAGTACTCGGCGATCCAGGTGACTTCGCTGAGGGTCATGTAGCGCAGGCCCAGCAGATACGAGTTGAAATTCACCTGCGTGCTGCTGGTGACGCCCGTCGCGCTGACCGTGTTGCGCGGCGCATCCAGGGTGCGGGCCCATTCGCCGTGCACTTCCAGCGCGGGAGTGAGGTTGCGCGAGAAGTCGACGCCGAAGGCCTCGGGTTTCGCGCCCTTGCCGCGCCACATCAGGTCGATGTCGGTATCAAAGGCCAGCAGGTAGAGTTTGGCGGCTGGGTTCAGATCCTCTTCGCGGCCGAAGTCATTGTTCAGATTGTCGTTGGTCGGCACGAACATGCCGGTGAAGTTAATCGAGCTGACGGGGCCGCTGAAGCTGCGCGTCCACTCGCCGCTGGCCATGACGAAGCCCTCGCGGCTGGCGCTCGGATCGGACGGATCTTTCGGCCGTTCAACCAGGCCGACCGGGCTCCACGCATAACCCTTGCCCCAGCGCTGCACGCGCTTGCCGACATCGAAGCTCAGCTCCGGGCCGACACTCCAGCGCAGGCCGCCTTCCATGACTTGGCCATAGTTGGTGGTGTGCACCAGATCGTCGCCCTGATAGCTGGCCTGAGCGCGCACATCGGCGGCCAGCGATTTGTAGTTGGCCTTGCCACTCAGCTCCAGCGTGCTGGTGCTGCGCAGCAACGCGTCCTGCGCCGGCTCGCCGGGATAAGCCAGTCGATAGGCCGGGCTGTCGCCACGCAGCTTTAGGGCTTCGAGTTTCTGTTCGAGGTAACCGTTGAACTCATACGGCTTTTTGTCGAATTCGCTGGCGTCGAACCTGAACTCCTCTTCAGCATGCACCGCCATCGCGGCCAGCGCCAGAAGGATGGCGGCGGATGCTTTGATCATTTGCGCAACTCCTCCAGGCGGGACATGAAGCCCTGCGTGAACACTTCATCGCTGACGACACGCTTCTTCAGGCCGGAGTACAACATCACCGACTTGTAACCCTTGTACAGCGGGCTGTCAGTTTCGACCGTGGCCGGGCGCTTGATGCCGCCGCCGAAGTCCTTGATGTCCTTGAAGTGCAAGGTCTTGATCAGCATGCCACTGGACGCAAAAGCCTCGATTTCCAGCGGCAGCACGGTCTTCTTGTCGACGGTCATTTTGAGCTGGTCGTAGGCGACTTCCGCCGTCTTGGCCTTCAGCTTGAGCTGATAAGTTTCGCCCTGATCTTCGGCGCTGGTGACGTTGTATTCCTCGGTGTAATCGATGCGCAGAATGTCGGAATTGCTGAACACGCCGCCAGTGATCGACTGCTGGCTGGTGATGCGCATCGGCTTGCCCACGCTGGGCACGTAGAGCCACATGTTGTCGCCCTGGCGCAGGGTGCTGCGGCCCTTGTCACTGGCGGGCGAAAGGAACAACGCGGCGACGTTGTCCTTGCCCTTCTTCACCGAAAACAGGACAAATTCCTTCTTCGTGCCATCCGGTTCGATGTTGATGAGCTTGCGATACATCTCGTAGCTCTCGGGCTCCAGATTGCGATCGACCTTCTGCAGAATGGCAACGCCGTCGATGGCGGACTGGCTGAGAGCCGAGGCAAAGAGGGCCACGGCGGCGAGTGAGATTGCGATAAGTTTCTTCATGTTGCTTCTCCTGATTCCGGGTGTGCAAGGCATGCCCGGAGAGCCAAGCGCAGAGCGGCTCTCCGGGCATCTTTCAGACGTGACGCAGGGCTGTGACCGGATCCATGTTCGCCGCACGCCAGGCCGGCTGCAGGCTGGCCAGGGCGGAGACTAGGATTGCGAGTCCGAGCACCATCAGGGCTTCGCCCGCCGCCAGTTGCGGCACCAGCGCCAGCGCGTTGCGCCCGAAGGTGAAACTGATCGGCCACACATGGAACACGGCAACCAGTGCATAGCTGATAGCCACGCCAGTGATGGCGCCCACCAAGCCGAGCAGGAGTCCTTCGCCCAAGAATATGCCCATGATCTTGCCGGGCTTGGTGCCGATGGCGGCCAGCGTGCCGATTTCGCGGATGCGTTCATACACGGCCATCAGCATCACGTTCATCACGCTCACCAGCACGATGGCGATCAGCATCACGCGGATGAAGAGGGTCATCATGTCGATCATCTTGACGATGGTGGCAAAGGGCGACAGCTCTTTCCAGCTGTGCAGTTCCGTCGCAGGTTTGTCTTCCTTGTTGCGGATCGTGTCGAGTTGCGTCGCAAGGCGCTGCTGCACTTTTTCCAGCACATTCAGGCTCTTCAGGCGCACGGCGATTTCCATCACTTCCGCCTTCTCCATGCGCAGCAACTCGCGGGCATCCTTGATGTGGATGTAGCCATCGCGCCCGCCGGGGCCGGTCACCTGATCGAGGATGCCGCGCACCGTAAAGGGCCGCGCATTCACCGAGCCGGAGGCGTTGGTGACGACCAGCACCACCGAGTCGCCCACCTTCACCTTGAGGCCACGGGCCAGCAGCGTCGGCAGGAGCAACTCGCCTTCCTTGACCAGCGGAGCGGCTTTATCGCCGTCCAGAATGCGATTGCGCAGGGCTGGCACGGTGGCGTCTTCGGCTTCAGGTTCGATACCATTGAGACGAATCGCACTGGTCTCCGCATAGTTGGAGAACATCGCGCCCATCTTGACGCGCTTCGAATACGCCAGGACATCCGGATCGGCCTTGAGGAAGTCCTCGACCTTGGCCACAGCATTGGGCTGCAGGTTCATGTTCAGCGGCGAATTATCGGTCGCGGCCTGATAGCCCTTACGGTGGACTTGCAGGTGACCGAGCATGCTGTCGGTGATTTCACCGACCATGGTTTGCTTGAAGGCACCAGCCGTGGCCACGAAGACCAGCAAGGCGACGACACCCAAGGTGATCAGGCCGGCCGTCAGCAGGGTGCGACGACGATAGCGCAGCAGATTGCGCGCCGAAAGTTTCAGGGTGGCAATCATTGTTGAGCTCCTTGGCGCGAGAGAACGCCGTCTTCAAGGATGAACGTGACTTCGGCTTCCCCCATAATTTTCGGGTCATGCGTGGAGAACACGAAGGTGGTGCCCGACTCGTCACGCATCTGCTTCATCAAATTAAGGATGCGATACGCCGTATCGTGATCGAGATTAGCGGTCGGCTCATCGGCCAGCACCAGCTTGGGCTCGCCCACCAGGGCGCGGGCCACGGCCACACGCTGCTTCTGCCCGCCGGAAAGTTGATCCGGGCGCTTGTGCGCCTGATCGGCCATGCCAACGGCTTCAAGGATTTTCATCACGCGTTCGCGACGCTTGCTCTCCGCCCAGCCGCGCACCATCAGCAGCGGGTATTCGACGTTTTCATACGCAGTGAGCACCGGCACCAGATTGAAATCCTGAAACACGAAGCCTAGATGTTCGCCGCGAAAGGCTGCAGCCTCATTGCGCGAGAGCTTACTGACCTCGGTGTCATGCACCAGCAGTTTGCCGCTGGTGGGGTGATCGAGACAGCCGATCAGGTTCAGCATCGTCGATTTGCCGCTGCCCGAGGGGCCGACGATGGCGACAAAAGCTGATTTTTCGATTTCAAAATCAATGCCTTTGAGGGCCGGCACATCGATCTCGCCGACCCGGTAATTCTTCTTGATGTTTGTTGCTTTTATCAGTGACATGGATGCCTCCTGGGTCGAATTTCAAATACAGGAGCGGCCGCTGGCCGCTCCTGCAGAAAAGCCGGCTTAACCAAATTTGATGAACATCTTCGAATACGGCACTTTGACCTTGCCGAGCGCATCCTTAACCTTAGTCGCATCATTGGTAAAAAGTGCTGCCTTGAGGTCTGCCACCGACTTCTGAACGGCCGCAAGCATCGTGTTGAACTCATCATTCTTCGCGTAGTCCGCCGGGGCTTCGCTCTTCAGGCGGGCAGCGAGGAATTCCAGCGCGCCGGTCTGCGCCGTCAGCTCCTGAATGCCATTCGGCCCGGCGAGGGTTTTCGGCCCGTCGATCAGCACGAGCTCCATCTGCGCGTGATAGGCGTTCATGTGATCGCTATAGACGATCACGTTGTTGCGATGGCGCATCTCGGACATCACGTCACGGGCATGCTCAAGAGTTTCGTGTGCCTCGGTGAGCTGGTTCTTGCCGATTTCTTCGGCAGCCTTGGCGTAAACCTTGCTCACCTCAGCCAGCGATTTGGCAAAGTCGGTGTCACGGTCATACGGCGCAGCGGGTTTGGCGCCAAATTGCGTGGCGATCTGACCCCAGCTTTGCTGGGCCTGGGTGATGGCTTGCTGGGCTTCCGCTTGCGAATTGCTGTTGGTTTTGAACAAGGCCACGCGATACGGCGCATACGCCTTCTGCATGATATCGGTGACGGGATCGGCGGCGCTGGCAATACCGATACTGGCAATGCTACAAAGTGCGAACAGGCTACGAATGGCGAGGGTACTGACAGATGCTTTCATGATGTTTCTCCGTTGTGCTTAAACCGTGACTGCAGTGTGGTTGAGCCAAGGTAAGAATGTGTTAGCGCCCTGTCATGGTTTGTAAGCAGATGTTGCAATCAGGAACATTTTGCAAAGCCAGCCACAACAGCACACCGCCCAGCATGCTCAGGGGCAGTGATAACTTGAAGCGGGACAGTGCCAGCCACACGGCCAGCACGATCAGGCTGTCGCTGATCCGTCGCACGCCATGTGCGGCCATGAACCATGTCACGCTGGCGACCATGCCGCAGAAGACGATCATCGCGCCGTGAATGGCGCCCTTGATCCAGGCCAGATGGCGGATGCGGCTGAATAGTTCGGCGAACACCCGCGTCATGACGAAGCTGGGCGCAAAGATCGCAAAAGTGGCGAGCAATCCGCCCGGCCAGCCACCATGTAGCCGGCAAAGGTGGCGGTATTCAGGATCGGCCCCGGCGTAATCTGGCCGAAGGCAATCCCTGTGCTCAACTGCGAAGGCGTCAACCAGCCGTGCTCAAGCACTACATCGCGCAGCATCGGCAGGATGGTGACGCCGTTGCCAAACGCAACGCTGCCAGATACAGATCGCTGCCACGCGAAGGCCACAGCAGTGCAAGGGCGACGCCCGCCGCCAGCCCGAGGCTCATCAGGATGGCTGCCTTGAACTGGCCCCAGTGGAGTGTCTGGGTATGTGCTTTGCGCTAAGTGAGCCACTCAGGTTTGAACAACATCAACAAGCCGAGTGTGATCATTACGCAGCCCCCCAGGAGTCGGCTCCAGCGGGTGTAGCTTGCACCGGGCTGACTGATATCGAGCGCCAGCATGGCTGCGATAAAAATCAACAGATCGTCGGCCATGAAAACCAGAATGTAGAGCCCGAGATAGGCGTAATGCTGCCAAGGGGCGAGTTGGCTTGCAGCAAGGTACTGGGTGAAGACGGCCGGGATGCCGGCCGAGCACAGCAACTCCACAACATTCACGGCAAAAGCCAGCAACACGATCCCGATGAGGGCCCACAACAGACTGGAGGACTGAGCCATCTTGCGCAGGCGTTCCAGCACCGCACGGCGCGCAGGCGCAGCGCTGACCTTGCAAACGGTTTCGTTGCGCCAGAAATCGCGTAGTGCCGCAGCGCCAACGACCAGAGCCACTAGTGCCAGTGCCACGCGTAGCCACAACACGGCCCCCAGCCAGAGCAGGGTATTGAGCCAGGCCGCCATGATCAGGAAATACACGAAGGCCGAGGCCCCGATGAAAGCGCTGCCAAGTAACCAGCGACGCGCCCGGTTTTTCATGCCCAGCAAAAGACCGATCAGAAATACCAGCACCCACATGGCACAGGGATTGAAGCCGTCGGCTGCGGCCAGACTGATGGTCAGCACCGGCAGCGAGAGCTGGCGCAGATCTACATCCCCCAAGACCGGCAGACGGATCGAGGCCGGTGGTTTTGCGGGCGCGCCAAGGACTGGGGCAGAGGTTGCGGGAGGCCCATCCAGCGAGGTTTTGCAGGCATTTATCTGGCAGCGTTCAATTCGCTGCAGCAGCAGTGCGCCGGTACTGCGGTCGTCGGCATAACCGATCTGGATTTCATCACCGATAAGAATAACCGGAACCCCGACATCCTTGATCTGATGGTGTCTGGCTACGCGAATCAAGGCTTGCAGGTTTTCGTCTTCGCTGATTTCGTGACGGTGGATTTGTAACCCGGGATGCCGGGCTGGCAGCGTGTCCAGGAAAGACAGGGCTTTTTCACAATGCGGGCAGCCCTTTGACCAGAAGACATACACATCTACTGAGCTTCGTTCATCCGCAGGCGGCGTTGCAGCCTGTGCTGACAAGACAAACAGCGTGAGCAGGATGTGCAGCAAGCGTTTCATGAAGAACCTCAACTATGAGGGGTGCTAACGTCAGCCTTGGTGCAGAGACCTTTGCTCAACCACTGCCACAGCCACATTCATCACAAGGCTCGGCATGGCACACGCTGAAGCCTCCTTCTCCGTTAGTCTGGCTGTAATCAAGTACCAATCCTTCTGTATAGGCGAGATTTTTCAGGTCCGTCACGACACGGAAGCCACTGTGTTCGAAACACAGATCGGTGTCGCGCAGCTCATCCGCATACTCAAGACGAAAAGACAAGCTGGAAATGCCGCCAACGCTGACTTCCAGACGGATTCCGATGCCTTTACTACGTTCATTCAGAGCGGTTTTGATGGCCAGGACAGACGCCTCAGTCAGAGAAATGGACATATCGTTCCTGTGAGTTGCTTCTGTGAAGGCGCAGATTTAACCTGAATTCCAGCCATTGAACTTGAATTTAATTAGCGGCATATGCCATTAACAATTCTATACTTGAGTCCGATATTGGGCGCAGCTTGGCTTGGGCGGTTTGATCGTTGGCGCGATCTCGGTGCTGGAGCCTGGGGTCTGGGGCAATGGCTACAGCGTGGTCAATTCGATCCTCAAGGGTGACTGGCTGTGGCCGGCGCTGCTGCTGATGTTGGTGTTCAAGGTGTTTGCCGCGGCGGGCATGGGCGTCTTCCTGTCGGCGTGCACGCATGCGCCGCTGATGTCGGCGGTGATGATTTTCGAGATGACCGGCAACCCGCGCATCATCGTGCCGCTGTTGCTGGTGTGTGTGCTGAGCGCGGGCATCAAGCGTTTGCTGTGGCAGCCTTCCTTGTATTCACATTCGCTGCCTGCCGCGCGGCTGGGGAAGGGGGCCGGTGCTTCGGTGCGCAGCCTGCTGCGATCCGGCTCGCCGACGGTGCAGGACAGCGCGAGCATTGCGGCGGCCGAGGAGGCCTTTCTGAGCAGTCGCTGGCCGCACATTTATGTGACGAATGCCGCAGGGCATTTCCTTGGTGCCTTGTCCCTGCATGATTTCGCCCCCTTCCTGCGCGACGCCGCCAATTCTGCGTCGGTGATTCCGCTGGCGCTGCTGCGCCGGGACTACCCGCGCATCACGCTGACCAGCAGTCTGGGCGAGATGTTTGAGGCCTTCTCGCTGCACCGGGGCGAGCGCCTGCCTGTGCTGGACGCAAACGGCGTGCTGCAGGGCCATGTGTCGAAAACGGATCTGATGCTGGTGCTGCAGAAAGAAGCGGCTCAATCCTGATTCTGGACTGCTAAAGAATAGATGCCTGAAGAGCCGCACCCCCATTGGCTCTATACGACACTATACTGAAGACTGCTTATGCTAAACGGTCTTCAGGCAGGCATACTGAAGAAGACCGCTAGATGCAGATCTTCGAGCAATGTCGTTCAGAACTGCTGAGTGCGGAGCAACACCAGCGTGCAGGCTTCGGTGGTTTCGATACCGGCGGCGTGCAGGCGCGCATAGGCTTCTTCGTTCTCCGTGCCAGGGTTGAAGATCACCCGCTTCGGCTTGAGGCCGATGATGCCGTCGAGCAGCGCGCCTTGCCGTGCGGGGCCGACGTACATCGTCACGGTATCGACCGGGCCGGAGACATCCTCTGGCGTAGCGACGGCCGGAATTCCTTCCACTTCGATCAGGGCGGGGGCGACCGGGATCGGCGTGTGGCCGTACTCCAGCAGCATCTTGATGGCCTTGTTCGAGTAGCGTTCCGGGTTGATGCTGGCACCTATTACAACGACGGTTTCCATCGGGTTTCCTTCGGTTGAATGCGGGGGCTTCAAAGACCTCGCTCACGGCAGTCAAGGCCAGCCGTGAGCGTACAGACATGTGTCGATAAATCCGGAGCCGAGCGGTTTACCGGATCGTCAAGAAAGAACCAACTCAATCTTCGAGCAGGGTGCGCAACATCCAGGCGGTCTTCTCATGCACATCCAGGCGCTGGGTCAGCAAATCCATGGTGGGCTGGTCGTTGGCTTCGTCAGCCAGTGACAACAGGCTGCGCGCTGTGCGGGCGGTTGCCTCCTGAGCAGAAACCAGCAAGGCCACCATTTCCATGGCCTTGGGCTCGCCCTTCACCGCTGCAATGGTGGTGAGCTTTTCGTAGTCCGCATAACTGCCCGGCGCTTTCACGCCAAGCGCACGGATACGCTCGGCGATCACGTCGAGTGCGTTCCACTGTTCGGTGTACTGGCCCATGAACATCACATGCAGGCTGTTGAACATTGGCCCGGTTACGTTCCAGTGGAAGTTGTGGGTCATCAGGTAGAGCGTGAAGCTGTCGGCGAGCAACTTGGACAAGCCGGCGGCAATTGCGGTGCGATCCTTCTCTGAAATGCCGATGTCGATCTTGCTGATGGAAGTGCTTTTCTTGGCTTTCATGGCAAAACTCCTGGGTAGTTAAGAAAAAAGTGGCGCGGATACAAAGGCAAACCCGATACATGGAGACTATTGCAAACTAGATTTCTGATCCAATACTGAAATCACACTTGCAGCATAGCTTGCGTCAATGAGCGCCGCCTGAAGTATCAGGCACAGCGGTTTTCGGGCCCGCTCCAGAATGTCACTCGCCGGGATTCGCGCATCAAAGATGCGTGCCCTGATCTTCACGCGATATCAGCCAGCTTATTTATGCGGTCGGCAACTTGGCAGGGGTGCGCGGATCTATATTGGCCTTGATTCCGCCGCTGAAGCTGCTCACATAAAAGCCCTCTTGCGCCAGAATGCGCGCAGCGAAGTAGCTCATCTTGCCAAAGGCGCAGACGGTGATGACCGGGCGCGAGCGATCCAGCTTGTCGAGATTGGCACGCAAGGTCGGGAAGGGAATGTTGATGACCGTGCCCGGCGCGGGATAGGCGTCTACCAAAGGCTTGGGGCGCACATCCACGATCTGCACTTGCGGGTCGGTAGGCAATTCGGTGATGTGGCGTACCAGTCCGTCACGCCGATTGCAGGCAGCGAAGCCGGCGAGATTAATGGCGTCCTTGGCGGCGCCGAAAGGTGGCGCGTAGGCCAGTTCCAGATGGCACAGATCGTCAATCGTCATTCCGCCGAGGATGGCGGTGGCCATCACGTCGATGCGCTTGTCGATGCCCTCGAAGCCGGTGACCTGTGCACCGAGCAGCCTGCCCGATTCCGGCTCCCAGATAATCTTCAAGCTAAGGGGCTTGGCACCGGGATAGTAGGTGGCGTGCTGGTAATCGTTCACGGTCACCGTCTGATATGGCTTATCGGCGGCGATCAGGCGCTTCTCGCTCCAGCCGGTGATGCCTGCGGCCACATCGAACCCACGCACGATGGCGGTGCCGAGCGAGCCGGGATAAGGCTTCGCCTTCGTTGGCATGAAGATGTGATCTGCGGCCACGCGCCCTTGCCGGTTGGCCGGCCCGCCCATCTGCACGTTGGTGGGGCTGTCGATGACTCGATCCTGCGTCTGCACGGCGTCACCAGCGGCGTAGATGTCAGCGTCCGAGGTCTGCATGAATTCACCGACCACGATGTGGCCACGCGGGCCCAGCGTCAGGCCGGCGTCACGCGCCAGTTCGGTGTCCGGCTTTACGCCGATAGAGAGGATCACGAGATCAGCATCAAGCACCTCGCCGGAATTCAGATGGCAGCGCAGATGCTCATCCTGCGACTCGAAGCGCGTTACACCATCCCCCAGGATGATGTCGATGTCGTGGCGGCGCAGTTCGCTTTCGAGCAGATCCGTCATCGGCGCATCGAGTTGCGGGAAAATCTGCGTCTGCAGCTCCACCAATTGCACCGAGAGGCCTTTGTGACGCAGTTGCTCGCTCATCTCCACACCGATGAAACCGGCGCCAATCACCACCGCACGTTGGCCTTCTGCTGTGGCGGCAACGATGCGATCCATGTCCTGCAGGTTGCGCAGGGTCAGCACCCGCGGATCATCAATGCCGGGTAAGGCCGGGCGCAGGGGCGAGGCGCCCGGCGCAAGCATCAGCTTGTCGTAAGCGAGCCATTCGCTGCGGCCATCGGCCAGATATTTCACCTCGACGCGCTTGCCGGCGCGATCGATCTTCACGGCCTCGCAACCGGTGCGCACATCCAGATTCAGCAAGGCTTTCAGGGACGCGGGTGTTTGTACGGCCAGTGCAGCACGGTCGCCGATTTCACCGCCCACGTAATACGGCAGACCACAGTTGGCGAAGGAAACGTCCGCGCCGCGTTCAATCATGATGATTTCGGCATGTTCATCGAGGCGGCGGGCGCGGGCGGCACAGGAGGCGCCAGCAGCGACACCGCCAATGATCAGAAGTTTGTGTGGATTTGTCATGAAAAAGTTCTCGCTTAGTCTGAATCGGGGTTGATGACGTAAGGCTCAGGGCAGGAATTGTTCGGCCCAGCGCACGATCTCTGCGGCCGGGCGCGCCCCCGCTTCGCGTGCCAACTCCTCGCCGCCCTTGAAGATGGCCAGGGTCGGGATGCTGCGGATGCGAAAGCGTGCGGCAATGTCCTGATGTGCCTCGGTGTCGAGCTTGGCCAGCACGGCGCGGCCATGCAGGATTTTTGCCGCATCGGCGTACATCGGCGCCATGGAACGGCAAGGCCCGCACCAGGGCGCCCAAAAGTCGACCACAACGGGCAGCTTGGTACGATTGACAATGGCATCAAAATTTTCACTGGTCAGCTCTATTGGCGCAGCCGGCAGGATGGGCTGCTTGCAGCTCCCGCAGACGGGCTCCTCCTGCAGGCGTTCAGCAGGTACGCGATTGATGGTCTGGCAGTGCGGACAGACGATTTCCATTTGATTTCTCCTGGTTCGGGTAAGGCCAGAATACTCTACCAATTGGTTATATAGCAATTCAGTGAATTTTATAAAAACTATTGACGCTGCCTATCCACCTTTGCCCTACCACTTACCCTGCCCATGACTGAGCAGGGCGGTCTTTCGCTTGCGAGGTGAGGTGCGAACGTCCTCGCGCGCCGCGACGACAAATGCCTCGCGGTTCAGCCCAGCAAAGGACGGGTTGTACTGGCGCTCCTCCTGGATCGTCGATACCGTGCGCCCATTCAGTTCATGGCCGGGAAACACCAGGGTTTCATCCGCAAGGGTGAAGAGTTTGTGTTTCACGCTGTCGAAGAGCTGGCCCGGATCGGCGTCATCGCCCGCACAGTCGCAGCCCCGGATGCACAAGGTGTCGCCACTGAACAGTCGGTCCTGCCACAGGTAGCAGACGCTGCCGGGAGTGTGCCCCGGCGTGGCCAGGACGGTGATGTGCTCTACGCCAAAGTTGATGCATGCGCCATCGGCCAGGCGTTGGCTGGGGATGTCGTCAGGGGTGTTCTCGCCGAGCATGAAGTGTGCGCCGGTACGCAGGCATAGTTCGCCGCAGTCGCTGCGATCCGGGCGATGTACATGCGTACGGAGTACATAGGTGAGCCGCAGATTGTGCTCTGCAAGCAGCGCGAGAATCAGGGTGGCCTGCGATTTCAGCGGATCGATGACTACGGCCTCACCGGCTTTGCCGTCCGCCAGCAAATAGGTCAGAGCCTTCGACTCCGCATCGAAGAGTTGGCGAAAGTGCATCACACCCTCTTCAGCCCAGCATGCGCCAGGCTGCCAGCAACAATGCCAGCGCACAGACGGCGCTGGAGAATAGCCAGCGCCAGAGCGTATACGCCGGAATGAAGCCAACTCCGCGTACGAAACCGGCGGCCATGGCCCAGAACAGGAGCATGGCCGCTGGATGATCGGCATGCCCTGAAGCATCAGCCAGCAGATCCGGCCGAATAGTGACGACCAGCATGATGACAATGGCAGCCAGCAGCGGCAGGATTGCAATCCCTGCCCGGGCGGGCCCACCGGCCTGCTCAGTGACCGGCGGATTGATCGGACTGGGCATTTTTGTCTTTCTGCGGAACGATCTGGCGCGCTTCTTCGTTTTCACCCCAAAGTGCGTTGAGGATGGCGAGCAACACCGCGAAGCCAATACCGAGAGTCCAGGTGAAATACCACATTTGACGATCCCTTTCAGTGAAGTTCAGCTACCGACGGGCCAGCGATTGCCGCTGAGGATGGCCTGCATGGCTGGCGAAGAAGCGGGTTTGGCCTGAGGCAGGCATTCGCCGGGGCGGCTGCGCGCATCGGCCTCGGATCGCAAGGGTTCGAGTGGCAGAGTGCCATCGGCCAGGCGCTCCAGCACGCGCAGCAAATCCCGCTCCGAGCTTGCCAGTACACGCAGCCCGCGCCGTGTCAGCTTGACCGCGACCCCGGTGCCAACGCTCGCCGCGATCAGCGTATTCACGCCATCAAGCGGATGCGCGCCCTCGCCCGTCCAGTTATGTAGGACTTGCGCAGGCGACAGATTGATCGACAGCGGTGCGCCTCCTGCCTCGGTATCGAAGACAAAAAAGTGCCGGCATTTGCCTGCGTGGGCGGTGAGACTGCGACGATTCTGTGAGGCGAGAGCTATTTTCATGGAGAGTTCAAGAGGCTCTGAAAACTGAAGTTGAACGCAGCGAAACGGTGCAGGCGAGACGCGGCTGCGCAGACAGTACAAGCAGTACGGCAAGCGGCCGCAACGAAGCAAGCAGCATTTTGTCAGTGCCTCTCAATAGGCGCCGCGATCGTTCTCGCGGATATAGGCTTCGGTGATCTTGCCGGCCATCACCTTGTAAGCCCAGCTTGTGTAGAAAATGATCAGGGGCATGAAGATCAGGGTGGCAGCGAGCATGATGCCCAGCGTGGTATAGCTGGAAACGCTATCCCAGACGGTCAAACTGGCACGCGGGTCGGACGACGACGGCATGATGAACGGGAATAGCGACGCGCCCGCCGTGCCGATCACACCGACCAGCATCAGCGCGGACGAAACGAATGCCAGCAGCGTACGGTTTGCCCGCGCGAGCAGAATCGCGCCCAGCGCGCCGGCAAAGCCCAGCACCGGCAGCAGTATCGTCAAGGGCGCGAGCTTATAGTTGGCCAGCCATGCGCCAGCCTCGCGCACGACGGTTTTGGCCAGCGGATCTGCCTGCCCGCCCGCATCCACGGCCGAACTGATCACGTAGCCTTCGATGCCGTAGGCAAGCCACACACCGGCCGCAGCGAAGCACGCAATCAGCAACAGGCCAAAAATCGTCGCAGCGCGAATCGCCCGCTGCTGGATCACGCCCTCGGTGCGGTGGGCCAGATAGACAGCGCCGTGCAAGGTGATCATCGTGGTCGATACCAACCCGCAGAGCAGCGCGAAGGGATTCAGCAAGCCCCAGAAACTGCCTGTGTAATAGGACACCAGATTGTCATCGAAATGAAAGGGCACACCCTGAAACAGGTTGCCGAAGGCCACGCCGAAGATCAGGGGCGGAACAGATCCGCCGACGAAAAGCCCCCAGTCCCAGGTGCTACGCCAGCGTGGATCGCTGATCTTGCTGCGGTAATCGAAGCCGACTGGACGGAAAAACAATGCCCACAACACCGCCAGCATGGCCCAGTAGAAACCGGAAAACGCCGTCGCATACACCAGCGGCCAGGCCGCGAAGATGGCGCCGCCGCCAGTGATGAACCAGACCTGGTTGCCGTCCCAGTGCGGGCCGACCGTGTTGATGATGACACGGCGCTCCACGTCGCTCTTGCCGACGAAGGGCAATAGCGTGCCCACGCCCATGTCATGACCGTCCATGATGGCGAAGCCGACGAGCAGCACGCCTACCAGCAGCCACCAGATGATCTTGAGGGTTTCGTAGTCAATCATGATGGTTTTCCTCAGGTGTGAGCTTCATTGGCGTAACGACCCGTGCCGAGACTGCCCGGCCCCTGTTTGGCGAACTTGATCATCAGGTACATCTCGACGATCAGCAGCAGTGTGTAGAAGCCCACAAAACCGGCAAGTGAGCCGTACAGCGATTCCACGCTGAGCGTGGAGACCGACAGGTGAGTGGGCAGCACGCCGTAAATGGTCCAGGGCTGGCGGCCGTATTCCGCGACGAACCAGCCCAGCTCGCAGGCGATCCACGGAGCGGGCAGCGACCATAAGGCGGCACGCAGCAGCCAGAGCTTTGTCATGAAAGTCCCCTTCACCGAATACCAGGCGGCCAGGCCAAACAACAGCAGCATCGCGAAGCCCAAGCCGACCATCAGGCGAAAACCCCAGAACAGCGGCGCCACGCGCGGGATCGTGTCATTGACGGCACGCTCGATCAGCTCCGGCGTTACCGCGTGCATGTCCGTCGTGTATTTCTTGAGCAGGAGCCCAAAGCCCAGATCCTGCTGGCGCGCCGCAAAGTCAGCCTTTAGCGCCGCATCCTGCGGATTCTTGCGCAAAGCCTCCAGCGCGATCACAGCCTGCACGCCCGCGGTGATGCGCACGCGATTCTTGGCTTTGATCTCGTGAATACCCGGAATCTGTGTGCTCACCGAGCGCGTACCGATCAAGCCCATCACCCAGGGGAACTTCAGCTCGTAGTCATTCTTCTGCTCCGCTTCATTGGGGAACGCAATCAGGTTCAAGCCCGCCGGCGCCGGCTCGGTTTCCCACATCGCCTCCATCGCGGCGAGCTTGGTTTGCTGCGCTTCGCCCAGCGTGTAGCCGGACTCGTCACCCAGCACAATCACCGAGCACACCGACGCCAGCCCAAAGGCGGCAGCAATGCGGAAGCTGCGCTTGGCGAATTCCACGTCACGGCCGCGCAATAGATACCAGGACGAAATCGAGAGTACAAACATCGCGCCGGTGACGTAGCCCGCCGACACGGTATGCACGAACTTGGCCTGTGCCACCGGGTTGAACATCACTGCCCAGAAATCGGTCAATTCCATGCGCATGGTCACGAAATTGAATTCAGCGCCGACCGGATTCTGCATCCAGCCATTCGCAATCAGGATCCACAGCGCCGACAGATTGGTGCCGATAGCCATCAGCAAGGTGACCAACAGATGCTGCTGGCGGGAAAGCCGATCCCAGCCGAAGAAAAACAGGCCGATGAAGGTGGATTCAAGGAAGAAGGCCATCAAGCCTTCGATGGCCAGCGGCGCACCGAAGATATCGCCGACGTAATGCGAGTAATAGGCCCAGTTGGTGCCGAACTGGAATTCAAGTGTGATGCCGGTGGTCACGCCCAGCGCGAAGTTGATGCCGAAGAGCTTGCCCCAGAATCGGGTCATGTCCTTGTAGACCTGCTTGCCGGTCATGACGTAGACGCTTTCCATGATGACCAGCATCCATACCATGCCCAGCGTCAGCGGCACGAACAGGAAGTGGTACATCGCGGTCGCTGCGAATTGCAGTCGCGATAGATCAACCAGATGCTCAGTGGCCATGCCGGGATTCTCCTGTTGCTGACGTTTTATCGGTTTGAACTGCTTGTGCCATCGCTTCACCATTCACCACGACTTGCTGGCCACGAAAGAAGGCCCACCACAAGACGAACAGAAGCACGAGTTTGATCAGCACAACGATGATCAGCTTTCGGGCAAGTTGGCGGTCTGTCATGGCGGTCTGGAAAGCAGGAACTAGTTGTCCTTATCAAGATCCAGGCCAGAAATCCTGGCCATGTCTTTTCCCTTGAACATCAGAGTCTTGCGAAAATTCATGGTCTGCTCTGTGCGGCAGCACGCATGCTGCGGCAGTACTTTGGCAGTTTTTTGGCAGCTATCAGGCAGTGCCATGGCAGAATATTTACCCTGCCCGTCTTCGGAGAAATCACCATGAGCGTGAGCGCCCACCCCTTGGCCGAACTGGTTTCCTTGCTGGAGGCAACGCCTGAGCCGCAGGTCATCTTCGATCAGTACTACCGCATCCTTGTGGCCAACGCGGCCTACCGCGAGCAGATCAAGGGCAGTGACAGCGTGATCGGACGGCGCTGTTATGAGGTCTCTCACCACTATTCTGAGCCCTGCGATCAGGCCGGCGAATCCTGCCCGCTGGCGCGCAGCCGTGAATCCGGCAAGCGCGAACGCGTGCTGCACCTGCACCACACGCCGCGCGGTGAGGAATACGTGAATATCGAGCTCACACCGATCCGCGATGCCACCGGCGAAATCGCCTATTTTCTGGAGAAGATGGAGCCGCTGCAGGTAGCGCGCGGCTTATCCGGCAGCACCGGGCTGATCGGGCGCTCGGCCGCCTTCCAGCGCATGCTGGAATTGATGAACCGCGTTGCCAAGTCCGAAGCGAGCGTGCTGCTTGAAGGCGAATCCGGTACCGGCAAGGAGCTCGTCGCCAATGCGCTGCACGCCGGCAGCCGGCGAGCCAGTGCGCCCTTCATCGCTGTGGATTGCTCGGGCATTCCGGAAACGCTGTTTGAAAGCGAGCTCTTCGGCCACGAACGCGGCGCCTTCACCGGCGCCGTTTCACGCAAGAGCGGGCTGGTCGAAGCGGCCAGCGGCGGCACCCTGTTTCTGGACGAGGTCGGCGACATCCCGCTGACCCTGCAAGTCAAACTGCTGCGCCTGCTGGAGACCGGCACCTATCGCAGTGTGGGTGCCACCGATTTGCGTCAGGCCGACATCCGCGTCATCTCCGCCACCCACCGCAAGCTGCGCGACATGGTGGCGGCCGGCAGCTTTCGTGCGGATCTGTTCTACCGCCTCAACACCTTCCCGATTGGCGTGCCGGCGCTGCGGGAACGCGTGGACGACATTCCATTACTGATTGAATCCCTGCTCGCCCGGGTCGCCCCGCACAAACACCTGAGCCTCGCACCCGATGCGCTACAAAGCCTGCTGCGCTACTCCTGCCCGGGCAATGTGCGCGAGCTGCGCAACCTGCTCGAACGCGCCAGTCTGATGTGCGATCACGACGTGATCGGCATCGCGCACCTGCCTGCTGAAGTGCTCGCTCCGCTTTTCTCGCCGCCAGCTTCCCCTGCAGAGATGGAGTCGCTTGATGATGCAAGGCTCCGTGCCGCCGTGCTCGCCCATCGCGGCTCGCGTCGCAGCCTAGCGCTCAAACTCGGCCTTAGCGAACGCACCCTGTATCGGCGCATCCGGAGATTGCCAGATCAGGAATAGATACTCGAAGAGCCTCTCTGAACAAGGCTGTCAGCAACGCACACCTGAAGAAGCCCGCCCATAGGTCATTTCAGAGCAAGCATCCCGAAGAAGTCCGCGGGGAGCGGCTCTTCAATGGCCTGCTAGAAAAACAAACGCGGCTGAGTGGCTGCGTTGAGTTTGCATGACCGGACGGCCCGCAGGAAACTACCAACAGAAATCAGCCGCCGCGCATCTTGCTGCGGATTTCGTGGCGTTCCTGCGCTTCCACGCTAAAGGTCGCCGTAGGACGGGCCAGCAGGCGCTGAATACCGATGGGCTCGCCGCTCTCTTCGCAATAACCGTAGTCATTGTTGTCGATGCGTTCGATGGCCTGATCGATCTTGTGCAGCATCTTGCGTTCGCGATCACGCACGCGCAGCTCCAGCGTGTGATCCTCTTCCTGCGAAGCGCGGTCGGCCGGATCCGGCGTCGCGACGAAATCGGCCAGATGCTCGGTGGTGCTATGTGCTGACTCGAGCAATCCATCGCGCTCCGCGACCAGGCGTGCTCGAAAAAAAGCCAGCTGGGCGGGCGACATGTATTCTTCAGCCGGAGCGGCGAGGATCTGCGCCTCGCTCAGCAATTTGCTGCCTGGGTTCATCGTCAATATCCTTATGTGCAGCACGGTGCGCATTGCGGGCAAAGGCGAAAACCCTTGCTGCCGCTGGTCGCGCAAGAAGATGCAGGTCTCGCTGAACGCCACAAAACCCGACAATCATCGGGCTGAGCCGCCCGACGCGTGTGCGCACCATACACGCCCTCTTGGCCACACTCAAGCCATTGGCAATTTAGCCAGTTAACACGGACCAATATTTACCGGCTACGAAAGCAGAGGCACCGTCTTCGGGTCAGACAACTCTTGATCCATCCCCCGGCTTTCACCCTCAGCGCGACACACCCTTCCGCATCCTTGGACGCTCGGAAAATGCCGGTCCGGGCAAGGCTATGGCGGATAATTTCATACCCAGATGCGACGTTTGGCTTTGATATGTGCCTGCGCTGCATGAACTCCCTCTACTGGTTAACAACTCGGGCCCTTCCCGGAGAGTGGCTCCTGACTTGCCTATCGGAGCAATCAACCGACACAGGCCAAAAGGATGGCGCTCGGCACGCAGCTGGCCTGAAGAAGCCCGCCCATCGCGGCTCTTCAGGCAGGTGCTATGTTTTTGCGTGGCCGCCCCTTGGGCAAAGGAGCGAGACGCCGATTGGCTGCTGCATCGGCACTGCTGGAGGGAGCCTGGCCCAGCATCCAGCCGCGATGAGCGGCGTAGCGCAGGCTGTCGAGCTCGCTCGGCGGGCTGCCACTATCCAGCAAGGCACGATAGGCTGCCTGACGGTCAAACGGCGTGTTGCCCAAGCCCCAGTACAGAGCGTGATCGCTGATCAGGGGGTCGGGCTCCAGCCCGAGATGATGACGGCAGCTGGACCAGAGGTAGTGCTCGGGGTCGGCAACATGGCCGGCGCGCACGGGATTGAGTTCGATATAGCGGCTGGCGGCAAGCAGCCATTCGCCGGGCTCGACGACGGTGGAGCGGTAGCGCCCTTCCCACAGGGTGCCGCTGCGAAAATGGCGGTCGTTGAACCAGCGCACGTAACGGCGGCCGAGACGCTGCATCAGGTTACCGGCAGCGGCCTCGGTCGGCGCGGTGACGAGCAGATGGGCGTGGTCGGGCATGAGCACGTAGGCGTGCAGGGCGACGCCGGCTTCGCGTGCAGCTTCGCGCAGGTGCAGGCGATATTGCTGAAAATCGCCCTCGTCGGTGAACACCGGGTTGCGGTTATTGCCGCGCTGCACGATGAGCTGCGGCATGCCGGGAATGTAGAGGCGCGGCAAGCGGCTCACGACATTCAGCTTCCAGCGACGAGAGAGAAGAGGCGGCGGTGCTCTTTCATGGCGTAGCGGTCGGTCATGCCGGCGATGTAGTCGGCAATCGGGCGCGCTTTGTCTTCGCGGGCCAGCGCCTGATACTGCGGCGGCAGCAGGCGCGTATCGTCCATGAAAACGTTGAAGAGCTCGGCGATGATGCGCCGGGCCTTGCTCATCTCGCGCAGCACCTGGTAGTGCCAGTAGAGCTGGTCGCGCAGGAAGTGCTGAAGTTGCAACAGCTCGGCCTGCATGCGGGGCGAAAAGGCGACCAGCGCGGGTGCGGCGCGCACCTCGGCAAGGGTCGTGATGCCTGCGGCGGCGATATTGTTGCGGGTCTGCTCGATGAGATCGACTGCCTGATCGTTGATCATGCGGCGGATGGTTTCGTGAATCAGGCGGCGGCCAGCGAGCTGTGGGTATTGCGCGCGCACCGCGCTGCAATGGCGAGCGAAGGCCTCAACCTCTTCCAGCTGATCAAGCGTGAGCAGGCCGGCGCGCAGGCCATCGTCGACATCGTGATTGTTGTAGGCAATGGAGTCGGCGAGGTTGCAGAGCTGGGCTTCGAGCGAGGGCGATTGTTTCTGGAGAAAGCGCTCGCCAAGTTCGCCCAAGGTGCGCGCATTCGGCAGCGAGCAGTGTTTGAGGATGCCTTCGCGGGTCTCGAAGGTGAGATTCAATCCGTCGAATTCGGCGTAATGCTCTTCGAGCAGATCAACAATGCGCAGGGATTGCAGGTTGTGCTCGAAGCCACCGTGGGGCTTCATGCAGTCGTTGAGTGCGTCTTGCCCGGCATGGCCGAAGGGCGTGTGGCCGAGATCGTGCGAGAGGGAAATGGCCTCGACCAGATCTTCGTTCAGGCCGAGCGAGCGCGCCAGAGAGCGGCCGATCTGGGCGACCTCGATGCTGTGGGTGAGGCGGGTGCGGAATAGATCGCCTTCGTGATTGATGAAGACCTGGGTCTTGTATTCAAGGCGGCGAAAGGCGGTACAGTGGATGACGCGGTCGCGGTCGCGCTGAAATTCGCTGCGGGTGCCGGGGGCTGGCTCAGCAAAGCGGCGCCCGCGACTATTGGCTTCGATAACGGCATAGCTCGCCAGCGTGCCGGTCATGCTCAGGCGCAGCAGGCGTTGATCGCCGCTTCGATGTCGGCCAACGGAGTGGCATCGCTGATGATGCCCTGCCCGATTTCCTTCAGCAGAATCAGGCGCAGCCGACCAGCCTCGACTTTTTTGTCGTGACGCATCAGTTCAATGTAACGCTCGGCGCCGAGCCTGGGGCCAACAACCGGCAGGCCGGCCCGCTCAAAGATACGGCGCACACGATCGACGTCACTGGATTGCAGCATACCGAGGCGCGCGGAAAGCTCCGCCGCCATCACCGTTCCCGCAGCGACGGCATCACCATGCAGCCAAGCACCAAAACCAAGACCGGCTTCGATGGCGTGACCAAAGGTGTGGCCAAGATTGAGCAAGGCGCGCTCGCCCTGCTCGGTCTCGTCGTTCGCCACCACTTCGGCCTTGTTGATGCAGCTGCGCTCTACGGCAAAAGTCAGTGCCGTCGGGTCTTTGGCAAGAATGGCGTCCAGATTCGCTTCCAGCCACTCAAGAAATGGCAAGTCGCGAATGAAGCCATATTTGATGACTTCTGCCAGGCCAGCCTTCAACTCGGCGTCAGGCAGAGTCTGTAGCGTGTCGATATCGGCCAGCACCAGACGCGGCTGGTAAAAAGCACCGATCATGTTCTTGCCCAACGGATGATTGATGGCCGTTTTACCACCAACGGAAGAGTCCACCTGCGACAGCAAGGTCGTAGGAATCTGAATGAAGGGAACGCCGCGCTGGTAAGTGGCTGCAGCAAAACCCGTCATGTCGCCAATTACGCCGCCGCCCAGGGCGATAAGAGTGGTGGAGCGCTCGCAACGCGACGCAAGCAGGCCATCAAAAATCAGGTTGAGCGTAGGCCAGTCTTTGTGCACTTCTCCATCGGGCAAAATGATGCTTTCAACCGCCACCCCGGCATCCGTCAAACCTTCAACCAAGCGAATCAGAAAGAGTGGTGCGACGACTTCGTTGGTCACAATCGCTACGCGCGGCGTCTTCAGATAAGGCAGGATCAGCTCAGGCTTGGCGAGCAGGCTCTGCCCAATTCGGATCGGATAAGCTCGTTCGGCCAGCGCTACGTTGACAGTGCGCATTGGCGCTCCCATTCAGCAAGAATTTTCATGACGGCACCGTGGGAGTTGATGCGCGAACCATCAATCACCATGTCAGCAACATCCCGGTAAAGCGGATCGCGTTCGGCGCGCAAGGCGTTCAGTTTGGCCGCCGGATCAGCAACCTGTAGCAACGGGCGATTGGTGTCATGACGCGTACGCTCGAGCAGCACATGGGTCGGCACATCGAGATACACCACCCAACCCGAATCCTTCATGACTTTCCGGTTGGCAGGATACAAAACCGCGCCGCCGCCAGTAGCAACAATCACCCCGGACTGTTCAGCCAACTCCGCAATGACTTGAGCTTCACGACGACGAAAACCTAGTTCACCTTCTAGCTCGAAGATCAAAGGGATTCTCACTCCTGCACGATGTACGACTTCATGGTCAGAGTCGTAGAAAACACGCCCCATACGGCGCGCAATCTGGCGTCCGATCGTAGTCTTGCCTGAACCCATCAGGCCTACAAGATAGAGATTGCGTCGATTCGTTTCCACAGCCGAATTCTAGCTGAAATCAGCATACGGCTTCATCGGTGATCGCTTCAGCAACATGCTCAAAACCACAAACAAAGCCCGCAATACCGGAATCCGGTATTGCGGGCTTGTCAATCAAGGACTTGAATCAGCGCAAAGCGGCTTGATCCGTCACGATCTTGGGTGTGATGAAAACCATGAGTTCCGTTTTGTTGTCTTTCTTCTCGTTATTCCGGAAGAAAACACCAAGGAAAGGAATGTCGCCGAAGAACGGAACCTTCGTCAGCACAGACTTGGAGTCCTGCTGGAAAATCCCGCCGATCACCACGGTGCCACCGTTTTCCACCAAAACTTCACTCTTGACGTGCTTGGTGTCAATAGCCACCCCGGCACCCGTCGCGATCTGAGTATTTGGCGTATCTTTGTTGATATCCAAACTCATCGAAATACGACCATCCGGTGTAATTTGCGGCTTGACCTTTAGAGAAAGATTGGCTTTGCGAAACTGCACGGCGGTTGCACCAGAGCTTGTCGCCGTTTGGTATGGGATTTCTACACCTTGCTCGATGATTGCTTCAATCTGATCCGCAGTCATGACTCGCGGACGCGACACGACTCGACCACGACCATCGGCCTCCAGAGCGGAAATTTCAAGATTCAGCAAACCGGTACCGCCAGCACCCAACAAAGTCAGTGCCATCTGGCCCGGGTTTTTACCCGCGATGCTCGAGGCCGTGTTGCTGAAATTCTGCACTTCAGTCATCAGCTTGGGAGCATCTGCTGCAGTATATTGAGTGCCAGTCATTCCCGTATAGGGCGTAATGTAATTGGTATGTTGCGTATTACCGCCGATCTGGTAACCGCCTCCAGTTCCAATAGACTTTTGCTGAGCAGCGCCAAACCGCGCCCCAAGATTTTTACTGAAAGTATCTTCAGCCTCAATAATCTGAGCCTCAATGATCACTTGGCGTGCCGGCACATCAATGTCGTTCAGCATGCGGCGCACGTCATCCAGACGAGGCGAAGTATCCGTCACGATCAGTTTGTTTGAACGCTCGTCCATGATCACGGAGCCACGTTTGGACATGATGGTGTTCTTCTCCTTGTCCTTCAGCACTCCATCAAAAATCCCTTTGGCGCTGTGATAATTTATCTGAAAGGTTTCTGTGCGCAGCGGCTCAAGGTCACTAATCTGCATCTTCGACTCGAGTTCCAGCTTTTCACGAGCAGCCAGTTCTTCACGCGGGGCGATCCAGATCACGTTGCCGTTCTTGCGCATATCCAGACCCTTGGCCTGAAGAATGATTTCCAAGGCCTGATCCCAAGGAACATCCTTCAAACGCAAGGTCAATGAACCCGTAACCGAGTCGCTGGTAATGATGTTGAAATTGGTGAAGTCCGAGATGACTTGCAGAACCGAGCGGACATCAATATTCTGGAAGTTTAGCGACAGCTTTTCGCCTGCGTACTTTACGGCACGACTGGTTCCTTGAACCAGCTTGCGCGGATCATCCTGAGCAGGCTTGACCTCCAGCACGAACTGCGTATCCGTCTGATATGCATTGTGCTCCCACAGACCGCTAGGTGTGATCACCATCTTGACGGCAGCACCTTGCTGTGTCGTCGCGATATTGGTCACAGGCGTACCAAAATCAGTCACATCCAGACTTTTGCGCAACCGATCCGGAAGCGATGTTTTCAAAAATTCGACAACCAGATTTGAACCTGTCTGACGAATGTCGATACCTGTGTTGGCGTCCGACAAATCAATCACCACCCGGCCTTCACCATCCTTACCGCGACGGAAATTGATGTCACGAATAGCATGGCTATCCGGCCCGCCTTTTTGCTCAGCAAAGCGTGCCGTCGTCGTCGCTTCAGGCGACTTCGCCGTTGCTACGGACAACGTGATCAGCAACTCCTTGCCTTCAATTTTGGTCTCATAGGACAGGGGACGCAGCAGATTAATCACCAAACGAGTACGATCCGCAACCTGTACGATATTCACGCTGCGAACGTCGCCCTCGCCTACGGCCTGTGCCGTCTTGCCCGTGGCATTGGTGGTGGCGGGGATATCAATCGCCACTCGCGCCGGATTGGAGACGCTAAAACTACCAATCTGCCCCTCCAGCGGCTGCTTGAGGGTCACCTTGATAACCACGCCCCCCCCCGACTGGGTCGTCTGAATGGACTCAATAGCATTTTTCGCCTCTGCGGCAGACGCCGGAGCAGGACTGGTTTGTGCGTGTACGATGCCGACTTGGACGACGCCGACGAGCACACACAACACCGGCGCAATCAAACGCGTTACGGTCTTCATTTTTTGGTCTCCTGCTCTTGCAGCTGCATGGTACTGAAACGCTCGACCCAGTCACCATTGGCGTCTTCGACGAGTTCTTTCAGCGTGAGGTCGTTTTCGGTGATCTTGGTAATCACCCCGAAATTTTGGCCAAGATAATTCCCGGCCTTGATTTGATGCACAGTACGATCAGCCTGAACCAAAGCGACAGGCTTGCCGTTCATCATCATCATGCCAACCATTTTGAGGGTTTCCAGTGGATACGCCTCAAGCGGCTCACGGCGGCGGTCCGCCAAAGCCTCCTTAGGCTTTTTGCCCTTTTCCGGATCCAGGCGAGCTGCCTGAAAAGGATCAACCAGAGCCATTACGTCGTAGTCAACCACGGGAAACTGCATCAGCTTAGGCAAAGGCTGAATTCGTCCTTGCATTCCCTTGGCCTCCCCGTCCATCCAGATTTTCATGCTTTGATGCTCTTCTCCGCTGCAACCTGCCACAAGGGAGCACACCATCATTACCAACCAGATCGGCTTCATAGTCATATCCCCTGCCGGCCTTATTTTTTCTTCTCTGCAGCAGCCTTGTCGCGCTTCTGCTTGGAGACTTCTTCATCATCAAGGTAGCGATAGGTCACCGCAAAGGCATCCATCTTCAAACCACCATCCTTGGCCGGCGCAACCACTACGTCTCGCAAAGTCACGATTCGCGGCAGCTTGGCGACATCGCTAACAAATTGCCCAAGCGCGTGATAACTGCCAGTAATCGAAACAGAAATCGGCAGCTCAGCATAAAAATCCTTGACTGACTCCTGTCCCGGCTTCCACAACTCAAACTGCAAACCACGCCCACGCCCGGCCTGATTGATATCTATAATCAGAGTTTCCATTTCGGATTTATTCGGCAACTGCTTCAAGAGAGCGCCGAACTGACGATCCATCTCAGCCAGTTGTTTACGATACTCTTCAAGGTTTACAGCCTGACGCTTTTTATTCAGCCACTCGTCTTTCAGTTTCGTTTCTTCTTGCTGAGCCTGTTCAAGCCGCTCAAAATCGCCTTTCCAGTTGAACCACCATCCAGCAGTGACAACCAGAACAAAAATCAGCAATAAGGCAATAAATTTTGGCGCAGCAGGCCAAACCCCGGGGTCATTGGGATCTAGCTGCCGAAAATCATTAATGATCCGATCGACGCGAATTTCCATTATGGCTTGCCTCCTGCAGGAGCTGACGCAGTAGCAGGACCTACCTTCACAGCAGGCTCCTCCACGGTTGGCTTCTCAATACTGACATTCAGATTGAACTCGCCAACTTGGCGGCGGTTATAACTTACTGCCTTGATTTCCTGTAGCAATGGTTTCTCGAAGATAGGAGAGGCATCAAGATTTCGCATGAGTTGGGACACGCGAGCATTCGACTGTGCATAACCGGTAAAATTTATCCCGCCGCCAGTTTGCTTAACACTTTTAAGGAAAACACCTTCAGGCATTTGCCGAACCAACTCATTAAAAACCATTACGGTTTGCGTACGGTTTCCTTGCAAAGACTCAATTACCTGCTTACGAGCCAGCAAAGACTGCGTTTGCTCTTTAAGACGTGCGATTTCCGCAATTTCCTTATCCAGGGAAGCAATTTCACTTTTCAAAAATTCGTTCGAAGAGACCTGCGTATCGATCCGCTGACCAATCAGGATATTTCCCAAGAACCAGATCAAGCCGCCAGCGATCACCATCAGCACGGCCAAGGAAATGAATTGCTGCCTGCGATCCTTGCGTGCTTGTTCACGGTGCGGCAATAGGTTGATGCGAATCATGCGTCAAACCTCCGCAAGGCCAAACCGCACGCAACCAGCAATGCCGGAGCGTCAGCCGCCAGATTTTTCGGACGAATCCGTGACGACAAACTCATGCCAACGAACGGATTTGCTACTTCGGTAGTCACCTGAGTACGCCCGGCAACAACCTGATCAATCCCTGGAATAACAGCACAACCACCCGAAAGGATTATGTGGTCAACCTGATTGAACTGGGTGGATGTAAAGAAGAACTGCAAGGCCCTGGAGATCTCCAGCGCTACGCTTTCAGAAAAAGGTCGCAGCAAGTCGTGCTCGTAATTTTCCGGAAGGCTACTTGAGCGCTTGGCCGCCTCAGCCTCTTCAGTACTCATCCCGTAATTGCGTGATATGTCCTGCGTCAGCTGGTTGCCGCCAAAAGCCTGCTCACGTGAATACAGCACACTATCATCCCGCAGCACGGTAACTTTCATCATCTGAGCCCCGACATCAACCAGTGCCACCACCTTGCCTTTACCCGCTTCAGGCAAACGCCGCTTGACCAGATCAAATGCTGATTGAGAAGCAAAAGACTCGACATCCATCACGACTGCTCGCAAGCCTGCCGCCTCGGCCGCCGCGACACGATCCTCAACCTTCTCCTTGCGCGAAGCGGCAATCAAGACCTCAACCTCATCAGCGCCGGTGCCCGCAGGTCCCAACACCTGATAGTCAAGATTCACCTCTTCAATAGCAAAAGGAATGTATTGATTAGCCTCTGACTCAACCTGAATCTCCATCTCCAGTTCGCGCAAGCCTGCGGGCAGCGTGATTTTTTTAGTAATCACGGCAGCGGCGGGCAATGCCAAAGCCACCTGTTTGGTTGAAGATCCAAGACGTCGCCAAGCGCGGCGGATTGACTCCGCCACAGCTTCCAGACTGGCAATATTGCCATCCGTCACAGCGTCTCGCGGCAGCGGCTCAATCGCATAGCGTTCCAGGCGATATTGATTCGCCCCCGCCTCAACGAGCTCCACCAGTTTTACCGCAGAAGAAGAAATATCCAGCCCGATCAAGGCTTTCGATTTCCCTCCCAGCAAGGATTGAATGTCCATCTCGTCAGGCCACTCTCAAAATGTTGTTTAAATTCAGAAGCTTGAGCGCAATTGCAATAAATTACTTTAAATCCTAACAGCAAGTTGAGACTCAAGTAAAGCACAAGAGCGCCGAACGGTAGGAAGGCCTGCCCGAAGGAGTCTCAATGCCGTCTGTCATACATGCACGTCCAGAGTGCTGAGACGCATATAATTGCGGCTCAATTCAGGGATCCCCATGCGCCATCGTTTGCTTGCTATATGCCTATCCACCGCTCTTGGCCTACCTTTGCTGGGCGCTGCAGCCATCGCAGTTGCAGCATCCTTTGCCTGGCCAAAACTGCCCTCGCTGGAAGCAATTGACGACTACAAGCCGCACATTCCGTTGCGTATTTATACCGCTGACGGCGTGTTAATCGGTGAATTTGGCGAGGAACGTCGTACCTTTGTCGCCATACGGGATGTACCGGACAATCTGAAGTTCGCCATTCTGTCGGCCGAGGACGACCGGTTTTTCGAGCATGGCGGTGTTGACTTCGCGGGTTTGCTCCGCGCCACACTGCTCAATCTTGTCGGCGCCAGCAAGCAAGGAGGCAGCACCATTACCATGCAAGTGGCCCGGAATTTTTACCTTAGCCGTGAAAAAACCCTGAGCCGCAAACTATATGAAATCCTGCTGTCCTTGAAGATTGAACACAGCCTGTCAAAAGAACAGATCCTTGAGGTCTACATTAACCAGATTTATCTTGGTCAACGCGCTTACGGCTTTGCGGCCGCTGCCCAAGCCTATTATGGCAAGCCGCTCGAGAAGCTAAGCTTGGCTGAAACAGCGATGCTGGCCGGCCTGCCCAAGGCACCCTCCAAATACAATCCGGTCGTCAATCCCGAACGTGCCACGACTCGTCAGCACTACGTATTGCGACGCATGCATGAGCTGGGGAGAATCGATGATCAGGCTCTCGAACTGGCAATCAAAGAACCTTTGCGCCTGGTGCAGGGGAAGAATGCCGTAGCATCGACTACCCCTCAGTTGCACGCAGAGTTTGTTGCGGAAATGGCTCGACAACTGGCCTACGAACAGTTCAAGGAAGAGACCTATACCAGCGGCATTCGCGTGATTACAACAATCACAAAGACTGATCAACAGGCGGCCTATGAAGCATTGCGGCGCAGTTTGATCGACTATGAACGCCGCCACGGCTACCGGGGCGCTGAGGCCTATGTCGACTTGTCCCGACTCAAAGACGATGCAGACGACACCTTGGAAGATCTGATTGAGCCCTTTCATGATCTGGACGAAATGCGCGCAGCGATCGTCACAGAGGCCTCTCGCCAGAAAGTCAGCGCCTATCTGCGGGGCGGCGAGAACATCACTATTTCCGGCGACGCCCTCAAATTTCCTTCCCCGATGCTTGCTGAAAATGCACCTCAGCAGAAACGGATTGTCCCCGGAGCAGTAATCCGGGTCGTCAAGGGCAACAAAGGCTGGCAAATCATTCAACCACCCGAAGTCGAAAGCGCTTTCGTTTCACTCGATCCGCATGACGGAGCAATACGCGCACTGGTCGGCGGCTTTGACTTCAATCGCAACAAATTCAATCACGCCACCTTGGCCTGGCGTCAGCCGGGCTCGAGTTTCAAACCTTTCATTTTCTCTGCGGCCATCGACAAGGGCTACACGCCCGGCAGCGTCTTTGATGATGCTCCGCTCAGTTTTTCATCAGAAGCAACTGGCAGCCAAGCTTGGAACCCAGGCAACTACGACGGAAAATATGATGGGCCAATGAGCCTGCGCACCGCACTCGCAAAGTCCAAAAACATGGTTGCAATCCGCGTTCTGCACGCCATAACCCCCGCCTACGGCCAAGACTATGTCACCAGCCGTTTCGGTTTCGATCCAGCCAAAAACCCGCCCTACCTGACCTTGGCGCTTGGCTCAGGTGCAGTCACCCCATGGCAAATGGCCGCCGCCTATGCAACTTTTGCCAATGGCGGCTATCGCATTCGCCCCTATGTCGTCAAAGAGATGCTGGACAATAACGGCAAGATCCTCGCCAAGGTCGATCCGCCAGAAGCTGGCAGCGACGAATCCGAGCGCGTCCTCGATCCACGTAATGTGTATCTGATGGATATGATGATGAAAGACGTCGTCCGCCGCGGAACGGCAGGCAAAGCAATGGCACTGGGGCGTAGCGACCTGGCCGGAAAAACAGGCACCACCAACGAATATGTGGACGCTTGGTTTTGCGGCTACCAACCAAGTCTTGTTGGCGTCGCATGGGTTGGCTTCGATCAACCCAAGCGCCTGGGCTCAGGAGAGACCGGAGGTGCGCTGGCCCTGCCGATCTGGATTGACTACATGCGTCAGGCTCTCAAGAATAAGCCTGAACAACACATGGTTCCGCCCCCCGGGCTCGTAGAAGTCAAACCCAGTTTCGACAGGGAAGGGCCTGACTACATCTACGAAGAGCATTTGCCACGCAACCCACCGGAAGAGGAGCAAAGCGCAGCGCCGCCATCGTCATGAAGTCAGCGGGTCAAAGTGACGGGTACGCCGGCCTGCTGAGAGATCAGTTCGGCTAAAGTTACCCACAACTCCCGTCCATCACGGGAGTCCAGCCACAGCCCATCTTCCGGACGGAAGTGAAAACCTCCCGCGCGCGCAGCTACCCATACCTGACGGGCTACCGCATGCCGGTTGATGATGATCTGACTATCGTTTTCAAAGACCAACTGCAAAATTCCGCCGGCTTGCATATCGACATCAACATCGACCCCGGCGACTTCTACAGCCGTCTCAATCGCCGCCTCAAGCTGCAGCAAAAGCTTTTCGGTTTCAAGCAGAAACGTTGCCTCATCCATTACTCGTGCACTCCTTTGCTAATATTGACACTTTTCAATCCGGTAATCCGCCCATGCGAAGCTTCAGCTTGTGCACTCTCCTCTGCCTCACCCTGACGGCCTGCGGTATCAAGGGAGGACTGGAATTACCCCGTTCCCAGCCAGCCACTCAAGGCCAAACGACACCAAGCTCCGCGCCAAACGCGCGATAAACTTGCTCCGAACCATTGTAGCCGACCGCGCCCTTCACCCTGCCCGCAAGGGCAAGGTCCTGCAAATGCCACGCATACCCGCGCCAGATCTCGTCTGGCAGTGGTAGAAAGACCGTGGTTGTCAGCATCTCCGTTCAAGAATCCGGGCCAAGCTGTCGATAGAATTAATAGTTAACCGATCGACCGGTGACATTTGTGCGCCCACACATCCACCATCAAGCATTGCACGAGCTCGCGGGAGACTAGCGTGGTAAACAAGACAGCTGACGACGAACTGCTGTTCGCCGGAGACGCCGCCGAAGGATCTGCCAGCAAATTAAATACTCATCTGGCGCCTTGGCGTGTATTGATCGTTGACGACGATCCCGACGTACACACCACAACGACCTTCGCCCTGCGTGGCACCGAAATCCTCGGCCGAACCATTACATTCCTGCACGCTGACTCAGCCGCTCAAGCACGCGAACTACTCAGCAACGATTATGACATCGCCGTCATTCTCCTCGACGTGGTGATGGAGGAGGACGATTCGGGGCTCAAGCTGGTACGCACCATTCGTGACGAACTCGGCATGGGCGAAACCCGCATCATTCTGCGTACAGGTCAGCCCGGTTACGCACCGGAAATGGATGCAATCCGCGATTACGACATCAACGATTACAAAACAAAATCCGAACTCACACGCAACAAACTATTTACCGCCCTCACCTCCGCCATCCGCTCCTATCGACAGATCCGCACCATCAATGCCAATCGGCGTGGTCTCGATCTGATTGTGCGCGCCAGTGGCGAACTCCTCGCCCTCTCCGGCATCCGCAATTTCGCTGCCGGCGTGATCACACAAATGTCATCCCTGCTCGGCGTAATGCCCGAAGGCCTTATCTGCGTCCAGCGTCCGCCAGAAATTGACTCCACCGGTGACAGCACCGTGGTGATCGCCGCTGCCGGGCGTTACGCAGGCCTGATCAATCTACCCATTGACGAGATCGGCAACGAGCACGTCCATCAGCGCCTCAATCGCTGCCTGAACGAAGGGCAGCATATCTTTGACACAGACAGCAGCACGCTGTTTTTCGGCAGCCGCTCGCACCGCAACATGGCGGCCTATCTGGACGCGCCGATTGACATTGATGACAGCTGCCGACAGCTGCTCGAAGTCTTCTGCACAAACATTTCGATCGGCCTGGAAAACACTCTGCTGTTCTCGCAGTTACATGATTACGCCTATTTCGACTCTCTGACCGGCCTGCCGAACCGGCGCAGCCTGATCAACAAACTCGACGAGCGCCTGCTTGGAGGGGAGCGCGGACGCTACAGTCTGGCCCTGATCGATCTGGATGGTTTTGCCGAAACCAACGATGCTCTGGGCCATCAATTCGGCGACGAACTGCTCAAGGCCGTGGCCGAACGCATCCGCAGCATCCTGGGGCCACAATGTACCCTGGCCCGTCTGTCGGGCGACACCTTTGCGGTACTCGGGCAAATTGAACTGCTCCTCCCCGCCAATCTCCAATCCCTGTTTCGTGAAGCCTTCATCATTCAGGAACAGGAGCTGATGATTGCCTGCACTATGGGCATCGCACACCTCGTCGACGTGGACGGTCCCGGCGTCGAGGCCCTCAAGGATGCTTATCTGGCCCTGCGCAAGGCCAAAACTCACGCCCGTGGTGAATATGTTTTCTTCACTCGCGACATGGCCACCGAGATCCGCGAACGCTCCAAGCTGCTGCAGGCGCTGCGCGTGGCGATTGAACGACAACGCCTGTTCCTGTGCTACCAGCCGCAAATCGCGCTCGCCACCGGGCAAGTCATCGGCGTAGAAGCCTTGCTGCGCTGGCGCACCGAAGACGGCCGTTTGATCGAGCCCAGCCGTTTCATTCCCATCGCAGAACACTCGGGCATGATCGTTGGTATTGGCGACTGGGTACTGCGCATGTCCTGCTTCCAGCAAGCCGAACTCAGCCGCCACGGCTACAAGAATCTGAGCATGGCCATCAATGTCTCGGTCGGCCAGTTCCGCCATCCACGCTTCCTTGCCTCACTGCAGGGCGCACTGGCAGATAGCGGCGTAGATCCACGCCTGATCGAGCTGGAGATCACCGAATCAATGGCGATGGAGGAAGCTGACTTGCTCGCCAAAGTCCTCGACAGCATTAAAGCGCTAGGCGTCCGCATTGCCGTTGATGATTTCGGTACAGGCTTCTCCTCGCTGTCCTATCTGCAGCGTTTACAGGTAGATCGGCTGAAAATTGACCGCGCCTTCGTTGCAGAAATCTGCAAGAGCGAACGCGGACGTCGCATTCCTGAAGTGGTCATCCAGCTTGGCCATAAACTGGGCCTTACCGTGATGGCAGAAGGCGTAGAAGAAAAGGAACAAGCGGACCTCCTGCTGGAACTTGGCTGCGAAGACGCACAAGGTTTCCACTACGCTCGCCCAATGGAGCCGCAACAACTGATCGACTGGCTGCGCTCTTACGCAGCGCGCAACGCCACCACAACTTGATATCGCCACAAATTCAGGCAAACACACCCCGCAAGGCAGGATAGAATCGAGCAAACAGCCTGCACAGACAATCTGGCAGGTACAAGGGAGACGCAGTGAAACTGACCGTCCGGCGCGCAGTCATCATCGCCGTATTACTGGGCATGCTGCTGCCAGCGCTTGTCGCCGGCCTGATCCTCACGCAGTTTTTCTACAGCAACAAACTCGCCGCAGAAATTTCACGCAGCTTGGAACACAACACCGATCTGATCGCGCTGGGCGTGCGCGAAAGTCTGTGGTCGCTGGACAAAGGCTCCGCAACGGCCCTGATCGAAGCACTGATGCAAGATCCCGCGCTGGTCAGCATCAAGGTTCTCGATCCGAGTCTCGGCAAATTCGTCTCTCGCGAAGCGCCTGAGCGGCGCGAAGGTCAGATCCACAGCCTGAGCCGTCCAATCCTGCACCAAGGCGAGACCATCGGTCAGATCCGCCTGGAACTAAGCGACGCCCCTTTGCAGCGCAGCCTGCAAACCCAATTACTTACCTCTGCCGCAGTGCTGGGCGCGCAGCTGATTATCAGCGTGCTACTGATCCTCTATGTGCTCCAGCGTCGAATCGGCCATCCTCTGCTGCGCCTGGGCGAAGAGACCGCCGCACTGGCCCGGGGCGAACTCGACAAACCCATTCAAGCCCTGCGCCAGGACGAGATCGGTCAAGTCGAATCCCAGCTCGAAGTGACTCGCCAATCCCTGCAAGGCCTGTTTCGTACGCTGGAGCAAAAAAACCGGGCGCTCGAGGTCGACTTGCGCGAGCGCATGCGAGTCGAAGCGGCACTCCGCGATCGCGAACAGCGCCTGCGCACGCTCGTCGATCAAAACCCGCTGGGCGTTATCGAATTCGATCTCGGCTGGCACATTCTGGACTGGAACAATGCAGCCGCACGCATCTTCGGCTGGCGTCGGGAAGAGGTGCTGGGCCGGCATGCCAGCATGCTGCTTGCACGCGCCCCTGGCCTAGCCGGGAATACCCCGAACCACCAGCTTGACCTAGCCATGGCAGGTCAACAGGCCCAGCTGCATTGCCAGCGCGCGGATCAAAGCACCATCGTATGCCAGTGGTACAACAGCCTCATTCGTGATTCGACAGGCGTCGGCCAGCGCATCGTCGCGATGCTGGAAGACATCACCGAACGGCAACGCTCCGACGACGAGATCCAGCGTCTGGCAACAGTCATCCGACTGTCCACCAATCTGGTTACTCTGACCGATGGCGGTGGGCGCATCGAATGGTTCAATCAGGCGTTTGAAGACAGCTTCGGTGGAAAAGGAGAAAGCCTGCGAGGCGTCCAGCTCAATGATGTCCTGCGTGAGCATGCTGCCGCCCACGACAGTGTCGGCATCGCCGAAGTCGAAACCGCACTGAACAGTGGGCAAATGCTCACAGGCCTGGAATTGCCGCTGCAAACAGGCGCTCAGGATGAGCGCTGGCTTTCTCTTGAACTGCAAGCCATCCGCACAGAAGGCAACGCCGTACAGCAATGGGTCGCCCTGTTCACCGATGTCAGTGATCGTCGCCGCATGGCGGACGCCTTGCGCAATATCGCCCGTATCGGTGCGGACCTGAAAACCAGCGTTTTCTTCGAACAGTTGCTCGCCATCCTGGCACGCGGAGCCGGCGCCCAAGCCACCTATCTGGCAACCCACTGCGAGGCCAGCTTCGAAATTCAGGCCTGCTGGAGCAGTCCTGACTGGACCATTGTGCCGGGCACTCACCCCCTGCGTGGCACGCTGGGAGGCCGCGTCGGAATCGACGGCCCGCTCATACTCAAACACCATGCCTACGAAGCCATCAGCCGGGACCCTGCGCTGCTTAGCTGCACGCGCACCGCAGCATTGATTGTTGAACCCATTACGGACAGCACGCAACGCGTGCTGGGCCACATCGTTATGCTATTCGAAGCCCCCTTGGCACAGTCCGCTGGCGTGCAATCCCTGATCGAACTGGGAGCGGCCCGCGCCGCCACCGAATTTCTGCGCCAGCACACCCTGCAAGCCCTGCAACATAGTGAACAGAAATTTTTCTCGATCTTCCAGTACGCCCCTGTCCCGATTGCACTGCTACGCCAGGCCGACAGCATCTGCCTGGATCTGAACCCCTCCTTCCTGACTCATTTCGGCTATCCACGCGAAGCACTTGTGGGCCATCCAGTCGCCGACACAAAGATCTACGTTGATCTGGCCGAACGGGATTGGGCCGTCGATCTGCTGACTCGCACGGGTGAAGTCTCCGGTGCCGAGATGCGTCTGCGCACCCACGATGGCGACATTCGCGACTGCCAGATCTACGTGCGCCCCGTCACCATGGGCCATGAAAGCTGCCTGCTGGTAGCCGCTGTCGACGTCACCCCCTTGCTGGAAGCGCAACGTCAGGTCGAAGAGCTGAATCAGTCGTTGGAGCGACGTGTGACCGAGCGCACCCATGCACTGGCCGATGCCAACGCCGAGCTTGAAAAGACTCTGGAGCACCTCAAACGCACCCTGGAAGAACTGGTGCATTCCGAAAAGCTCGCCGCGCTGGGTTCGCTCGTGGCCGGCATCGCGCACGAACTCAACACCCCGATCGGCAACAGCCTGATGGTCGCCAGCACCTTGCGCGATACCAACCGGGCCTTCCGCGACGAGCTCAATGGCGGCCTGCGCCGTTCCAGACTGGATGCCCACGTCACCGAATCAGAAACCGCTGCCGACATCCTGATGCGCAATCTCAGCCGCGCCGCGGAGCTGATCTCCAGCTTCAAACAAGTCGCCGTCGATCAGACCAGCTCACAACGCCGCGCCTTCGACCTGGCTGCCGTCGTCAGCGAAATCATCGTCACCATGCACCCGGTATTCCGCAAAACCCCTTTCCTGATCGACAACCAGATCCCGACCGGCATTCGCCTCGACAGCTACCCGGGGCCCTTTGGCCAGGTCCTCGCCAACCTGCTCAACAACACCATCCTGCACGCTTTCGAAGGCCGCAGCGCTGGAAAAATCACCCTGAGTGTCGAGCAGGAAGACGCCGGACACATCCTGTTCCGTTGTCAGGACGATGGCGTCGGCATCAGCCCGGAAAATCTGCGGCGCATCTTCGACCCCTTCTTTACCACCAAACTCGGGCGTGATGGCAGCGGGCTCGGCCTGAATATCGTGCACAACATCGTCACCGGCATCCTTGGTGGAGAAATCCACGTCGACAGCACTCCCGGCAATGGCTGCTGTTTCACCGTGCGCCTGCCCTTACAAGCCCCCTCTGGAGAGCCGCTCCTGCAGGGAACCTCAGCCTCGTCTGCCTGAAGAAGTCCGCCATACGCGGCTCTTCGGGCTGCTCACCGCCAGCACCGCAAACACTCACTGCTCCGGCAATAAAACCTGCAGCATGTAATCGGGCTGCGGGCGCAGCAAGGGAATGAGTTCCTCGTAGCTGGCCACCGGCGGCAGGCAGGTATTGCCGCGACAAACCCAGGCGGTAAGTCCGGTGCCGGCAGGCTTGTCGAGGCTGATCGGCAAACCGGCCAAACCAGAGGGAATGCACACGACAATCAACTGCGGCTCGCAACGCGCGCGCAGCCGGGCTTGCCAGACGCTGGCCTCGGCAGGCTTGCCGCGCAGGATCACCAGCGTCGGCGGCGCGATCCATTCTTCGAGGGCCAGCAACAGGGCCGGGCCGGCGTGGTGTTCGGGTTCGTTGTGGAAAGTGCGCAGGCAACGCTCGGCCGCGCGCAGATAGCGCGGCTCGCCAAGCAGGTGGCCGAGGCGGATCAGGCTGCGTGCGGCCACGCCATTACCACTTGGGCTGGCGTTATCCAGCGCGGTTTTGACGCGCGCGATCAAGGGTTCATGATCATGGCGCGTGAAGTAAAAGCCACCGCGCTCGGGATCTTCGAAATGCTCAAGGATCTGATCGGCGAGCCAGCGCGCATAGTTCAAATCCTCCAAGCGGAATTCGGTTTGCAGCAACTCCAGGCAGGCTTCGAGCAGCCAGGCATGGTCGTCCAGGCTGGCATTGAAGCGTGCCTCGCCTTGCTTGCAGGTGGCATACAAACGGCCATCGACTTCAAGATGGGCGCGCAGACTCACCAGCGTACGCTGCGCGGCGACAAGCCAGTCACGCTGCGCAAAAACACTGGCGGCCCGTGCCAAGCCGCGAATCATCAGGGCGTTCCAGCCGCTCAGCATTTTATCGTCACGGCCGGGGCGGGGGCGCGTCTCGCGTTGCGCCAGCAAACGCGTGCGGGCGGCATCGATGTGCTGACGCGCTGTGACCGGCGGCAAAGCCAGCGTGGCGGCCACTTCTTCGAGCGGGCGCCAGACGTGCAGATGCCAGGCGCGACCTTCGAAATTGGCCTTGTTCTCAAGCCCGAAATGGGCGCTGACCAAAGCCAGACGCTCGCCATTCAGCAGACCGGCGACTTCGTGTTTGTCCCACAGATAAAACGCGCCTTCGACGCCGTCGCTATCAGCGTCCAGCGCCGTGTAGAAGAGACCTTCCGGGCCATGCAATTCACGCAGCGCCCAATTCACGAGATCGGCGGCAGTGCGGCGGAACAGATCCTCGCCGGTCAGCGCAAACGCTTCGCTGTAGAGCCAGAACAGCAGCGCGTTATCCGCGAGCATCTTTTCGAAATGCGGAATTTCCCAACGTGCATCCGTGCTGTAGCGGAAGAAACCTCCGCCCAGCTGATCGCACAGCCCGCCCTCGGCCATCTTGCGCAGGCTGTGCAGCGCCGCGTGGCGCGCGCTCTCATCCTCCTGCAATTGCCCCACGTAAAGCAGCAACTGCAGTTCGGTGGGATGCGGAAATTTTGGGCTGCTGCCGAAGCCACCATCACGCGCATCAAAACTGGCCAGCAAATGCGCGACGCTGAGGCGCACCGCCTGCCGCTCCAGCTTGCCGGCCTGTGTGCTCATGGGTTGCAAGGATTGCTGGAGGGCGCTGAGCACGGCCGCGTTCTGCGCCAGGATCGCCGGGCTTTGCCGCGCCCAGGCCTGGGCCACATGCTGCAGCACATCGGGAAATGCATGCAGGCCGAAGCGCGCCACCGGCGGATAATAGCTGCCGCTGTAGAAGGGCACGCCGGTCGGGCTCAGAAACGAAGTCAGCGGCCAGCCGCCGCCCTGGCGGCTGACCAGGGCATGCGCGGCCTGATAAATTTGATCGAGATCCGGGCGCTCTTCGCGATCAACCTTGATGCACACGAAATAACGATTCATCACCGCGGCAATCGCCTCGTTCTCGAAAGATTCGTGCGCCATCACGTGGCACCAGTGGCAGGCCGAGTAGCCAATCGACAACAGAATCGGGCGATTCTCACGCGCGGCGAGTTCGAGCGCCTCCGCGCACCAGGGCCACCAATCGACCGGATTGCCGGCGTGCTGCAGCAGATAGGGCGAGCTTTCCCGAGCGAGGCGATTCATGGCACTACCCCCGTGGCGGCAGGATAAACAAAGGCATGCCTGAAGAGCCGCGTCCCGCTTCGATCTTCAGAGCACCTATCTGTAGAGCCACGTCCACAGCGGCTCTACAGCAAGTATTAAATCAACATCAGCCCTTGGCCGCCGGTGGCGGCACAAGCCTTGGTGGTGGCGATGGCTGCATGGCCAGCGCGGCCAGTTTGCGGTGTGCCGCGTGGGTAGCATCCGGCAAGAGATTCGTCAGGTCCGCCAGATCGAATTTGGCAGGGTCTATTTTCTGCCCATTGGCAAAGGAAAGTTCCAGCGCCCCGGGCCGGCTGACACAAATCCCCAGCAGCAACAGGAAGGGCAATGGATTGCCCACGCGCGGCGCCGATCCGCGCAGCGAATCCTCGTTGAAGACCAGAAATGGCATGGCTACGCTGGCGTGGCGCACCGTCCAGATATGTTCTCGCGCATCGTTCTGGGTGACAAAATTGGTGACCGTATTCCAGCGTGCGACCACGCCTTCGGCCACCGTCACCAGCTCGGTCCATTTGATGTTGCCGCGCCACATGAATTGTTGCAGGCCGCTCATGATTTCAGCTCCGCCCGCCATGCAGCTGGCGTATCTGCGCGCTCAGGCTGGCAGCCAGCGCTTCCAGCGCATGCGTGGTGTCCAGGGTCTGACGTGCCGCGCTGTTGTTGTCTTCCGCCATCTGCGCCACGCGTTCGATGTTGCCGGCGATCTCGTTGCTGGTTGCGCTCTGTTCACGCAAGGCCGACGAGATATCCGCCACCAGCCCGACCACTTCGGCCGAAGCCTGATGAATATTGCGCATCGATTCGCCCGCCGCGCGGGTCAGGCCAACGCCTTCGCTCACCCGCTCGACCCCGCGCTGCATTGATTCCACCGCCTGCTCAGTGCCCTGCTGGATGGCAGAAATCATCGCCGTGATATCCACCGTCGCGCGCGAGGTGCGCTCGGCCAGCTTGCGCACTTCGTCGGCCACCACCGCAAAGCCGCGTCCGGATTCGCCGGCACGCGCCGCTTCGATGGCCGCATTCAGGGCCAGCATATTGGTCTGCTCGGCAATCTCCTTGATGGTGGACACGATCGCGCTGATGCGCGAGGAGTTGGCAACCAGCTCCTCAATCACGATGGACGATTGCTGCACGGCCTCGGAAATGCGTTCGATCTCCTGCTCAGTCTGGCTGGTGAGTTGCTCGCCATCGGCCGAGACTTTGCCGGACTGGCTGGCCATCCGCTCGGCCTCGCCCGCAAACCGCGCGATCTCGTTGATGCCGGCCGTCATCTCCTGCATGGTCGAGGCCATGCCGGTCGAGGCCTCACTCTGCCGACCCGATTCCGCCGATACGCTGGCAGCTGAACGGCTCAGCTCGCCCGCAGCACCATTGACCTCGCTGGCCGCCGCCTCCACCTGACGAATCACCCCGCCCAGCGATTCGATCATGCTGTTAAAGCGGTCCGCCACGCTCTTCAATTCATCCTGCGCACTGAACGCAATACGGTGCGACAGATCGCCCGCCACCACGCGGCGCGTGCCCTCACCCAGCTCCTCGGCCGATTGTTTGAGCGAAAGGAACATGCTGATCGCCGCATACGCCAGCGCCAGCACCATCCCCAGCGCGAGCAGGTTCATGCCCCAGAAACGCAAGGACAAGGAGCGACTGCGCCAGCCAACGACACTGCGCAATTCATCGACGATTTCCGCATCCGCCACTTGGTAAAACTCCGTCAGCGCCTTGGCGCCCGCCTCGGACCACGCCTGCGCGGGCATGTCACGGCTGCCGGAGAGGATGCTCTTTTTGGTCAGCTCGACAAATTGTTCGACACTGGCATTGAGCTTTTTGCCCGGCTCATCCATCGACCCGGCCCGCAGCAAGGCATCAGCCAGCTCGTCACGCTTGCCTTGCAGGCTATCAAGCATGGCATTCATGCGTCGCCATTCCTTGGCAAACCCCGGCACGCCCAGCACCACGGTGCCGGTTGCACTGAGCTGACCCAGCTGATCACCCATCTCGGGCAAACTGCGCACCACTGCTTCAGCCAGATAGGCGCCGCGCACATCCGGGTCGCGCGACAGGCCCGAGGCATCCGCCAGCTCGCGCAGAAAACCGAGATGACCCGCGATCAAGGCTTGATGCTCGGTCGTCATGGTCGCCCGGTCGAAGTTCGCAGCCTTGGCCTTGTAGCTCAGCCACAATCCGCTCACCTCCTTCCAGGGCTTGCCCAGCGCCAGTTCGGGAAAATCCTCGATCAGCGCCGCTACATCCAGCATGGCCTGATCGACCGCTTTTTCGGCAATCTGCGAGCTGCCCTTGAGCGTATCCACACCTGTGGCGCCTTGCGCCATGCCGATGAAAATCTGTGTCTGCTGCAAAGCGACGATGCTGACAGAATACAACTCCAGGCCGCTTTTCTCCCGATCGGCAATCGCCAGATCGCTGCGCATCTGCACCGCCAGAGTCACCATGAAATAGCCAATGGCCACCATTGCCAACACGCCGATCAGGCCAAAACGGCCCGGATAGCGCATGCGTTTCAGCAGCAGCACGGCAGGGGCAAGCAGGAATATGAGGGTTTTCATGCCGTAGTCCCTGGTTCAGATACGGAAATGCCTGACGTCCTGCCCCAGTTTCTGGGCCAGGCCGGCGAGATAGCGGGCGGTATTGCTGGTCTGCGCCACCACGGAGTGATTGGCTTCCGCCATCTGCGCGATGGTTTCCACGCTGCGAGCGATTTCGGTACTGGCGCTGGCTTGCTCGCGCAGCGCCGCGGATATTTCGCTGACCGAGCGCAGCACACGATCCGATTCCTCACGGATCCGATGCATTGCATCACCCGAACGATTGGTCAGCTGCACGCCGCCCGCCACGCGCTGCACACCATCCTGCATGGCGGCCACGGCGTGCGTGGTGCCCACCTGAATGGCGCCCACCATGCCGGCAATCTCGACCGTCGCCTTGGTCGTGCGTTCTGCCAGCTTGCGCACCTCATCCGCTACCACGGAAAACCCGCGCCCTTCCTCGCCCGCCCGCGCGGCCTCGATTGAAGCATTCAGCGCCAGCAAATTGGTCTGGTTTGCAATTTCCTTGATCGAAGTGACGATGGAATGGATCTGCCGTGAGTTGCGGCCCAGCTCTTCGATCACGCGCGCCGATTCGTTTACCGCTGCGGCGATCTGCTCCATTTCAACGACCGTGCGCTGCACCACCTCACCGCCCTCCTGCGAGAGCTGGCCGGAACGGGTCGAGACCTCATCCGCCGCGCTGGCACTCCGCGAAATCTCGTCAATCCCCACGGTCATTTCCTCTACCGCCGCAGCCATGCTGGAGGCCGCCTCGCTCTGTCGCTCCGAACCTTGTGCGACCTGCGCCGCCGAGGCTGACAAGGCATCGGCACTGTTCACCAGCTCGCCCGCCGTGTTCTGCACCTGACGAATCACGCCGCCAAAGGTCTCGGCCATGTGATTGAACTGTTCCGCCACGGCACGCATCTCGTCGCGTGCGGTGTAGACGATCCGGTAGCGCAGATCGCCCTCACCGATCTGCCGGGCGCCCTCGCCCAATTCGGCAACCGCATCCAGAATGGTCACAAACATTGCCGCCGCGAAATAGGCCAGCACCAGCAACATGGCACTGGCGATCAGCGTGGCCGACCAGAACTCGCCTTCGAGCTGCTTGACACGCACATCCAGCAAACCGCTCAGGGCATTGCTCACGGCCGGAATCTGGGCCGTCAGCACTTCACCGGCCTTGACTGAAACTTCTACGAATTCGGGCCCGGGCATTGCAAAACTGCCCTTGCTGATTTCACGGTCAATAATCTCAAGCTGTGCGGCCAGCATCGCGACCAGATCCGCATCCACCTTCTGCAACACCGGTTGCAGCGTGACATTCGCCGCGCCGGCGCGTTTCAATGTTTCGCGCAGATCATCGCGGCCACGTTCGGCATTGGCATTCAGCCCGCGCATGCGATTCCACTCGGCGCCCATCTCCTTCGATCCCAGCAGCAGCAAGGCATTGTTATTGGCACTTGCCAGCCGATCACTGGCATGTGGAATTTTGCGGATCAGGATGTCGGCCAGATAGCTGCTGTCGCGCCCCTTATCGCTGACCAGACCCGACGCGGCCCCCAGATCCCCCATGAAATCGAGCATCAGACGGCTGAATTTTGGCAGCTCGATCTTGGCCTGGTCGGCACTCATCCCCGCTTCGGCGGCGCGCAAAGTTTTCCAGGCGGCCTTGAGCGCATTCCACTTGTCTTCCAGATCGAAAGCATCATCACGCGCCAGAATCGCATCCACCGCCTTGAAGGCGGTCTCTACCTCCGTGCCACGCGCCTGCCAGGCCGGTTTGAGCTCCGGATTAGTGCTCGCCCCATGGCCGAGCAAGGCGTAAACCTGCACCTTCTGCAGCGCCGCCACCGTTGGCGCATACAGGCCCAGCGCCGCCCGCTCGTCACGGGCCGCATTCAGCTCGCCACGCATCGATACATTCAGCGAGATCACGTAGAAACCAATCGACGCCATGGCCAGCAAGCCGACCAGACCGAATTTCCACGGATAGCTCAGGCGGTTCAGATAGCGGATACCGGGATTGAACACGGTGCCCACGCGATCCTCGCGCCAGGCTTGTTGCAGTTCGCTGCGCCCTTCGCGCACGCTGGCAATCAGGGCTCCCGGCTGCAGACGCGCACGCGCCTCGGGCGAGAGCGCAAAACGGGCCGGCATCAGGCCGCGCACGCGCTCGCCAAGACGACTGATGAATGAGGGAAGTATGGCCATGGAGTCTGCCTTCCGGGTCGGCTCAGGCGTAATCGCCTGGCGGTGGGGTCTGCATGGTGATGCCGGCAATCGCGGCCGGCTGGGGCTTGCTGAGTACATAGCCCTGCGCTTCATCGCAACCGTATTCGCGCAGGCGCGCCAGGGTGTCGAGATCCTCCACGCCCTCAGCCACCACCTGCAGGCCCAGGCTGTGGGCCAGGCCGATGGTGGAACGCACGATGATCGCGTCCTGATCATCGATCAGCATGTCGCGCACAAATGAGCGATCAATTTTCAGCGAGTGCAGCGGCAGGCGCTTCAGGTAGGCCAGCGAAGAATAGCCGGTGCCGAAATCGTCAATCGACAGGCGCATGCCGAGACTGGCGATGTGATTGACCACTTGCAGCGCACGCTCGGGATCGTTCATCAAGGCCGTCTCGGTGATCTCCAGTTCCAGCGAGCCGGGCGGTACATTGAATTCCTGCAGCAGGCTCAGCAAGGCCTCGGGCAAGGTGACATCGAGCAGATTGCGCGTCGCCAGATTCACCGACACCGAGACCTGCAGGCCTGCCTGATGCCAGGCCGCGAGTTGCATCACCGCCTGACGCGCCACCCACAAGGTAAGCGGACGGATCAGCTCACTGGTCTCGGCAAACTGCACGAATTCACCCGGCGGGATGAAGCCCAGGCGCGGATGCTGCCAGCGCACCAAAGCTTCGGAACTGCACCAATGCCCCTCCTGCAAGGCCAGACGCGGCTGAAAATACACGACCAGCTGACTTCCGCGGATGGCAGCGCCCAGCTCGGTAATCATGGCCAGACGCCGCGGGTTGTGCGCATCGTGCGCACTGTCATACAGACTCACCGCACCATCGGTATTCTTGGCCGCATACATGGCCACATCGGCACAACGCAGCAGTGCATGACTGGTGCCACCATGCTGCGGATACACCGCCACGCCGATACTGCCGCCGAGCTCGATGAAGATCCCCTCCACCTCCATCGGCTGACGCAAGGTCGCCAGCATGGAAGCCGCAATTCCCATGGCCTGCGGCGCACCACTGATACAGCGCAGCACAATCGCAAACTCATCCCCGCCCAGACGCGCGAGCATTGCATCGTGCGGCGTCAGCGCCTGTTGCAAGCGCTGAGCAACCTGTTTGAGGATCTGATCACCCGTGCGATGGCCGAGGGTGTCATTCACCTCCTTGAACTTGTCCAGATCCAGCAGCAGCAGACTCATGCCCTTATCGCTGCCGGCAATATTGCGCAACGCCGTCGTGGCATCACGATGCAGCTGAGTTCGATTCGGCAAACCGGTCAGGGAATCGTGATTCGCCTGGAATTCCAGGTCATGCACATGCCGCGCATTGGCCAAGGCCAACGCTACGGTCTGACTCACCGCACGCAGGGTATCCAGCTCGGTTTCAGAGAACTCATTGCCGCAATCATGAAAATGCAGGCCAATGATGCCCAGCACCTGGTCGTGATACAGCAAGGGCACCACAGTTTGCGAGCGGATGCCTGTCGCCAGCAGCAGCGTACGGATCTCCGGATCCATGCGCGGATCCGCCGCGATATCGTCGCAATGCAGGATGCGCCGCTGCTCGATGGCATGCTGACTCAGACTGCGGCCCAGCGGCATGCGGCGGCGCGCGGCAATTTCTTCGGGCTGATAACCGATTGCCGCCACCACTTCAAAATCATCGGCGGCCGGATCGTAAAGATGGAACAAGGACAAGGGTGATCGCTGCAGCACCTGCAGGACCCGCAAAGTCTCATCCGCAATCGCATGGCTGTCGGTGCTGCCGTGCAAGCGGTTGGCCAGATTATTGATGACCTGCAAGGAAGCATTGCGCTGCTTGAGCACCTCGGCCGAAGCCTGCCGGATCTGCTCAGCCAGACGGCGTTCGGTCACATCGCGCACGATTGCCGTGATCTGACAGCGCCCGCTCAGCCAGATGGCGGACAGGCTCACGTCCACCTCCAGCTTGCTGCCATCCGCCTTCAGGTGCGTCCACTCAAAGCATTGCGGGCCGACATCGATGGCATTCTGGAGGTAATCCTGCGCCTTCACACTCGACGCGCGCCCGTCACTCTGGATCTGTGGCGAGAGCATGGCCTGCGTCTTGCCGATCAGCTGCGTACGAGGCCAATCGAACATGGCCTCAGCCGCCGGATTGCAGTCGGTAATCAGGCCATCGACGATGGTGAAAATCGTATCCCCAGCCGCATCTACCACCGCCCGGTAGCTGCGCTCGCGATTTTTCAGCGCATGAAACACCCGCAGCTGCGACAGCAAATCCGCCGCCGACACCGCAAAATTCTGCTCATCCCGACTCCACAGGCGCGGGCTGCCCACATGCTCCAGACACAAAATGCCCGACAAACGCCCCGCCTCGTTCAGCGTGGCAATCATCGTCGCCCCCACCCCGTGCGGACGCAGATGGTGCAGGTAAATCTCGACCAGACGCGGATCATTGACCACATCCGAGGCGTCCAGCAAACGCCCTTCATTCAGTGCCCCGAACAGCCCCGGACACTCCGTCACCAGCAGACGCGCGCCTGATTCAAAACTGCCCTGCTCAGCGCGGAACAGCAACTGACACTCCAGCGCACTACGCTCTTCATTCAGCAACCAGACACTCGCCCGCGCCAGCTCCAGCGTACTCGCGAGCGAAGTCGTCGCATCGCGCAACGCACCATACAGGTCGCTCTGCCACAGATGCTCGTCCTTGGCCAAACGGTTGAACGCCGCTTGCAGACGATTGCTCAGATTATCGAATTGATCAGACACCGGGTACATGCCGCTCACTTGTCAGGGTGGAGTTCAGGGTCTTCCAACTTGAACTAACGGCAAGCGGCGCAGGAACTGGAGTCCACTGTGCTGCGCGGCGAGGGGCGCCTGCGGCGCAGTGCTGAGTGCTGAGTGCTGAGTGCTGAGTGCTGAGTGCGTGGCAGTGTGGCTGGAGAACCGCGCCGGTCAAGCCTCTGCAGCACACCTAGCCCAAGAGGCTTGCTGGGCGAGGCTTTTCAAGCATGCCCACTCAACGCTCAGTCCTCATTGCTCTGCACTCTACCGAAGGCAGGTCTGATTTTCGTAGGGCGGACGAGCGCAGCGAATTCCGCCAGCGATCCAGCGGATCACCTCACTCCACGCTAGAAACCCCATCCGGTGGAATTCGCTACGCTCGTTCGACCCTCCGTTGTTGGTTTGGGCATGCATGTAGAGTCCCGCCCATATTGCCTCGGCAACACTCATGCCTGCAAAAGCACGCGGGTAGCGGATCTTCAGACGACGGGTTTGATCGCCTTGAACCGCAACAAGGTCTTTTCGCGCGCGGCGGCGTGATCGACGATGGGCGCGGGGGTGTCGCGGCCAATGACACAGCCGACGGCCGCTTGTTCGGCGGGCTTGAGTTTCCACGGGGCGTGGATGAGTTTGTCCGGCAAAGCGGCCAGCTCGGGCAGGTAGCGGCGGATGAATTTGCCTTGGGGATCGAAGCGCTCGGACTGGGTAACGGGGTTGAAAATGCGGAACCAGGGCTGGGCGTCGCAACCGGTGGAGGCGGCCCATTGCCAACCGCCATTGTTGGCGGCCAGATCGTAATCGAGCAGCCAGTCGGCAAAGAAGCGCTCGCCGCGCCGCCAGTCAATGCCCAGATCCTTGGTCAGGAAGCTGGCGCTGACCATGCGCAGGCGGTTGTGCATGAAGCCGGTCTGCACCAGCTGCCGCTGCGCCGCGTCGACCAGCGGATAACCAGTACGGCCGGCACACCAGGCGGCGAAGCGCTCATCGGCCTCGGTGCCTTCTTCCCAGCGGATCGCGTCGAATTCTGGCTTGTACGCGTGATCGACGACCTGCGGATGGTGGTAAAGCAGTTGCTGGTAGAACTCGCGCCAGATCAGTTCGGATAGCCAGGTCTCGGCGCCCGCGCCGCCGCGCGCGTGGGCCTGACGCACCAGTTCGCGGATCGAGACGGTGCCAAAACGCAGATGCGTGGACAGGTAGGACACGCCTTTAACAGCGGGAAAATCGCGGGCGGCCTGATAGTGATTGATGCGCCCGGAGAAGTCCTCCCACAGGTCTTCTCCAGCACTCATGCCCGGAGAGACGCGCAGATCGGTCTTCTCGAAGCCGATAGACTGAAGACTTAGGACAGATGCGCCTTCCAGGGGAGGCGCCAGATTCGTAGCAAACTCGGCCACTGGCCAGCTGGCGTAGTCGCGCTCACGCAATTTCTTCAGCCAGGCATTCTTGTAGGGCGTGAACACGCCGAAGGGCTTGTGGGACAGGGTCAGCACTTCACGGCGCTCGAAGATCACCTGATCCTTGAAACTGCGGAAGACGATGCCGCAATCTTTCAGGGCCGCCGCCACCGCCGCATCACGCGCCATCGCGGCCGGTTCGTAATCATGATTGGTGAAGACGCTGACGACTTTGAGTTCCGTCGCCAGACGCGGAATCTCATCGACGGCACGGCCCAGCCGCACAATCAGGCCGCCACCATTTTCACGCAGGCGCGCATCCAGCTCGACCAGGCTGGCCTGGATGAAATCCACGCGCCGATCCTGCCGCGAGGGGAGCGCGTCGAGGATATCGGTATCGAAGATGAAGGCGCAGAACACGCGCCGATGCGCCTGCAAGGCATGTGAGAGCGCAGCGTGATCAAAATCGCGCAGATCGCGGCGAAACCAGACGAGGGCGGCAGGGTCGCGGGACATGATTTTTTGTTAGCGGCTGAGCTGATGCAATCGGATTGACTCAATATGCCTCAAGCGCAAACAAAAAGGGGCGCATATCGCGCCCCTTTTTGCCACATCCGGTCTGATCGCTCAGCGCTTGAGCTGCGAAAGATCGCGCACCGCGCCGGTATCCGCCGAGGTCGTCATCGCAGCATAGGCTTGCAGCGCCAGCGACACCGGACGCACGCGGTTGGCGGGCTTCCAGGCTTCGTCGCCACGCGCTTCCATGGCGGCACGGCGTTTGGCCATTTCGGCGTCGCTGATGGCCAGATGGATGCTGCGATTCGGGATGTCGATCTCGATGCGATCGCCGTCTTCAACCAGACCGATCTCGCCGCCCATGGCCGCTTCCGGTGAGGCGTGGCCGATGGACAGGCCCGAGGTGCCGCCGGAGAAACGCCCATCGGTGAGCAGTGCGCATTCCTTGCCCAGACCACGGCTCTTCAGATAGCTGGTCGGATACAGCATCTCCTGCATACCGGGGCCACCCTTGGGGCCTTCGTAGCGAATGACCACCACATCGCCGGCCTGGATGGTTTCGTCGAGGATGCTGGCGACGGCGTCGTCCTGGCTTTCAAACACGCGGGCGGTGCCGGTGAACTTCCAGATCGATTCATCCACGCCGGCGGTCTTCACGATACAGCCATTGCGTGCGATGTTGCCGGTAAGAACCGCGAGGCCGCCATCTTTTGAATAGGCATTGCTTTGATCACGGATGCAACCGTTGCTGCGGTCCATGTCCAGCTCGTTGTAGCGCTTGCTCTGGCTGAAGGCGACCTGCGTCGGCACACCACCGGGCGCGGCACGGTAGAAATCAAACACGGCCGGATCGCCGGAATGCATTACATCCCACTGCTCCAGCGCGCCCTTCATGGTGTGGCTGTGCACGGTGTAAGTGCCGTGATTGAGGAGCCCGGCGCGGTCCAGCTCGCCGAGGATGCCCATCACACCACCAGCGCGATGCACGTCCTCGATATGGTATTTGTCGGTCATTGGCGCCACCTTGCACAGACAAGGCACTTTGCGCGAGATGCGGTCGATGTCGGCCAGGGTGAAATTCACCCCGCCCTCATGCGCCGCAGCCAGCAAATGCAGGACAGTGTTGGTCGAGCCGCCCATGGCCACATCCAGCGTCATGGCGTTTTCAAAGGCGGCAAAAGTGGCAATATTGCGCGGCAGCACCTTTTCGTCGTCTTTTTCGTAGTACCGCTTGGCCAGCTCAACGATCAGACGCCCGGCGCGCAGGAAGAGCTGCTTGCGGTCGGCGTGGGTGGCGACCACCGTGCCGTTACCTGGCAGTGACAGGCCTAGCGCCTCGGTCAGGCAATTCATCGAATTGGCGGTGAACATGCCGGAACAGGAACCGCAAGTCGGGCAGGCCGAACGCTCGATCTCCGCCAGATCGGCATCCGAGACGCTCTTGTCGGCGGCCTTGACCATGGCGTCGACCAGATCCAGCTTGATGATTTTCTGGCCGCTCGGGTCGGTCACGGTGACCTTGCCGGCCTCCATCGGCCCGCCGGACACAAAGATCACCGGGATATTCAGGCGCAGCGCGGCCATCAGCATCCCCGGAGTGATCTTGTCGCAATTGGAGATGCACACCATCGCATCCGCGCAGTGAGCGTTGACCATGTACTCGACCGAATCGGCGATCAACTCGCGACTCGGCAGCGAATACAGCATGCCGCCGTGGCCCATGGCGATGCCGTCATCCACCGCAATCGTATTGAATTCCTTGGCCACACCGCCCGCCGCCTCGATTTCGCGCGCCACCAGCTGGCCCATGTCCTTCAGATGCACATGGCCCGGGACAAATTGCGTAAAGCTATTGACCACGGCGATGATGGGCTTGTCGAAGTCGCCATCCTTCATGCCGGTGGCACGCCACAAGGAACGTGCGCCAGCCATGTTGCGGCCGTGGGTGGAGGTATGGGAACGGTATTGGGGCATGTTTGAATTCTCCGCTTGCGCTGCTGAAATCTCTTCGCCGCGCTGATGTGGTTCAATTGAGTCCTGAATTCTAGCCCAAGCCACACAACATGCCTTTCATTCATCCGCAATTCGATCCGATCGCCTTCTCGCTCGGCCCCCTGCACGTGCGCTGGTACGGCCTGATGTACCTGCTGGCCTTCCTGCTTTTCGTGCTGCTCGGCCGTGCGCGCATCAAGGCGCGGCCTGATCTGGGCTGGCAACGCACGGAGCTGGACGACCTGCTCTTCTACGGCATGCTCGGGGTGATTCTGGGGGGGCGCCTGGGCTACATCCTGTTTTACAAACTGGGCGATTACCTTGCCGACCCCATCGCAATCTTCAAGGTCTGGGAAGGTGGCATGGCCTTTCACGGCGGGCTGATCGGCGTACTGCTGGCCTTGTGGTATTTCGCCCGCAAAACCAAGCGCAGCTGGATGCAGGTCGCCGATTTCGTCGCACCGCTGGTACCGACCGGTCTGGCTGTCGGGCGCCTGGGCAACTTCATCAATGGCGAATTGTGGGGCCGCATCGCCGCGCCGGACGCACCTTGGGCGGTAATCTTTCCGCAAGCTTGGCAGGCCGATCAGGCGCTGGTGAAAACCAGCCCTGCGCTGGCATCCTCGCTGCTGACTTACATTGACCCGGTCACACAGAATACGTTGGTGGGCCTGCCGCGCCACGCCTCACAGCTCTACCAGTTCGCGCTGGAAGGTCTGCTGCTGTTCGTGATTCTGTGGCTGTTTGCGCGCAAACCCCGGCCAACCGGCGCGGTGGCTGGCCTGTTCCTCACGGGTTATGGCTGCTTCCGCTTCATCGCCGAATTCGCCCGCGAACCGGATGACTTCCTCGGTCTGCTCGCCGGCCAGCTGTCGATGGGCCAATGGCTGAGTCTGCCGATGATTGCGGCGGGTCTGGGGATCATGGTGTGGGCTTATCGGAACAAAAATATCGAGTAATGACTGGAGAGCCGCATCCAGCGGGCCTGTGCAACAGGCCTGCCTGAAGAAGACCGCTGCGCGCGGCTCTCCAAGCGCTCATTCATATCTGCCACAACTTGCGCCAAAGCAAGCCCACCGCCCCCGCAAACCCCGTACAATCCGCCCCTTCATTGGGGAGTAGCCTCCTTCTTCAGAAGGCCCTGCATCAACAGACTTGGCCCCCGGGCCATGGTGCAGAGAACGCGCAAGCGTCTGGCGAGACCTTTGACTGTTGCAGCGCTGACGCGGGTTGGCGGGCTGTGGCAGTCATTGGTTCGTGCATCGCCAGCCCGCCTCGAGAATCCCATGGAAGCTTTCCTCGTCTCTACCGGTATCGTCGCCCTTGCTGAAATCGGCGACAAAACCCAGTTGCTGGCCCTCGTGCTGGCCACACGTCTGAAAAAACCCCTGCCGATCTGCCTGGGCATTTTTGTCGCCACCCTGCTCAATCACGCCTGTGCGGCAGCGGTCGGGCAGTGGATCACCACATATATTGGCCCGGATGCGATGCGCTGGATTCTGGGCATTTCCTTCATCGCCATGGCCGGCTGGATGCTGATCCCCGACAAGCTGGACGACGATGAGGGCACGAAGCAACAGCGCTTCGGCGCTTTCCTGACCACGCTGATTGCCTTCTTCATCGTCGAGATGGGCGACAAGACGCAGATCGCCACCGTGGCGCTGGCGGCCAAGTACGTCAATCTCACCGCAGTCGTCGCCGGCACCACGGCGGGCATGTTGCTGGCGAACGTGCCGGTGGTGTATTTCGGCGACAAGCTGATCAAGATCGTGCCGCTCAAGATCGTGCACGCCGTCTGCGCGCTGATCTTCGTCCTGCTCGGGCTGGCGGCGCTGCTGAATCTGGGCGGAATGAGCTGAGGCTGTTCGTAAAAAAACCGGCGCAACACGCCGGTTTTTTTGGACCGCAGGCTACAGACCGGGCGGGCGCTGCATTTCTTCGAACACGGTGGCCGAGGTATCGACGATGAAGGGTGTTTCCGGCAGGTTCAGGTAGAACCATTCGGCGACGGCCATTTCACCCTGATAGCGCTCGAAGGGGCCGATGTGCGCGACCTTGCCATCCATCAGCGTGCAGTCGAAATAGCGCACCCTATCTTCGCCCATCAGGCGGACCGAATGCAGTTTTTCCAGCGCGATGCGATCCACCCGTGCCGGGCGGCCGCTTGGATTGCGGAAATACAGGAAGCCGTCGAGGACCTCCAGAATGGCCATGCCGACCAGTGGCCCGCGCGTCAGCCGACGGGCGATCTGATAAGCCAGCACGGCGATGATCAGGCCGCCGACAAACTGCTTGCCGCTCGTGTCCAGATTGGATGCGCCAAACACAAAAGCCGCACACACGACACCGACAGCGAGACTGATCAGAAGATTGCGCTCGGCCACTTTGACCGAGCGTTCGTACAGGATTTTTGACATGGACGCTTACTTGGCCAATGGCTCGGGACGGCCAACCAGATGCAGCACATTACCTTCCGGGTCGCGGAAGAAGAACAGGTGCACACCCGTCGCCGTCACCTTGTAATCCTCCAGGACTTCCACCCCTTGGGCCTTGAGCAGCCTGGCACCTTGTTCTGCCGCCGCCGTGCTGACGCTGATGGCGAAATGGCGAATACCTTGCGCCTTGTAAGGCTCCACGCCGATATTCTTTTCGGCCGAGATGAACTCGATGATGGAATGCCCGTCCGGCGCGAGGACAAAGGCTGTGCCGTGGCCATCGTCACGCACGATGAGCTGGAAGCCCAGCACGTCGATATACCACTGGCGCAGGGTCTCGGAATTATTGGCGATGACGCAGGTGTGCTCGATGCCCTGAATCAGCGTGTTCTTCGGCGCATCTGCCAGGCGCGGCGCGGCGGCCAGCGACAGACGATTCGGGCGCGAAATCAGGTGCAGGATGTTGCCGTCCGGATCGCGGAAATGGAATGTCGCCAGGCCTTCCGGAAACTGGTTCGGCGAACGACCAATGGTCTCGACACCCGCATCGCTCAGGCGCTTCACGGCAGCGCCAAAATCCTGTTCATCCACGCTTAGTGCAATGTGACGCAGTCCACTATCTTTCACCTGCGGCTTGCCGGCACACACCGAGGCCTCGGTGCTCGGCACCAGTTCGATCATTGAGCCATCGGCCATCAGCAGGAAATACACACCGACGCCATTGTCGACGATGGTCTTCATGTCGAGATTCTGCACATACCAGTCGCGCAGACGTGTGGTGTCCGCCGAGAAAACCGCGACGTGTTCGATACCCTGGAAAATTGCCATTGCAAAGTGCCTCGAAGGAAGAAGTGATAAACAAGCGTACTTGAACAAACAGTGGACGGCCTTGATCTGCCTGAAACCCGTAGCTCTCAATCCTAGCGGTTTTTTGTGATTTCGTAAGGGGGCAAACGCAAGCTGATGAAGATACTCAGACCCGCAATCAACGCGCACAGCAGGAAAGCCACATGAATCCCGCTGACCAGACCCAGTCGCGCCGTCTCCAGCAAAGTTGCTGCATCGATGCCCTGCTGCTGTGCCAGCGTCAATAGCGTCGCCTGATCCTGCTCGCGAATCAGGACCTGCGGCGAGCTGATCAGCTGCACCAGCGCCGGATCGGTGAGATGCCGCGCCGCCAGCTCTGCCGCAATATGGCGCACATAGGCCGCATTGACGATCACGCCGGCCACGCCCACGCCGATCATGCTGCCGATCATGCGCGTGGTCTGGATCATGGCCGAACCGACGCCCAGATCCTGCTTGCCGGAGGCGGCCATCATCTGCAGCGTCAGGTTGGGCAACTGGAATCCGAGGCTGAAACCGCACAGGGCAAAGGCGGCCATCATCCAGCCCTGCGGCATCCTGATGCTTACGAACGCCAGCAAGAGGCAGCTCACCAGCGTGCCCAACTGGCCCCAGGCAATCACCCGTTCGGCCCGACGCACGCTCGGCAACAATCGGCCATTGACGATGCTGCCCAAGGTGATACATACCAGCAGCGGCGTCATCACGAAGCCGGCCAGCTTGGGCGAGAAGCCGAAGCCGCCCTGCAACATCAGCGGCGAGTAGAAAATCAGCACGAACATCGTCACGCCAGTGCTCAGGCCCAGCAACATCAACTGGCGTGCCCCCTGATTGGCCAGCAGACGCGGCGGCACAATCGGTGCGCGCGAATGATGCTGATGCCAGATGAAAACACTGCCACACACCAGCGCCAGCGCGCACAGGCCCAGCGTCAGCGGATTGCCGAAGCCATGCATCTGCCCGCGCTCGGTCGCCAGCAGCAGGCCACAGATCGCCGCCGTCATCAGCAAGGCACCGAACCAGTCGATGCTGCGCGCCTCGCCCTCGTGATGCACGATATGGGGCAGATAGCGCCAGATCACCGGCAGCGCCAGCACGGCTACCGGCAGATTCACGTAGAACACGCTACGCCAGCCCGCATGCTCGGTCAGCCAGCCGCCCAGCGCCGGGCCGACTGCCGAGGCCACACCAAAACTGGCGGACAGCATCACCTGCCAGCGCACACGCTGCAGTCGGTCCGGAAACAAATCCGGCACGCAGGCGAAGGCCACGCCGACCAGCATACCGCCCGCCAGCCCCTGCACGCCGCGCGCCAGCACCAGTTGCAACATGGTCTGCGCCAGCCCGCAGGCCGCCGAGGCCAGCGTAAACAACACAACGGCCAGCAAGACGAAGGGTTTGCGGCCATACAGATCACCCAGTCGCCCGGTAATCGGAATCATCACCGCGCTGCCCATCAGATAGGCCGAAGCGATCCACGAATACAGGTCGTAGCCGCTCAGCTCTGCCACGATGCGCGGCATCGCCGTACCGACCACGGTGGAATCGATGGCGATCAGGATGATGACCAGCGAGATGCCGAGCATGGCCGCCAGCGAAGCGCGAAAACTGCGAGTCGATTGCTCCATCTCAGCGCGCCTCGACCGTTCCGGCTGCCGTGCGCAGCGCATCAATCAAAGGCGCCAGTGCAGCGGCCAGCTGCGCCTGATCCGCCTCGGCCAGCCCGGCCAGCAGGCTCTCGGCATGCCCGGTCAATTGCGTATCGACGCGCCCGGCCAGCTCAAGCCCGGCCGGCGTCAAATGCAGCTGCAGGCAACGCCGGTCACTCTCCAGCGGCATCCGCTCGACCCAGCCATCGGCCACCATGCGATCCAGCATGCGGCTGACCCAGCTCTTCTCCAGGCCCACTACCCGGCCGAATTCAGCCTGGGTCAACGGCCCGTTTTTCTGCAGCAACATCAGCATCCGCCCTTGCGGCGGCAAGCCCTGTTCATGCGCGTAACGGCGCTGACGGACAAGATAGAGCTGCACCAGCTCGCGCATCTGGCGGGCAAGGTTCATCGTTTCGGGGGTTTTCATGGCGGACGTAGAAATAGTTGCTATACACAACACTCTAAGCGAGGGTTGTTGCGTTTAGCAACCAATTTTCAGCCAAGCCACAATTCCTTGCATTTCCTTGCCTGCCTGAAGAGCCGCGCCTGACAAGGGCCTTCAGGCAGACATCCCGAAGAACCCCGCCCTGCAAGCCTCTTCATATAGGCATACCTAAGAAGATCATCCAGAGCGGGTCTTCGGGCAATAAATATATGAACAATGGCGAGGTTTTCAGCGTTCGACATGGACACCATCAACTACTGGCAAGAATCTGATCCACCCAAACCCCAACTCAGATTCAGCGAATACATCATGTCATTGCTCTCAGCGCTTTTCACATAATGCAAAGCAGCCTGATATTCACCCTTGCAGTAGTACGCCACCTTTTCTCCCAAGTCGCGTCCATAGTCTTTAATAATTTTCGTTTTGTGAAATTTCCAGCCGTTCTTGACAAGAATTTTGTCATAGTAGGCTTGCCCCTCAGCGGCGGGCATGTGTCGCACGAAACGGCCTGAAACAAGCCCTTGGCTTGGCTTGTGACTTGTCGTGTAAGAAGGCCAACCCGTCGCTCCAGCACCAGGCTCAATGGCTTGAAACTCGGTTTCGAGCTGCGCTAGAGTCGCCTTGGCCTTAGGCTCGTTGATCACGAGGTCATAAGCAAGGTTGGCAAAAACACAAACAAAAACGAGACAGGCAATCCATTTCCCAATTTTCTCAAATCGGGTTTTGATGTCCGCTTTCATTTCACAAACCTTCAGCGATACAGATTGATCTCGTCGCGCGTGGCAATCGCCACCTTGCGGGCCTGCGCGGCGAAGTCTTCGCCTTTGCCGGCATACAGGATGGCGCGCGAGGAGTTGATCATCAGGCCCAGCCCGTCGGCGGTCTTGCCCGCGTTCACCGTGGCCTGCACGTCGCCGCCCTGTGCGCCGACGCCGGGCACCAGCAGGGGCATGTCGCCGATGATGGCGCGCACGTCTGCCAGTTCTTGCGGGAAGGTGGCGCCGACGACCAGCGCGGCCTGACCGTGCTTGTTCCACTTCTCGGCGACGAGGCTGGCGACGTGCTGATACAGCTTCTTGCCGCCGTCGACGGTGAGGTTCTGCAGGTCGGAGCCGCCGGGGTTGGAGGTGCGGCACAGCACGATCAGGCCGCACTCCGGGTATTCGAGGTAGGGCTCGACCGAGTCGAAGCCCATGTAGGGATTCACGGTGAGCGCGTCGGCCTGATAGCGCACAAAGGCTTCGCGGGCGTACTGGGCGGCGGTGGCGCCGATGTCGCCTCGCTTGGCATCCAGAATCACCGGGATGTCCGGATACTCGGCGTGGATGTAATCGATCAGGGCTTCGAGCTGGGCTTCGGCTGACTCGCCCGCGAAGTAGGCGATCTGCGGTTTGAAAGAACAGGCGACGTCCGCCGTGGCATCGACGATGGCCTTGCAGAATTCGTAGATGGCGTCCGGCTTGCCTTGCAGGTGGGCCGGGAATTTCGCCAGATCCGGATCGAGCCCCACACACAGCAGCGAGTTGTTCTTTTGCCAGGCAGCGGCGAGGTCGGTGATGAAGGGCATGGAAGCTCCAGCGAAGAGGAATGCCGCAATTTTAACGCAGGGCAGGTGCGCTGCAGCACTATCCGTCTGGAAGCGTGTCAAATGCCCATCCGGCGAACCCGTGGGGTCGAGGCTTGCCGGTAGAATGGTGCCACTTACAAAATTCCGGGTGCTCTCATGAGCGAGGCTTATCTCATCAATTTCACGCCGCAGGAGACGCGCGTCGCGCTGCTCTATAACGGCGTGGTGCAGGAACTGCACATCGAGCGCGAACATTCGCGCGGTTTCGTCGGCAATATCTATCTGGGCAAGGTGGTGCGCGTGCTGCCCGGCATGCAGTCGGCTTTCATCGACATCGGTCTGGAACGCACGGCCTTTCTGCATGTGGCAGATATCTGGATGGATCGCGCCGCCGGCGAAGTGCAACGTCCCATCGAGCGCCTGCTCAACGAAGGCCAGTCGCTGATCGTGCAGGTGCTCAAGGACCCGCTGGGCACCAAGGGCGCACGTTTGTCGACGCAATTGTCGATTGCCGGTCGGCTGGTGGTGTATCTGCCGCAGGACAACCATATCGGCATTTCGCAGCGCATCGAAAACGAGGCCAGCCGCGATCGCCTGCGCTCACGCCTGCAAAGCCTTTTGCCGCCCGAGGAAAAAGGCGGCTTCATCGTCCGCACTCAGGCCGAGCAGGCCAGCGACGAAGAGCTGGCAGCCGACGTGGCCTATCTGCGCAAGCAGTGGTCGGAGATCGAAGCGCAGCGCCTGACCGGCAAACCGCCGGCCCTGCTGTATCGCGATCTGAATCTGGCCCAGCGCGTGCTGCGTGACCTGATCGGCAGCGAAACCGAAAAAGTGGTGATTGATTCACGCGAGAACCACCAGAAGATGGCGCAGTTCGCCGCCGATTACATGCCACGGGTCGCTGACCTGCTGGAGCACTACGCCGGTGAGCGGCCGCTCTTCGATCTGCATGGTGTCGAAGAGGAAATCCAGAAGGCGCTGGCACGACGTGTCGACCTGAAGAGTGGCGGCTACCTGATCATCGACCAGACCGAAGCGCTGTGCACTATCGACGTAAACACCGGCGGCTTTGTCGGCGCCCGCACCTTTGACGACACTATCTTCAAGACCAATCTGGAAGCCGCTCAGGCCATCGCCCGTCAGCTGCGCCTGCGCAATCTGGGCGGCATCATCCTGCTCGACTTCATCGACATGGAGAACGAAGAGCACCGCCTGTCGGTGCTCGCCGAGCTGACCAAGGCATTGGCGCGCGATCACACAAAGGTCTCGGTCGGCGGATTTACCTCGCTGGGGCTGGTGGAGATGACGCGCAAGCGCACCCGCGAATCGCTGGCCCACGTGCTGTGTCAGGCCTGCCCGACCTGCGAAGGGCGCGGCGAAGTAAAAACCGCACGCACCGTAGCCTACGAAGTGATGCGCGAAGTGGTACGCGAAGCACGCCAGTTCAGCGCCAAGGAATTCCGCATCCTCGCCTCGCCCAGCGTGGTGGAGATGTTCCATGAGGAGGAGGCGCAAGCCATTGCCAACCTGCAGGACTTCATCGGCAAGCCGATTTCCTTCCACGCCGAGACCAGCTACACGCCGGAGCAATTTGACATCGTTTTGTTGTAGGGAACTCGGTAATGGGAACTGGGGACTGGGAAAACCAGCCCCAGCCGCCAACCGAGTTCCCAGTTCCCTGCCCCCTGCCCCCAGTCCCCAGTCCCCAGTCATGCTCACCCTCACTCGCCCTCGCGCCGTCATCTTCGACATGGACGGCCTGCTCCTGGATTCGGAGCGCGTCGCCCTGGCCTTCTTCGAACAGGCTTCCAAGGAACTGGGCGCGCCCTGGACGGCGGAGTTGGGCCTGTCCATGGTCGGGCGCACGGCCAAAGATTCGAATCAGCTGATCCTCGACGCCTTCGGCACGGACTTCCCGATTGACGCGCATCGCGCCCGTTTCGGTGAGCTGTACGAGGCGGCAATTGTGGCCGGCGAGATTCCGATCAAACCCTTCGTGCGCGAGCTGCTCGATTATCTGGAAGGCACAGGCATTCCCTGTGCTGTCGCCACCTCGACCCACCGCCCGCGCGCCGAAGCCAAGCTTGGCCGCGCGCAGCTGTTGCCAAAATTTGTCGCGCTGGCCTGTGGCGATGAGGTCACCCGGGGCAAGCCCGCGCCGGATATCTACGAGCTGGCCGCCCTGCGCCTGAGCGTCGAACCGCGCGATTGTCTGGCGCTGGAGGATTCGAACGCCGGCGTGCGCGCGGCGGTTTCCGCCAACATGCAGACCGTGATGGTGCCGGATCTGCTCAAGCCCGATGCCGACATCCGCCGCTATGGCGTGCCGGTGGTCGCCTCGCTCAAGGATGTGCTGGTCGCCCTGATGTAAGCACGACTTGACCCGCTTCAAGTCGCGCGCAAGCCAAACCCCGTACAATGCCGCCTTTCCGCTGCAGGCTGCGGAGCCGGAATTTCCCTTCCCGTCATCATCCACGTTTGAGGACTCACACGATGTTCAAGATCCAGACGCTTAACAAGATTGCCGCCTGCGGCCTCGACCGCCTGCCGCGTGACCACTACGAATCTGCCACCGAGATCCTCAATCCGGACGGTGTCATGCTGCGCTCGGCCGACATGCACAGCATCGAGATTCCCGCCTCCGTGCTGGCGATTGCGCGTGCCGGAGCCGGCGTGAACAACATCCCGCTGCCCAAGTGTTCGGAACGCGGCATCGTCGTGTTCAACACGCCGGGCGCCAACGCCAATGGCGTAAAAGAAATCGTCATCGCCTCCCTGCTGCTGTCCAGCCGTAACCTGTTTGAAGGCATCACTTGGGCCAACACGCTCAAGGGCAAGGGCGACGAAGTGCCGCCGCTGGTGGAAAAAGGTAAGGCCCAGTTCGTCGGCCCGGAAATCCAGGGCAAGACCCTTGGCGTGATCGGTCTGGGCGCCATCGGCGTGCTGGTAGCGAATGCCGCCAACGCTCTGGGTATGCGCGTCATCGGCTTCGACCCCTTCGTTAGCGTCGACGCCGCCTGGAAACTGTCGCACGAAGTGCAGAAAGCGCCCAGCCTTGATGCGCTGGTCGCCGAATCCGACTACATCACGATCCACGTGCCGCTGACCGCCGAAACCAAGAACCTCTTCAACGCCGAGCGCATCAGCCACATGAAGAAGGGCTGCCGCCTGCTCAATTTCAGCCGCAATGGTCTGGTCGACAACGCCGCCATCAAGGCCGCGATTGCCTCCGGCCACGTGGGCGGTTATGTCATCGACCTGCCGGAAGACGAGCTGCTGGGCGTGGACAAGGTCCTGTGCGTGCCGCACCTGGGCGCCTCCACCCCGGAATCCGAAGACAACTGCGCGGTGATGGCGGCCGACCAGATGCGTGAATTCCTGGAGCGCGGCAACATCAAGAACTCCGTGAATTTCCCGGCCTGCGAACTGGCCCCGAGCGGCAAGACGCGCATCACCGTATCGAACCGCAATGTGCCCAACGTGATCAGCAGCCTCACCGCCCAGCTCGGCGCCATCGGCCTGAACATCGAAGACATGATCAACAAGCATCGCGGCGACGTGGCCTATAACATCATCGACGTGTCCGGCGACGTGCCGGCCGACGTGGTCGCCAAGCTCAAGACCGTGGATGGCGTGATCGCCGTACGCGTGATCCCGAACTGCAAGTAAGCTGCGGCATCGCTGCACGCCAAAGGCCCGTCCGCCAGGATGGGCCTTTTTTTCGCCACAGCCCGTAAGCCTGTGACACCCTCATCACCCAGGCTCGGCAATAATCCCAGCTCAGCCCCCTCACACAAAGGAAGCACCATGATCGGTTACGTCACCCTCGGCAGCAACGACATCCCCCGCGCCGCCGCCTTTTACGATGCCCTGCTCGCCAGCATCGGCGCCAAACGCGACATGGAAACCGAGCGCTTTGTTTCTTGGGGCGTCGCCCCGGACAAGCCTTCACTGTGTGTCATCACGCCCTTTGACGGCCAGCCCGCCACAGTCGGCAACGGCACGATGGTCTCGCTGCACCTGCCGAACCGCGCCGCCGTCGACGCCTTCTACAAGAAAGCCATGGAATTGGGCGCCAAGGACGAAGGCCCGGCCGGCCCGCGCGGTGACAGCGGCTTCTACGCCGCCTACTTCCGCGATCTGGATGGCAACAAGCTGGGCGTGTTCACGATGAGTGCCTGAAGAGCCGTATAGGGCGGGCTTCTGCAAGGAGCCTGCCCGCAGAGGCAGGCTGCGTGAGGCTCTTCAGCCGTTCATTAAAAAAAAGGCCCGTCCGCAAGGATGGGCCTTTTGCGCAAACAGGCTCACGGCAGATCAAGCGCGACACACTTTCTATAATGAAAGTGGGAGGCGGGGGAAAGTGGCGTTACTTGGCGCTTTCCCACCCGCCACCGCTTGAGCAAAGGAGCGCAGCCATGCGAAACCTGTTGCGGAAACATCCATTCATCCTGCTCGCCCTGCTCCTGATCCTGCTGCTGACGTCCTGTGGCGGAGGCGGTGGAGATGGAGGCGGCGGCACGACATCAAGTTCGTCGAGTTCATCAAGCTCCTCCAGTTCTTCGGGTGGCGCACTCGCGTGGAATATCTACAAGGCAGACACCCCGCCGGATGCGCTCGCGTCGGTGAGTCTGGCCGATGGCTCGACGAGCCGGTTTACGATAGCGGCGAATGCCGGCAACTTCACCGCCAATGACGACGGCACGCTCAGCCTGAACAGCACGAGCATCGCGTCGCAACAGACGATGGCCAGGCTCGGCAGCGTCTGGGATGCCAGTGGCAGCTATCCCAAATCCGCCACGGCCTTGTTGCAGGTCGCACCCGGCAGCCTCTACCTGCTCAATCACACACTGGATCTTGATCTGGCCCTGGCCGACACGGGCGTGACGGGCAGCCGCGTCAAACTGGTGATCGCCACTGCCAGCACGGGCGTCCAGCTGGAAAAATGGGATGGCATCAACACCCTCAGTGCCAATACGACGAGTAGTCCGGCGGTTGATCTCGGCCGCGCCCATACCTATCAGCTGGTCGTCACGCTCAGCAGTGCAACACAGGGCAGCGCCACGCTGTATGTGGATGGCAATGCCACGCCCGTACTGGCGGTGTCCGGCGGTCTGCGCGCCACGGCAAGTGCCGGGGATAACTATCTCAGCTTCGGTGACGGTAGCATTGATCATCCGTATCAAGGCACGCTGGACTGGCTGATCTGGACGCCCGGCGCCTACACGCCGGTGCAGCTGAGCGGCAAGCTGCCGGCCGGGATTGGCACGAGCACGGGCTATTGAGCCCGGATCCTGGCGTTCCGCCCTAACGGCTGCGCGGTTTGGCCGCGGGCTTGGCGGGCCGGGATCCCGGCGCTTTGCTGGCGGCCGCGCGACCACCGCTGCGGCCAATTTTGAGCGGTTTACGCTTGCCGCCTGCGGAGGCACCCGGCGCCTTGGATTTCTGCGGCTTCTTCGGCTTGTGAATGACCTGCTGGCCTTCCGGCGCGGTCTGGCCGACGCGGTGCGTGGCGGCAAAGCCGGGTTCTTCAACGCGTTTGATGGTCTGGCGGATCAGGGCTTCGATGGCGGCGAGCATCTTCACTTCGTCAGCACACACCAGCGACAGGGCCAGGCCGCCGGCGCCGGCGCGGCCGGTGCGGCCGATACGGTGCACGTAATCTTCAGCAACGCTGGGCATGTCGAAATTGATCACGATGGGCAGATCGTCGATATCCAGACCGCGCGCCGCGACATCGGTGGCGACGAGGATGCTGACCTCGCCACTCTTGAAGCGACTCAGCGCGCGCTGGCGCCCGGCCTGGGCCTTGTCGCCGTGGATCGCGTCGGCATTGAATCCCTGATGCAGCAGCGTTTCCAGCAAGGCTTCGGCGCCCTTGCGGGTGCGCACGAAGACCAGCACCGGGCTCCAGCCATTCTTTTTCAGCAGGTGGCTGAAGAGTTCGGTCTTGCGCTTCTTGTCACAGGTCACCAGCCATTGCTTGACGCCCTGCACGGTGGAATTGCGCGGGCTGACTTCGATGCGCTCCGGACTGTGCAGCAGCTTGACGGACAAGGCACGAATCGCATCGGAGAAAGTCGCCGAAAACAGCAGGGTCTGACGCCGGCGGGTCAGGGCCGCGAAGACCTGATCCAGTTCGCGCGCGAAGCCCAGATCGAGCATGCGGTCGGCTTCGTCCAGCACCAGGGTCTGTACCTCATCGAAACGCAGGGCATTCTTCCAGAGCAGATCCAGCAGGCGGCCGGGCGTGGCGACGAGCACGTCAACGCCCCGGCGCAGCTGCGTGATCTGCGGCCCGATCCCCACGCCGCCATAGGCGACGGCGTATTTCAAAGGCAGGAAGTGACCGTAATCGCAGAAGCTGCTGAAGACCTGCTCGGCCAGCTCGCGCGTGGGCACCAGCACCAGCACGCGCACGGACTGCGGGCCGACCGGAGTCGTCTCAGCGGCCAAGCGCTGCAGCAGCGGCAGGGCGAAGCCGGCGGTCTTGCCGGTGCCGGTCTGCGCGGCAGCCATCAGATCGCGCCCCGCCAGAACGGCCGGAATCGCCTGCGCCTGCACGGGCGTGGGCGTGTGATAACCGAGTACGTCGAGCGCACGCAACAGGGGTTCGATCAGGGCGAGTTCGGTGAAGGTCATGGGGCGGTGAAGAGTGAGGCGTAAGGAGTGAGGGGTAAGACCCTGCAATGGGTGGGAGTGTGACAGATCAAAGCAAGTCGCAAGTCGCAAGTCGCAAGTCGCAAGTCGCAAGTCGCAAGTCGCAAGTCGCAAGTCGCAAGTCGCAAGTCGCAGCAGAGTTTAGCCGCCTGCGCGCCTCTGTGGGAGCGAGGTCCACTTCTGCCGGCGCGCTCTGGAAGTGTGGACAAGGCGCCCCGCCGCAGACAGTACGCCAGTACGGCAAGGCGGGAGCAAGGCCGTCATCGCTTTCAGAGCGAGTCGGCGGTTTAGCCGCCCGCACGCTTTACGTTATATCCCAGCGCCTTGAGCTTGGTGATCACCGCGTCGCAGTGATCGCCCTGCACCTCGATCACGCCGTCCTTGGTGGTGCCACCGGTGCCACAGGCAGCCTTGAGCGTCTTGCCCAGCGCGGCGAGCGCGGTGGCGTCCAGCGGCACGCCCTTGATCACGGTGACACACTTGCCGCCACGGCTCTTGGTGTCGCGCGACACGCGCACCACGCCATCGCCGCTCGGTGAGGGCGCCTGCTTGCAGATGCAGGCATCGACGGGCCGGCGGCAGCCGGGACAGGTGCGGCCAAGTTCGGTGGAATATACGAGGCCGCCGGAGGCGTTTTTCGGTTTCATGCTGGCCATGCTGATCGTCTATCGAAGCGTGATTTGTTTAAAAATGACCTGCCTGAAGAGCCGCACTGGGCGGGCTTGTTCAGACAGGCATGCTGGAGATGTCCGCCCCGCGCGGCTCTCCGCGCCGGCAAATCAAGCTTGCCACACACCGTAACCGGCCTCGCGCAGCGCTATCCCCAGCTCGACTTCCATTTCCGCCGCCGCATGATACGGCATCGGGTTGTAGCATTCATACAGCGCGGGCAGCAGGCGCAGGCCGTGCTCGGTGACGTAGCGGTTGGCGCGGATGCCAGCCTTGTGCTTGTCGAAACGCTCGTCGGGGCGCAGCCCGGTCATACCCACGTACACGCAGGGCTTGCCGGGCTGGTAGTCAGGATTGGCCTTCATGAAGCGCGGCTCCAGCAGCACGTCCCAGGACAGCTCGATGACATAGACGTGATGATGATGCCGCTTGGCCATCTGCTTAAACGCTGACGCGTGCCTCGCGCATCGCGCGCTTGTTGACCTTGCCGACACTGGTCTTGGACAGCGCCTTGACGAATTGCACCTGCAGCAGCACGCCGTGACGCGAGATGCCGGTGGTTTCGATCAGGTGCGCGGCGAAGTTGCGGATCGCGTGCTCGGTGACCTTGCCATCGAAATCCGGCTTGAGCACCACCAGCGCCAGCGGGCGCTCGCCCCACTTCGGATCGGGAATGCCGATCACCGCGACTTCGTGCACGGCCTCGTGCTTGGCGAGCACGTCTTCCAGCGCCAGCGAGGAGGTCCATTCGCCGGCCGTCTTGATCACGTCCTTGATGCGGTCGGTGATCTTGAGGAAGCCGCGCGCGTCGATGTGGCCGATGTCAGCGGTATGCAGATAGCCGCCTTCCCACAGGGCTTCGGCGGCTTCGGGCGCCTTCAGGTAGCCCTGCGTCAGCCAGGGCGTGCGCACCACGACTTCACCAGTGGCGATACCATCGTGCGCCACGTCATCCATTTCAGCATCGACGATGCGCAGGTCGACCAAGGGCATTGGCCGGCCGGTCTTGGCGCGCAAGACCGCCTGGTCTTCAGGAGACAAATCGAGATCGGCCGTGTTCAGGTTGGCCAGCGTCAGCACCGGGCACGTCTCGGACATGCCGTAACCGGTAAACAGATCGATGCCGCGCTTCATCGCGGCCAGCGCCTGCACCTGCGGCATGACCGAGCCGCCGATGATTACCTTCCAGCCCTTGAAGTCAATTTCGGCCGCGAGCGGATGGGTCAGCAGCATGTGCATGATGGTTGGCACGCAATGCGAGTAAGTGACTTTCTCGTCGCGAATCAGCCGCAGCAGGCTCTCCGGCAGATATTTGCCGGGATAGACCTGACGCAGACCGAGCATCGTGGCCAGATACGGGAAGCCCCAGGCATGCACATGGAACATCGGCGTGATCGGCATGTACACGTCTTCGCGATGCATGCGCCCCTGCCCCGGCGCGGTGCCCAGCGAGGAAGCCAGCGACAGGGTATGCAGCACCAGCTGGCGGTGGCTGAAATACACGCCCTTCGGATCGCCCGTGGTGCCGGTGGTGTAGAAGGTGGTGGCCTGCGCGTTCTCGTCAAAATCCGGGAAATCGTAATCCGGCGCAGCGGCAGCGAGCATCGCCTCGTATTCCGTTGCCAGCGCGACCGGCGCTTCGTGCGGATGAGACTCGTCGCTGATCAAGACGAAATGCCGCACAGTCGTCAGGCGATCGGCAATCTGAGCCAGCAACGGGAAGAACTCGCTGTTGATCAGCAGCACATCGGCCTGTGCATGGTTCAGCGTGTACAGGATCTGCTCGGCCGACAGGCGCACATTCACGGTCTGCAGGATCGCGCCCATCATCGGCACGCCGAAAAAACATTCGAGGTAACGGTGACTGTCCCAGTCCATCACCGCCACGGTCTGGCCGGCGTCCACGCCCAGCGCGGCGAGGCCGCTGGCCAGGCGCCCGATGCGTTCGCGCAGGGTGCGGTAACTGTAGCGGATGCGGCCCTGATAGCTGATCTCCTGATCCGGCGCGGTCGCCAGTGAGGCGTGCAACAGACTTTTGATCAGCAAGGGGTATGTGTAGGCCGACGGCGTGGCCTGAATGAGCTTGACGGGCATGGTTTTGTCTCGTGGATTATTGGTCTGTGCGTCTTGCGCTGCGCGAGTTTAACCCGCGCAAGCGCGGCCAGTCAGCGGCGTATGGGCGCTGTGTAGTGAAAAGCGTGACAACCGTCACAAGGGCAGTTTTATCCTGATGGAACAAGACGCCAGCAGATACTAGGCTGGAGTCATCCACCGGCAGAGCACCATGAACAACTCCGTCCAGCATCGCGATCGCGCCTATCTGCGCCATCCTTCAGAAATGCCCATCCACATCCATTGCGAAGGTCAGCTCGGGCGCAGCCTGCGCAGTCTGCGCGACGTGAGTCAGGGCGGGCTGGCCTGCCGCTCTGCTGAACCGCTGGAAGTTGGCAGCGAAGTCTCGGTGGAAATCCCGGTCGGCACACGTCCCTTCCGCGCACGCGGTGCCGTGGTGTGGTGCCGCCACGCCCACTCCTGCTACGAACTGGGCATCCAGTTCGTAGCCCACGAAGACGCTTACGCGGTGCGCATGGTTGAGCAGCTCTGCTACATCGAACGCTACCGGCGCGAAACGCTCGACAAGGAAGGCCGCGAACTGGACAGCACGCAAGCTGCCATGGAGTGGATCAGCAAATACGCGGCGAGTTTCCCGCATATCGAGTAGCACACCGAAGAGCCGCACCAGGCGGATCTCTTCGGGCATGCCAGCTGAAGAGCCAATCTGCGCGCGGCTCTTCAGACAGCCCTCACCATCACTCCTTTTTGACTTTCACCGGCCGCACCCAGCCCGTCAGACTGAGCTGGCGCGTGCGTGAGATTGTCAGCGCGTCCGCCGGCGCATCCTGCGTCAGGGTTGTACCGGCGCCAATCGTGGCGCCCTTGCCGACACACACCGGCGCGACCAGCTGCGCATCCGAACCGATGAAGGCGTCGTCCTCAATGATTGTGCGGAACTTGTTGGCGCCATCGTAGTTGCAGGTGATCACACCAGCGCCCACATTGACGCGGCTGCCGATGGTGGCGTCGCCCAGATAGGTGAGGTGATTGGCCTTGGAATGGGCGGCGATCTGGCAATTTTTGACTTCGACGAAGTTGCCGATATGCACGTCTTCGGCCAGCACGGTGCCGGGGCGCAGACGCGCGTAGGGGCCGAGCACGCCAGCGGCACCGATCTCGGCGGATTCGAAATGGCAGAAGGGCTTGATCACGCTGTCGGCGCCGACCTTGACGTCTTTCAGTACGCAATGCGCGCCGATCTTCACGCCATCGGCCAGTTCGACACGGCCTTCGAACACGCAACCGACGTCGATCTCCACGTCACGCCCGCAGATCAGCTCGCCGCGAATGTCGATGCGCGTCGGGTCAAGCAGGGTCACGCCGGCTTCGAGCAGAGCATCGGCCTGATTGCGTTGATGGATGCGCTCCAGTTCGGCGAGCTGGGCCTTGTTGTTGACGCCCAGGACTTCCCATTCGTGCGCCGGTTGCTGCGTGACGACCTCGACGCCTTCGGCCACGGCCATGGCGATCACGTCGGTCAGGTAGAACTCGCCCTGAGCATTGTTGTTCTGCAAACGCCCCAACCAGGCGCGCAATAAACTGCCCGGCGCGCACAGGATGCCGGTATTAACTTCCCGAATGGCCTTTTCAGCAGCACTGGCATCTTTCTCTTCTACGATGGAAGCGACACGCCCCTCAAGGTCTCGCACGATCCGGCCGTAACCTTTTGGGTCGGCCAGCTTCACGGTCAGCAAAGCCATGCGGGAGCTTCCTGCCGCCTCCACCAGATCGCGCAAAGTCTGCGCGCGGATCAGCGGCACATCGCCATAGAGCACCAGCACCGCACCTTCGTCGCCCAGCCAGGGCATGGCTTGCTGCACAGCGTGACCGGTGCCCAGTTGTTGTGCCTGCTCAGCCCACGCGATATCCGGGGCGTCGAGCGCGGCGCGCACCTGATCACCGCCGTGGCCGTACACCACACATAACGTCCGGGGCCCGAGCTTGCGCGACGTTGTCAGCACATGGCCGAGCATGGCTTGGCCAGCAATCGGTTGCAGCACCTTGGGCAGGCGTGAATTCATACGTTTGCCCTGACCCGCAGCGAGAATCGTGATTTGCATGTTTGTACAGGATTGATGGGTGGTTAGCGCCGCCGCAACGCGAAGGCACAGAAGCAGGAATTCTAGCATCCGGGGGTGACAAGGCTGTTTTGCGGCGGCGCGACATAATTCCCGACTCAATTTGATGATTGTCACCAAAAGGGCAGGTTTCGATAGTTATTATTGATACAAGAGGAGCAAGGCCATGGACATCACCGATTCCCCGCTCGAAACGCTGCAGAACATCACTTACGACGAAATCAAGGTCGGCGATAGCGCTACCCTGAACCGCACCGTGCGTCGAGAGGACATCCAGCTTTTCGCCGTAGTCTCCGGCGACGTCAATCCTTCACATCTGGACGATCAGTACGCGAAGGAAAGTGAGTTCGGTGAGGTCACGGCGCATGGCATGCTCTCCGGCGCGATGATCTCGGCGCTGCTCGGCAACCAGTTCCCCGGCCCCGGCACCACCTACGTCAGCCAGAGTTTGCGTTTCAACGCCCTCGTTCATATCGACGACACGCTGTCAGTCAAACTGGTCTGCACCCAGAAAATCCCCGATAAAAAGCAGCTGCTTATCGCCTGCACGGTGACCAATCAGGATGATGTACTGGTGGTGGAAGGCGAAGCCATCGTGGCTGCGCCGACGGTGCGCATCCGCCGCACCCGCGCCACCCTGCCCGAAGTAACCATCACTGACCAGCAGCGCCGTTACGATGAACTGCTGGCGCAAAGCGAAGGCTTGCCCGCCATCAAGGTCGCCGTCGCCCACCCCTGCGACGCGGAATCCCTCAAAGGCGCACTGCAAGCCATGCACGAAGGCCTGATCATCCCGATCCTGATCGGCCCGCTGGCTAAAATGCGCAAGGCTGCGGAAATGATCGGCGAGAGCCTGGATGGCTGCCAGTTGATCGACACCGAGCACAGCGTCGAATCCGCCGAACGCGCCGTGGCCTTGGCCAAGGCCGGCGAGGTGGACGCCTTGATGAAGGGCAGCCTGCACACCGATGAGTTGATGAGCCAGGTGGTCAACAAGATTACCGGTATCCGCACCGCACGCCGCATCAGCCACTGCTTTGTGGCCGATGTGCCACGCTACCCGCGCACCCTGCTGATTACCGACGCCGGCATCAACATCCAGCCCGAACTGGCGGACATGGTCGATATCGTGCAGAACGCCATTGATCTGGCCCATGCCATCAATATCCCGAAGCCACGCGTAGCGCTGCTCTCGGCGGTGGAAACCATCAACCCGAAGATCCCGTCCACCCTGATCGCTGCGGCACTGTGCAAGATGGCGGACCGTGGCCAGATCAAGGGCGGTATCCTTGATGGCCCGCTGGCCTTCGACAATGCCATTTCGCCCTTCGCGGCTCGCACCAAAGGCATTACCTCGGAAGTAGCTGGTTGCGCCGACATTCTGGTGGTGCCGGATCTGGAATCGGGCAATATGCTTGCCAAACAACTTGAATACCTTGCCGGCGCCTTATTGGCTGGTGTTGTGCTGGGCGCTCGCGTGCCCATTGTTTTAACCAGTCGCGCAGATCGGGCCGAAGCCCGCGCCGCGTCCTGCGCTGTCGTCAAACGTCTTGTAGCCCACCGCCTTGCAGCGGTATCCCTTTAAGTCCGCAAAAGAAAGAGATCGAAATGAAGTCCCTCCTGATCATCAACGCCGGCTCCTCCAGCCTCAAGTTTGCTGTCTTCAACCTGCCACTGGTTAAGGACGCGCCTTCGGTCTACCGTGGCCAGATCGACGGCATCGGCGCCAACACCCAGTTCGTCGCCAAGGACATCGACGGCAAGACGCTGCTCGACACCATCATCAAGTCGCCCGAAGGCACCGATCTGGAAGCGCAACAAGAACTGGCGCTGACCACCCTGCTCAGCTGGATTGAAGAACAGAAGGTGGAGCTGGCAGCCGTTGGCCACCGCGTGCTGCAAGGTGGCGAAAAATACAGTGCCCCGGTCGTCGTCACGCCGGAAGTGTTCAAGGTGCTCGAAACCTTCATCCCGCTGGGCCCGCTGCATCAGCCGCACAACCTGCGCCCGATTCGCGTACTGGCCGCCAAGTACCCGAACCTGCCGCAAGTCGCCTGTTTCGACACGGCCTTCCACCGCACCCAGCCCTGGCAAGCCCAGACTTACGCCATCCCGCGCAAGATCACGGCCGAAGGCGTCAAGCGCTACGGATTCCATGGCTCGTCCTACGATTACATCTCCCGTCAGCTGCCTGAAGTGATCGGTGACAAGTCGCACGGCAGCGTCATCATCGCCCACATGGGCAACGGCGCTTCGATGGCCGCCCTGCACGATTGCAAGTGTGTAGCCACTTCGATGGGTTTTACCGCCATCGAAGGCCTGATGATGGGCACCCGCACCGGCTCCATCGACCCGGGCGTGCTGCTGTACATGATGGATACCCACGGCTACGGCCCGAAGGAAATCTCCAACTTTCTGTACAAAGAATCGGGCCTGCTCGGCGTTTCCGGCATCAGTCAGGATTGCCGCACCCTTGAAGCGTCCGACGCGCCGGAAGCCAAAGAAGCGCTGGAACTGTTCTGCTACCGCGCAGCCCGCGAAATCGGCTCGCTGATGATGGCGGCCGGCGGCCTGGAAGCTTTGGTGTTCACCGGCGGCATCGGCGAAAACTCGCAATTCGTCCGCAACAAGGTCGTTGGCTACCTTGAATGGATGGGCGCCAAGATCGACCCGGAACTGAACAAGATCCGCGGTAAGGCCCATTGCATCAGCACCGCAGATTCAAAGATCACTCTGGCCGTAATCCCCACCAACGAAGAGTGGATGATCGCGCACCACACGACCTCCTTGTTGGGCCTGTAAGCCAGATTTAGCCGCACAAGAAAAGGCCATCCCCGTGATGGCCTTTTCTATTTGCGCACAGCAGAAGCACTCACAGAAGTGCCGCTCTGCAAACCTCTCCCTGTAAGCAAACTTCCTCAAGAAGATCAGCATGGAACACAAAATCATCAGTTTCGGCGAAGTCCTGCTCCGCCTCACGCCGCCCGGCTATCTCAAACTGTCGCAAACCAACAGCTTTGCCGCCACCTTCGGCGGCAGCGAAACCAACTGCGCCGTATCACTGGCTCACTTCGGCCTGAAGAGTGAATTCGTCACGCGTTTCCCGAAAAATGACATCGCCGACGCCTGCCTGGCCGAACTACGCTCACACGGCATCGAAACCGGCAACATCGTCTTCGGAGGCGAGCGCCTCGGCCTCTATTACTACGAAAATCCAGCCTCGCAACGCATCTCCAAGGTCGTATACGACCGTGCGAACTCATCCTTCGCCACGCTCAAACCGGGCATGATCGACTGGGAAAAAATTCTCAAGACGGCTACCTGGCTTCACTGGTCCGGCATCGGTCCGGGCCTGACACAGGACATCGCCGACGCCACCCTGGAAGCCATTCAGATCGCAAAGAAGCTCGGGCTGACCGTGTCCTGCGACCTGAACTATCGCAAGAACCTGTGGCAATACGGCAAATCGGCCCAGGAAGTCATGCGGCCCATGCTCGACCTGACCGACGTCCTCTTTGGCACCGGCAGCGAATACAAGGTGGTATACGGGGTCGACCCAGTGCCCTTCAAGGCGCGCAGCGCGGATGAAGCCATCGAACTCGATCGCTATCAGCGCTTCTTCGAGGAGACAAATGCCAAGGCGGGTGGCAACAAGAAGCTCTTCCTGGCACTACGCAACACACTGGACGCCAACCACCATATCTTCACGGGCCTGGTATATGCTGGCGGCAAGATGATCAAGGCCCGCACCCATGCCATCGAGCACGTCGTGGATTGTGTCGGCGTCGGCGATGCTTTCGCGGCCGGCATGATCTATGGCTTGATCCACTATCCCGGTGATGACGCCTCGGCCTTGGAGTTCGCAGTGGCGGCCGGCACGCTCAAGAACACCATCTACGGTGACTTCAACCTCGTTTCCGCAGAGGAAGTGGTGGCCTTGATGCAAAGCACGGGCGGCGAAAGCATCTCGCGCTGAGACAAGCAGGCATGAAAAAGGCGGCTCGTAGCCGCCTTCATTCACTCACCGCAGCCCGGTTCCCGCGTCAGGCGTTGGCAGCCTTTGCTGCGGCTTCGTCGACAGCTTTTTCTGCAGCACTGGCCTCAAGCGCGATGTCCAGCACGTCCCAGACTTCGCTCTCCTCCAGCTCAACATGCTTTTCCAGCATATGCACGAATTCGATAAGCATCTCGGTAGTAGGCTCGACCAGCGCTTTTTCCATCGCCCGCATCTTTTCGTGCTGGGCGAACACTTCATCAGCCAGCGCAACATGCCCCACTTCGCGCAGCATTGGCAGGGCATAACGCTCCTCCTCAACGAAGTGCGGCTCCAGATCGGAGGCGAACACACGGCGTACGCGCGCGGCAATCGCCGGCAAGTCGGCTTCAGTTTCCGGCGAGATCTCGCGGATGGCGGAAACGAAATGCATCACGGCCTGATGTTCCTGCGCCAGGTGCTTGAGTCGAAGGCTAAGTTTTCTCACTGTCTCTGTCTCACTGAGTAATTCGTGCTGTTGGAACGGGCCGACGCCTGCGCGCAGCCGGATTATTGTAGGCGAAGCTAAGCACATAGCCCGCAAAAACCTGTTGATAACGATCAAACCGAAGGCCCTGCGCGGCATCCACCTCGCTCGGTTACACTCACCCCATCCTTTTCAAGCAGCCTGAACATGTCCAATACGCCCAGCACCATCTACCTCAAGGATTACACCCCGCCAGCCTATCTGGTCGATTCTGTCGCCCTGGACATCGCCATTCATGTCGGCTTTGCGTTCGTCAGCAGCCGCCTGACGATGCGTCGCAACCCGGCTGGCGCGGATGCTGCGCTAGTTCTGAATGGCGAAGACCTGCAGCTCGAATCCCTGAAACTGGATGGGCGCACCTTGGGCGCAAACGACTTCTTATACGCCGATGACCTGCTGACAATTCATCAGGCGCCAGAAGCCTTTTTGCTGGAAACCGTAGTGCGGATCGAGCCGGACCAGAACACCCAGCTCTCCGGCCTGTATCGCTCGAAAGACGGCTATTTCACTCAATGCGAGGCGCAGGGCTTCCGACGCATCACCTTCTACCCGGATCGCCCGGATGTGCTGGCAAAATTCGAATGCACGCTGCACGCCGACAAGACCGCTTTCCCGATCCTGCTTGCCAATGGCAACCCGGTTGCCAGCGGCTCAGAAGACGACAACAGACATTGGGCGACTTGGGAAGACCCCTTCGCCAAGCCGGCCTATCTGTTTGCCTGCGTAGCCGCGAAACTCGATGTAATCGAAGACCATTACGTCACCAGCTCCGGCCGCCGCGTGCGCTGCGCCGTGTATGTGGAGCCGGGCAAGCTCGATCAGTGTGATCACGCCATCGCCGCGCTGAAGAAATCGATGAAATGGGACGAGGATGTGTTCGGCCTGGAGATGGATCTCGATCACTACATGATCGTCGCAGTGGGCGACTTCAACATGGGCGCGATGGAGAACAAGGGCCTCAACATCTTCAACACCAAGTACGTACTGGCCCGCCCGGACACGGCCACCGACACCGACTACCAGAACATCGACCGCGTCGTCGCCCACGAATATTTCCACAACTGGACAGGCAATCGCGTGACCTGCCGCGACTGGTTCCAGTTGTCACTGAAGGAAGGCCTCACCGTCTTCCGCGACCAGCAGTTCGGCATGGATGTGCATTCCGCCGGCGTGACCCGCATCCAGGAAGTGCGCACCCTGCGCGCCGCCCAGTTCCCCGAGGACGCTGGCCCCATGGCCCACCCGATCCGCCCGGAGAGCTACGCCGAGATCAATAATTTCTACACCGCCACAGTGTATGAAAAGGGTGCCGAAGTGATCCGCATGATCCACACCCTGATCGGCAAGGACGCTTTCCGCAAGGGCATGGACCTGTACTTCGCCCGCCACGATGGCCAGGCCGTGACCTGCGAGGATTTCGTCGCCGCAATGCAGGACGCCTCAGGCCTGGATCTGACTCAGTTCAAGCGTTGGTACAGCCAGGCCGGCACGCCGCGCCTGGTGGTGCGCAGCCGATTCGATGCAGCCACTCGTCGCTACACACTGGAAGTGGAGCAAGTGTTCGCCCACACACCGTATGAAGATCGCATGGCGGCGGACGGCTTGCCGCAGGCACGCGGCCCCTATCACCTGCCCATCGTGCTCGGCCTGCTCGACGCCGACGGGCGCGAACTGCCCCTGCAACTGGTGGGTGAAAGCAATGCTACCGGCAGCCAGCGCACCCTCCAACTGCGCGAAGCACAGCAGACTTTTATCTTCGAGAACATTGATGCCGAACCTGTGCCATCGCTGCTGCGCGGCTTCTCGGCGCCGGTCGTGCTCGACTATCCCTACAGCACCGCCGACCTCGTCCATCTGATGGCTTACGACCGCGATGCGGTCAATCGCTGGGAAGCCGGTCAGCGACTGGCTACGGACATCCTGCTGGCAGGTGTCACTGCATTCCAGCAGGGCACAGGGGAAACCACTGGCTGGATTCCGCAGGACTACATCCTCGCCATGGCGCGCCTGCTCGGCGCGGCTTTTGTCGAAGGAGGCGGCCCGGCGCTGGTGGCCGAGGCGCTGGTGCTGCCGTCCGAAAACGTGCTCGCCGAGCAGATGGGCGTAGTCGATCCGGATGCGATCCACGCCGCCCGCCTCGCCCTGCGTCGCACTCTGGCACGCGAACTGCGCGAGCCCCTGCTCGCCGCCTATTTCGAACTGAAAGACGAGGCGCCCTACTCACCCGAAGGTGCGCAGGCCGGCAAACGCGCCCTGCGCAATGCCTGCCTGGGCTACCTCGCCGAGCTCAACGAGCTTAGCGCGCAAGCCTTGGTCATCGGTCATTTCGAGACGGCCGGCAACATGACCGACAGCATTGCAGCGCTAGCGGCTGTCGCCAATCTGGACATTCCGGCGCGGCACGCCCTGCTCGACAGCTTCTATTCCAAGTGGCGCGACGAGGCGCTGGTGGTCGACAAATGGCTGCAGGTGCAAGCCACCTCGCGCCTGCCCGGCACGACGCAGGATGTGCGCGCCCTGATGGCGCACGAATCCTTCGACATCCGCAATCCGAACAAGGTGTATTCACTACTGCGCGCGTTTTGCGCCGCCAATCCGCAGCACTTCCACGCCGCCGACGGCAGTGGCTACAAGCTCGCCGCCGATGTGATCCTGCAACTTGATCCGCTGAACCCGCAGGTCGCCTCGCGCATCGCGCGCACATTCGATCGCTGGAAGAAATTTGATCCGGTTCGCCAACGTCAGGCGCGTGCGCAACTCGAACGCATTCGCGCCCAGGAAAACTTGTCCAGCGACGTCGCTGAAGTCGTTGGCAAAGCACTGGATTAACGAAAGGAAACCATGCACAAGATCCTGCCCCTCCTCCTGCTCAGTGCCTTGCTTGCCGCCTGCAGCGCAGTGAATGCCGACAACTACGCCAAACTTCACACCGGCATGAGCATGAGCGAAGTACAGGCCATCCTCGGCACGCCAACGCAGTGCACGGAAATCCTGATCGTGAAAAAATGCACTTGGGGCTCGGAATCACGCGGCATTTCGGTGAGCTTTGCCGCTGACGCAGCAATGGCAACAAGCGCCAACGGGCTCTAGGGTCTGTTGACCTACATTCAGCGGATCGCGTTGAATGTAGGTTACAGACCCTACACCTGCCCGAAGAGCCGCACCGGACGGCGCTGTTCAGGCATGCGATCCAAAGAAGCTTGCCGGACGGGCTTCTTCAGACAGTCCTGCCGGAAAAGTCCGTCCTGTGGGGCTTTCAGGCAAGGCTTGCCTGACAATCGTTCCAAACGCGCGCAGCATCCGGCAGCAAGGGCGCGCTGATGCAATTGCCCTGAATGTAGTCAATCGACAGGCTGCGCAGCATGGCCAGCTGTGCCGGATTTTCGACGCCTTCGGCCACCACTTTGCAACCGAAACCCCGGGCCATGCCGAGAATGGCGCGCAGCATCTGATCGCCGTCGCCTTCGGCTGCAAGGACGAAACTGCGGTCGATCTTGAGTGTGTCGATGGGCAGGCGATTGAGATAAGACAACGAGGAATAGCCGGTGCCGAAGTCATCAATGGCAATACGCACGCCGATCTCGCGCAGGGTGTCGAGCACCCGGGCAATCGCGTCGATATCGTGGATAAAGACGCTTTCGGTCAGCTCCAGCTCCAGCCGCTCGGCCGGCAAGCCGCTTTCACGCAGCGCGGCAATCACGTCATCAAGCAGCTCGCCGGACATGACCTGCAGCGCCGAGACATTCACCGACACCACATTGTCATTGCCCCAGCTGAGCGCCTCGTAACAGGAACGCACCAGCACCCAGCGGCCGAGCTTGCCGATCAGGCCGGCGTCCTCGGCAATCGCGATGAATTCGCGTGGCGAAACAGCGCCACGCACGGGATGCTGCCAGCGCAGCAAGGCTTCCATTTTTGACGTCAAGCTCGCGTGCTGCGGCACGATGGGCTGGAACACGACGCTCAGGGCGTCATTCTCCAAGGCCTCGCGCAGAGCCTGACCCAGTTCATGCAGACGGCGCAATTGCTCGCCCATCGCCGCATCATAGGTTTGCGAACCTGAACGCCCCTTGAGCTTGGCCTGATACATGGCCACATCGGCCTGGCGCACCAGCACATCTACGTCACGCCCATGTTCCGGCGACAGCGAGATGCCGATGCTTGCGTCAATCCGTATTTCATTGCCACGTACGCGAATCGGTTCCGCCAGGCAGGCATGTACGGCCGGCACCAGATTCCGCCCGGCCACGGCCGGCACCACAGCGACGAATTCATCACCGCCCCAGCGCGCCACCAGCGCGGGTTCCGGCAACGCTGCGCGCAGCCGCGCGGCAACTTCGATCAGCACCTGATCGCCGACAAAATGCCCCTGCACATCATTCACTTCCTTGAAGCGATCCAGGTCGATGAACAGGACCTGAACCCCCATGCCTACGCCCGCCGCGCAGGCCAGCACTTCATCCATCTGCTCCGCCAGCGCACGCCTGTTCAAGAGGCCGGTGAGTGGATCACGCAGTGCCAGCTCCTTGAGCTGCAGGGCATATTCTTCGCGCGCGTCCACTTCCAGCTCCAGCATGATGGTGCGTTCATGCACGCGATCCTCCAGCCGGGTGTTGAGGTTTTCCAGCTCCAGCTGGCGGGTCACCGACTCCTCGACCATGCGCTTGTTCTCACGACTCAACTGCAAGGCCGAAAGGGTGATGCGCCGCGAACTGCTGCTCGAATAAACCAGCAGGCCGAGCATGCCGGCACACATCACTGCGACGGTCAAATCGATCCGTGTCCCTGCCCATGCAAAGAAGCCGACCTGCGGCAACAACATCAGGCACAGATATACCAGCGACACCTTGCGCGCGGGGGCCAACACGGCGCTACCGCCGCCCGCCATCGCTGCATAGATGAAGGCCATCGCCATGCGCTGGACCTGAGTTGCCTCAGCAAAAAACAGGAAAGGGAACACCGCCCAGGTCAAGGCCGAGGCAACGCTGCCGGCACCAAAATTCCGGATCGCCGCAATCCCGCTGAAATCGGTGTCCCGCATCCGGAACCAGCGCAGATAGCCGGCCAGACGCGTTGCCAGCACGCCCAAGGATACGGCCCACCAGCAATACAGAGCCAAACGATCCGGATGGCCGAGAAACACCGCGACCAGCGCGACCGAGGTCACCAGCGAGGCCATGATCACACTGCCGGTATAGGTGTGCATCATCAAGGCGATTTCCCGCGACACCAGCTCATCTTCATGTGCCGGCATCAGCGCAGCCACCGAAGGCAACAGGATATGGCGCAACGCCAGGCCCATGGCTATGCCAATCAGACAATACGCAAACAGTGTCATGCCGCCGTAACTGAGGCTCTTATCCAGCGCCTTCTGCTGCGCCAGCAAGTCTCGGCGGACCCCATCGACATACGCTGCCATGTTTTGCTCGGCCGGAATCACCGACGAGTAGAGCAATGCGGCCGCTGCATCGCGCTCCCCGTTTCGCGCGACGATGGCGGTTTCCCTTACTGCATTGAAAAACGCGCCCGAGACTTCATCAAGCGAAGCAGATGCCAGCCCCAAACCACGCAGACCACTGACCGCCGCCGACAAACGACCAACATGTGCGCCCACCTGCTCATTCAGGAGAGCCCGCACCCCGGGGTCCTTCTCAATCGCCATCGCCAGCAACAAAGAGCGCACGCCCTTGAAGCTGGCATTGAGATCACTGACCGCCATTAAAGCCGGTACGGAACGCTGATTCATCGCATCCACATCGGTGCGCATGCCCGTCCACGCAACCATCCCGCCCAAGCCGAGCACAACGAAAGCGGCCATAGCCAGAAAAATGAGGAGAGTGCGGCGCGAGATAAGCGGCATGCAAATAGTTCAGGCAGCGAAGAATAGCTAGAACAATGCCGTATTTCCGCGAAAACTCAAACGTTCTGCGATGATCGCGATCAAAAACCTGTCCGGGCGATGCCCGCTTGCGACACGCCTATTCACGGACCGGCCTCAGCGCCGGCCCCAGTACGCCATCCAGGAAGCGCAGAAAAGCCCGAACCGGAGCCGAGTTCTGCCGCCCGCTCGGATACAAGGCGAGCACCGCCGGGCCGGGGCGCTTCCAGTCCGGCAGCACCCGCAGCAGCTTGCCTTCCTGCAGATGCGGGCGCAGCAGGAAATCGAAATCCTCGTAGATCCCCAACCCCGCCAGCGCGCAGGTCAAACCGGCACGCGCGTTATCCACGGCCAGGTCCCCATCGGCTGTCACCGTGATTTTCTCGCGCCCCTTGACCAGCACGTAATCAATTGGCCGCCCGGCGTCGGCATCAAAGAAATCGATGGTCTGGTGACGTAACAGATCATTCGGGTGACGCGGCACCCCAAACCGCGCCAGATAGGCCGGGCTAGCAGCCATGACGAAACTGACTTGGCCGAAACGCTTGTAGCGATAGGCAGAATCCTTGTTGTCCGACAGGCGCAGGGCCACATCGATCCCCTCTTCGGCGAGATCCGGTGCCCGCTCCGAGAGTGAGATACGTAACGCGAGATCTGGATAAGCGCGCAGGAACTCAGCCATGCGCGGCAACACCAGGGTATTGGCAATCGACTCGGTCATCTGCACATGCAGGCGCCCCGCCACCCGACCAGCGCGTTGCGAGAATTCGGCATTCAGCTCCTCCAGCCCACTGACCAGCACCGCCGCGCGCGCGGCATAGCGCTCACCCTCCGCCGTCAGTGACACGTGCCGCGTCGTACGGTGAAACAACGGCAGACCCAGAGCGCGTTCCAGCGACTGGATCTGCGCGCTCACCGTCGAACGCGCCAAGCCCAGACGCTTGGCCGCGAGCGAGAACGAAGCAAGCTCGGCTGCAGCCAGAAACGTCTGCAACTCTGAATAGTTCTGAGGAGCCGGCATTGTCTTGTATTTCCGAACAATGAATTAGCCCCATTCGATCAGAAGCACGCCTATAGTTCAAGCACATAGCTTCACACCACTGAGGTGACCCCATGTCCAACCGCACTTCCTGCGGGATAAGCGCAAGGCGCCTGACGGCAGTTTACAGTTTCCTTGCCTCGATTCCCCGCGAGCTGTCTTTTCGCGACGCTGCGATGTGCCCTGAGCCGTCGCGTTACCGCCTCTCGCACTGAATCTACCCATATCCAGGACTTCCGCGATGCCGTGCAGTTTGCTGCATACCGGCTATGCACGTCCCTCTGCAAGGAAACCATCATGAAACTCGCTCTTCACACCCGAATCCCCGCACAACCGCGCCTCCAGCTTTCAACACAAACGCGCAACGTGCTTTTCGCGCTCATCTGCACCCTGATTCCCTATGCCGTAGCGGCAATTGCAGTGTTCGCTTACCACGGACAATAGCGCATTTACCGCACAGCTCCAGGGAGCACATCACGTACGCCCAAGAGGCTGCTGCGGCCTTGCAGAGACAGGCTCTCATTCGTTTTTCCGCATACCCGGAATTAAACCAAAGCAGTAGATTTGCGCATGGACAGGCATGCGCATTTTCCATACCATTGCGTATCTGTTTTAGTTTGATTTTCATACCTTTTCCGGAGAAGCGAACCTCATGCGTGCCATTCATACTCTCGCTCTTGCTGTCAGTCTCGTCTGTGCTGCCAGCAGCGCCCAGGCTCGTGACTGGGCAACCATCAAACAGTCCGGCACGATCATCGCCGCCAGCGAAGGCGCTTACCCCCCATTCAATTATTTCCACGGCGCCAAGCTGACCGGTTATGAGATTGATGTAATGGAAGCTGTCGCCAAGAAGCTCGGCCTGCAGGTCGAATGGCGTGCGTTGGCATTTGATGCGCTCATCGCCAGCATCCGTCAGGATCGTTTCGACGTCGCCATCGCCAGCCATGGCATCACCGAGGAACGTCAGAAGTCGGTGGACTTCACCAACCCGCACTACTGCTCGGGCGGTCAGATCGTCGCCAAGGCCGGCGGCCCGCTCAAGGCAAGTGAACTGACAGGCAAGCTCCTCGGCGTCCAGCTCGCCACCACTTATGCCGACGCAGCCCGCAAGGTCAGCGGGGCCAAGGAAGTGAAGACTTACCCGAAAGATACCGACGCCCTGCAAGCTCTGCTGGGCGGGCGCGTGGATGCCTGGATCACCGACCGCTTCGTGGCCAAATCCGCACTCGCCAAAAACGCCTCCGATGGCCTCAAGGCTGGCGACATGGTGTTCGTGGAACGCGATGCGATGATTCTGCGCAAGGGAAATCAGGAGCTGCGTGAGCAGCTCAACAAGGGTCTTGCCGAAATCAAGGCTGACGGCACGCTCAAGGCCATCTCCGAGAAGTACTTCCAGGAAGATATTTCCTGCTCCAACTGAGCCGGAAACAACTCATTGCTGAAACAGCGGGCAGCCTGGTGCTGCCCGCCGACTTGTTAAATACATGATCCATAAACTTAAAGATCGCGACGCGCTGATCCTCGTCGGTTCGGTACTTGGCCTGGGCCTGATCCTGTGGCTGATGGCGCTGCCGTTGGCAGCCCTGCCAGAACCCATTGGCCCGGCCGCCCGACAATTTTCCGATGGTGCGCTGACCACGATCCAGCTGACCCTGTGGTCCAGCGTGTTCGGCCTGATCCTCGGCGTACTCGCTGCACTGGGCAAACGCTCGCACCTGCCGCCGCTGCGCTGGCTGGCCGACCTCTTCGTGTGGGTGATCCGAGGCACCCCGCTACTGCTGCAGATCCTGTTTTTCTTTCTGGCTGTGCCGGCGATTGCCCCGCAACTTCAGCTTTCGGAATTCTGGACGGCCGTAATCGCACTGTCGCTGAACGTCGGCGCCTACAACGCCGAGGTCATTCGCGCCGGCATCAACGCCGTGCCGGTTGGCCAGGTGGAAGCCGCCCGTTCGCTCGGGCTGAGCTCGCTGTACACCTTCTGGGACATCGTGCTTCCCCAGGCCGTGCGCATTTCTCTGCCGCCGCTGGCCAACAACATGGTGGCACTGCTCAAGGATTCCTCGATGGCCTACACCATTGGCGTGGTCGAACTGCTGATGATCAGCTCGCGCGTTCAGGCCGAAAGTTTCCAGCCGGTGCCGGTCTTCATCACCGTGGCAGCGATCTACCTGCTGCTGACCACCACCTTCACCCAATTTGCCGCTGCGCTGGAGCGCAAGCTGGCAACAGGCAAACGGTGACCCCGATGCGCGACGGCAAACCCATCATTCACGTCGAAAACGTGCACAAGTCCTGGGGTGCGTTCACCGCCCTCAAGGGCGTCTCAATCACCTTCAAGGAAGGTGAAGTTGTCTGCATCATCGGCCCGTCCGGATCAGGCAAATCCACTTTGTTGCGCACCATCAACCATCTGGAAAAGCACGACTCGGGCCGCATCGTGGTTGACGGTATTGAACTGGATGACGATATCAAGCACATCGACGCGGTGCGCGCCGAGGTCGGCATGGTGTTCCAGAGCTTCAACCTGTTCGCCCACATGACCGTGCTGGACAACATCACCCTCGCCCCACGCCGCGTGCGCAAATGGTCAAAGGCCAAGGCCACCCAGGTCGCGCTGGAGCTGCTTGAGCGCGTCGGCCTGTCCGCCCACGCCCACAAATATCCCAACCAGCTTTCCGGAGGCCAGCAGCAGCGCGTGGCAATTGCCCGCGCCTTGGCCATGCAGCCGAAGGTCATGCTCTTCGATGAACCCACCTCGGCGCTCGACCCGGAAATGGTCAATGAAGTGCTGCTGGTAATGCGTGACCTGGCCAAAAGCGGCATGACCATGCTGATCGTGACCCACGAAATGGGCTTTGCCCGTGAAGTGGCCGATCGCGTGATTTTCTTCGACCACGGCAGCATCGTTGAAGAGAGTACTGACCCGCAAGCGTTTTTCAGCAATCCGAATCATCCGCGTGCCCAGGCTTTCCTGAAGCAGATCAAGCACGCAGCCTGAGTTCCACTGCACCACCCCAACCACTGACTTAGCAAGGGAGTACGACCCATGAAGACGATGAGCAAGCGCGCGCTGGTCGCCGCTGTCGCCGCAGCACTGAGCTGCTCGGCATTCGCTGCAACCGACCCGGTTCTCGACAAGCTGGAAAAGCAGATTGCCGAACTGCAGAAGCAGATCCAGGAACTCAAGGCCACGCAGGTCAAAGAAGCCGATGCCCGCAAGGAACTGGCCAATCAGGTCGAAGCGCAGGGCAAGGAAGTCGCCGTCAAGGGTGATATTCCGGGTTCGGTCCGTCGTCCTGGTGAAGAAACCTCGGTTCGCGTCTACGGTTTCGCCCGTCTGGATGCCGTGCATAACTTCGGCGGCCGCAACAACGCCAGCATCGGCGACTACGCAGCCTATCAACCCAGCATCGCACTGACCGGCTCACCGGAAGCGGCACAACGTGGTGAGTCCTACATGTTCACCAAGGCCTCGCGCCTGGGCGTCGAAGCCTTCACGCCGACCAAGCTCGGCTCGCTGACCACCAAGGTCGAGGCCGACTTCTACAACACCACCGGCAGCGGCCTGTTCCGTCTGCGTCACGCCTACGGTCAGTTGGGTTCCTGGCTGATCGGTCAAACCTGGTCCACCTTCATGGATCTGGACTCCACTCCGGAAACTGTCGACTTCAACGGCCCGACCGGCAACACCTCGCTGCGTCAGCCGCAGATCCGCTACACCTACGTGACGCCGAACGCCGGCAACTTCATTGCCGCCCTCGAAATGAAGGCCAATGGCGGCGCCACCAGTGGCGACGAAATGACCCGTACGCCGGACCTGGTCCTGCGCTGGGAAAAAGCCAGCGACTGGGGCCACGTTGCACTGCGCGGCGTGACCACTGAGAACGGGATCAAGAGCGGAGACAGCTCTAGCACGTACTATGAAGCTGATGGCAACGGTGTCGTAAACGAAATTACAACTCCGGTGTCTGGCGTATCAGCATCCAAGCGCGGCTACGGCATCGGCTTGGGCGGTCACTACGTCCTGACCGACACCACCTGGCTGCTGGCCAGCGCCAGCTACGGCAAGGGCATGGGCCGCTTCTTCAACGAGTCGGTCGGCTCGACAGTGAGCGACGGTAAAGTCTATCTACCCAAGGAACTGGGCGTGGTCGTCGGCGTGCAGCAGAAGTTCTCCGACACCCTGCGCGGCAGCGTGACCTACGGTCAGCAGCGCACCCTCGGCGGCGAGTACATTACCGTCGCGAGTGCCGATGCGAACCGCTCGGTGAAATCGGGCACGGTGGGCGTGATCTGGGCGCCGATTGCCAACGTCGAACTGGGCAGCGAATTCATGTGGTCGCATCGCGAAACGCTGGATGGCCGCAGCGGTACCGAACCGCGCCTGAACTTTGCCGCGACCTACTCGTTCGGCAACTGATCAAGCCTGTTCGCAGCAATGAAAAAGCCGGCGCAAGCCGGCTTTTTCATATCCACTCAAACCTGCTCGAAGACCCGCGACTGGCGGACCTCTTCAGACACCTACCTGAAGAGGCAAGCTGCGCGCGGCTTTCAGAGCACTCCCAGGCGCCACAAAGAAGTCATCTCGGCGGCCCGGGCGACATGCAGCGGATCAGCCACATCCTTGCTGCGCGGGTGTTGCGGCTTGATATCGCGCCGCCCCTGGATACGCAGACCCGCGCCGGCAATCCAGTCGAGCAGTTGCGAACGTGTGCGCAAACCCAGATGCTCAGCCAGATCCGACAGGATCAGCCAGCCCTCGCCCTTGGGCGTCAGGTGTTCCGCCAGACCATTCAGAAAGCCCCGCAACATCTGACTGTCCGGGTCGTAGACGGCCATTTCGAGGGCCGAACTCGGCCGCGCCGGCAGCCAGGGCGGATTGCACACGATCAGCGAGGCACGGCCTGGCGGAAACAGATCCGCCTCGACCACTTCGATCCGTTTGGCATAACCCAGGCGCGCCACGTTGTCCCGCGCACAGGCCAGCGCCCGTGGTGCCAGCTCCGTGGCAATCACGTAGTCGACGCCGCGTTTGGCCAGCAAGGCGGCGATCACGCCGGTGCCGGTGCCGATATCGAAAGCCAACTCGGTCTCCGGCAAATCTGCATGCTGGATCAAGTCCAGATACTCGCCACGCACCGGTGAAAACACACCGTAATGCGGATGGATGCGCGAGCCCAATGGCAGCACCATCACCCCCTTCTTGCGCCACTCATGCACGCTGATCAGGCTCAGCAGTTCGCGCAAAGACAGCACCGAATCTTCCACGCCCGGCCCATAGGCTTCGACGCAGGCCGGCTGGATTTCCGGTGCGCGGCGCAGCGGCAAGGAATAATCGGCGGCCAGCGGCACCAGCAACATGCCCAGCGTGCGGGCGCGCTGCGCCTGCGCCTGACGGTGCAGGTGAAAGGCTTCGGGCATGGCGGCGGTGATCTTGCGCGGCTTGCGGTCAATGCGCCGTTTCAGCGCATCGATCAGCAAACGGGCATTCTGGAAGTCGCCACGCCACAGCATGGCGGTGCCTTCACAAGCCATGCGATAAGCCGCGTCGGCGCTAAGACTGTCATCGACGACTTCGACCCGCTTGGGCGGCGGCGCACCGTTTTCGGAGCGCCACAGCGCGGAACAGGCCTGCTCGCCTTCCTGCCACTGGATTTGTGGGGCGTCACTGCTCGCGGGCATCAGGGGTAACGCACCGAAAGAGTAACGCGCATCACGCCATCCGCGGTGGGATGCAGCAGCACCGTGATCTGCTTCTGCGGAAGGCTTGAGTCTGCCGGCTCCAGCGGCCATTCCCAGATCTCGCCGCCGGTCACGCCATCTTTCGATACATGGCGCGGATTGCCAAGAATGCGTTTGAGCTCCATTTTCGTCATCGCCGGACGCAACAAAGCCATGTTCTCCAGCGTAATGACTTCGCGCACCGCAGCCAACTTGCCCTTGGCATCGAAGTCCAGCATCAGGTTCTGCTCGGTATCAGGTCGGGCGTCGTATTCCAGCGTCAGCGTGCCATCTGCGTTCTTCCATTCAGCAGCCGGTTTTTCTTTGGCGCGCACCTGCTCGATGCTGACTGTCCCGGGAGTGAAAGACTCCACGCTTTTCAAGCTGGCGCAAGCCGTCACCACAACACACGCCATTCCCAAACCCATCCACTTTGCCACGCTCATTGCCATTCTCCTTGACCAAGGCGCAATGCTAACAGGCCGGCACGCCCGGAGCCCGCCTGCCCATCGTAAAATGCCGGCATGAACACCGCCGCCCTCTCTTCTCGCCGCCTTTCGGTCGCCCCCATGCTGGACTGGACCGACCGCCATTGCCGCCACTTCCACCGCCTGCTCGCGCCGCACGCCTGGCTGTACACCGAAATGGTCACCACCGGCGCCCTGTTGCATGGCGATATTCCGCGCCACCTGCGTTTCGGCGAGGCTGAACATCCCGTCGCCCTGCAGCTGGGCGGCAGCGAACCGGCCGATCTGGCGCGCTGCGCGCAACTGGCCGAGGAATGGGGCTACGACGAAATCAATCTGAACTGTGGCTGCCCGAGCGAACGCGTGCAGCGCGGGGCGTTTGGAGCCTGCCTGATGCACGAGCCGCAACTGGTCGCCGAGGGCGTCGCGGCCATGCGTGCAGTCACCAAACTGCCGGTCACCGTGAAGCACCGCATCGGCATCGACAAGATCGAGGACTACGCTTTTGTGCATGGTTTCATCGAAACCGTGTCTGCGGCCGGTTGCTCGACTTTCATCGTGCACGCCCGCAATGCCTGGCTAAAAGGCTTGTCGCCCAAGGAAAATCGCGAGATCCCGCCGCTGCGCTACGAAGTCGCCCACCAGCTGAAACAGGACTTCCCGCAGCTCGAAATCCTGCTCAATGGCGGCCTCGCCACTACGGCGGCAATGGCCGAGCAGCTGCAACATGTCGACGGCGTGATGATCGGCCGCGAGGCCTACCAAAACCCCTGGGCGCTGATCGAATGGGAACGCGCTTTCTGCGATCCTGCCTGGAACCCGAGCCGTGAAGCGATCATCGACGGCATGGTCGATTACGCTGCACGCGAAGCGACGGAGCACGGCACCCCGCTGCGAGCGATCAGCCGCCACCTCCTCGGGCTGGCCAATGGCTTGCCGGGCGCGCGCGGATTCCGCCGCATGCTCTCGGACCCGAACCATCTGCGCGACGCGCAGCCCGAGCTGCTGCGCGAAGCTTGGGCCCTGATCGGCAAGCCCGCCTCCGCAAGGGACGACGCGGCATGAAGCCGCATGTGCTGCAGCCCCATCCATCTGTTGCCGCACCGAGCGGCCTGCAGATCGAGTTTGACTGCACGCAGCGGGCCGACGGCAGTCTGAGCCTGCGCTACCGGTTGGAGGGCGAAATCGCCGACCTGCGCCTGCCCGCCCCCATCACCTCTCCCGGCCCGTCAGACGGGCTGTGGCAGCGCAGTTGCTGCGAGCTCTTCGTGACCGAAGAAGGCGATGCCTACCGCGAGTTCAACTTCTCGCCCTCCGGCGAATGGGCCGCCTATGCCTTTTCCGGCTACCGCCAGCGAGTAGCCTGGCAGCCCACCGCCGCACCGCAGATTCGCTGCAGCACAAACACCGCGGGCATTGAACTACGAGTGGAACTGCCCGGCGTACTACTGCCTACCACAACAAAATTCCATTTGAGTGCCACCGCCGTCATCGAAACGCGGGACGGTGCACTCAGCTACTGGGCGCTGCATCATGCTGGCGAGCGGCCGGATTTCCACCGCCGTGAGTCTTTCGTACTCACACTTCCAGACGACTCCAGACAACCATGACCCAACCCGTCCTCTTCGGCCTCGACCGTCTCATTGCTGAACCTGCCCTGCGCGCGCCGCTGGCCGGTCGCCGCGTGGCCCTGCTGGCGCATCCCGCCTCGGTCACCCCGGACCTGACCCACGCCATCGACGCTTTGGCGCGGCTGCCCGAGATCACGCTGACCGCCGCCTTCGGCCCGCAGCACGGACTGCGCGGGGACAAGCAGGACAACATGATGGAGTCGCCCGACTACCTCGATCCGCTGCTGGGCATTCCGGTCTTCAGCCTCTACGGCGAAGTGCGGCGGCCCACCCCGGCAATGATGACGACATTCGACGTGCTGCTCGTCGACCTGCAGGATCTGGGCTGTCGCATCTACACTTTCATCACCACATTGAGATACGTGCTGGAAGAGGCGACGAAGCTGGGCAAGGCGGTGTGGGTGCTGGACCGGCCCAACCCGGCCGGCCGCCCCATCGAAGGCTTGAGACTCCGTGAAGGCTGGGAGAGCTTCGTCGGCGCTGGCCCGCTGCCGATGCGCCACGGCCTGACCATGGGCGAACTGGGCCACTGGTTCATCGCCCGGCTTGGCCTGCAACTGGAATATCGCGTGATCGAAATGACGAACTGGCAACCCGAAGCGGCGCCCGGCTACGGCTGGCCGCTGGGCGAGCGCTGCTGGGTCAATCCCAGTCCCAACGCGGCGAATCTGTCGATGGCCCGCGCCTACGCCGGCACCGTGATGCTCGAAGGCGCCACGCTCTCCGAAGGACGCGGCACCACGCGCCCGCTGGAACTCTTCGGCGCGCCGGACATCGAAGCCCGCGCCGTACTCACCGAGATGCAACGTCTCGCCCCGCACTGGTTGCAGGGCTGCCGCCTGCGCGAATGCTGGTTCGAGCCGACCTTTCACAAGCACGCCGGCCTGCAGTGCAATGGCCTCCAGATCCACGTCGAAGACGGCGCCTACGATCACGCCGCCTTCCGTCCCTGGCGCTTGCAGGCACTGGCCTTCAAGGGCATCCGCAACCTTTATCCTGACTATCCGCTGTGGCGCGACTTCCCTTACGAATACGAATTCAAGCGTCTGGCGATTGATCTCATCAACGGCTCACCACTACTGCGCGAATGGGTCGACGACCCGTCCAGCACGCCGGCCGATCTGGACGCCATCACGATTCCGGATGAACAAAGCTGGGCCGCCGAGCGCGAGGCTTTCCTGCTCTACAAGTAAGCCGGCCTGAAGAGCCGCACTCCGCCTTGCTCTGCAAGCAAATAGCGCGGAGAGGCCGTTTGCATGAGCTTCTCCAGACAGGCTCTCTGTACAAGCAGGCGCAGAGCGCCTGTCCGGCCCAGGCTGCTGAGATCAAAGCCCCCGAGTGCAAGGCGGGTATACTGCGCGCCTCTTTCACGCATCACGAGTCGAAGCCATGTCCGCCATTCCCGCCTGCCCCGTCTGTTCCATGGAAAACACCTACCCGGACGGTGAGAACTACGTCTGTGCCGATTGCGGCCACGAGTTTCCGCAAACCGTTGCCGCGGCAGAAGAAGGCGACCGCATCGTGCGCGATTCGAACGGCACCGTGCTGCAGGATGGCGACGCCGTCGTGCTGATCAAGGATCTGAAGGTCAAGGGCTCGTCCATCACCCTCAAGCAGGGCAGCAAGGTCAAGAGCATCCGCATCGTCGGTGACGGCGATCATGAAGTCGACTGCAAGCTGGACGAAGGCAAATTCATGCTCAAGGCCTGCTTCCTGAAGAAGGTCTGATCCACCTTTCGGTCGACACACCCGAAGAGCCGCACCCAGCCTACCTGTTGCGGCAGCCTGCCTGAAGAACCAAGCACAGCGAACTTCTTCAGGCAGGCCTCAGCAGAAACGCAATCGCCCCGACTTGCGACTTGCGATTTGCGATTTGCGTTCCGGGTCAAGCCCGGAATGACGATGCTGGGCGCGACTTGCGAGCAAGCTTAGCGCCGCTCCCCGCGCCCGCCACCTCGCTTGCGTTCCTCGTCCTCATCACCGCGCTTGTCCGGTCGCCGCTCGGGCTGCCGAGCTTCAGGCTGACGACTCTCACGCCGCTGCGCCTCCTGCTGACGCCGCAGTTGTTCCTGCTGGCGCTGCTGCTGTTCCTGCTGGCGCTGCAGGTCTTGCTCTTGCCGCTGACGTTGCTGAGCCTGTTGCTCTTGCTGGCGGCGTTGCTGCTCCTGTTCCTGCTGTTGCCGCTGCTGGCCCTGTAGTTCCTGCTGGCGTCGCTGTTCCTGCTCCTGCTGCTGGCGCCGGCCTTGCTCTTGCTGCCGCTGCTCCTGCTCTTGGCGCTGGCGTTGCAGGTCTTGCTCCTGCCGCTGACGCTGCTGGGCCTGCTGCTCTTGCTGGCGACGTTGCTGCTCCTGTTCCTGCTGTTGCCGCTGCTGGCCCTGCAGTTCCTGTTGACGTCGCTGTTCCTGCTCCTGCTGCTGGCGTCGGCCTTGCTCTTGCTGCCGCTGATCTTGCTCCTGGCGCTGACGCTGCTGAGCTTGTTCCTGCTGGCGTTGTTGCTCCTGCTGTTGACCTTGCTGGCGCTGCGACTCTTGCTGCTGATCCTGCTGTTGACGCCGGCGCTCAACGTCCTGCGACGAACGCGGCTGATCCGGCTGGCGCGGATCCGTACGAGCCGGATTCCTGTCCTCGGCACGCGGCCCATCATTGCGACGCCCATCACGACGCTCTGCGGGATCGCTGCCGGGCAGGCGGCGCTCCTCGCGACTTTCACGCACGGGCTGGCGCTCTGACGACGGCCCTTCACTGCGCATGGCCGGGAGTCGCTCTGACGGATTCTCGCGACGCTCAGGTCCGGACCGCGGCGCGCCACTCTCGCGCGAACGCTCCTCTCTCATACCGGGGGCGTTGCCTTGGCGCTCTGCCGGGCTGCGCAGGCGATCTTGCGAGATCCGCTGCTGGCCGACAACACTCCGACGAAAAACCCGTTCTGGCACATTGCGCGTCGGCACCGCGTCCCGCGAGCGCTCGCGCACCGGCGCAATGGATACGCTTTCGCGGACCGGCAGTCGTGTCAGATCGTGGTCGCGCTGCGGCGTTACCTGGCCGGGGCGCGTCGCAGCGCCCCGCACAAAATCTCGCTCCGGCATCACCGCCACCGCATGCGGCGCGCGCTGATTGACGTAAACATTCACCGTGCGATTGACCGTGATATGCGGATTGACTCGCCCCAGATATTCCGGTCGATGCCGGTAAGCCGGGCGATAAGGCTCGTTCGGGCCCAGCGCGAACCAGGCCACGCCGGGCAAGCCGGTCGACAGTGAAATGCTCACGCCCCCGCTACGCCCACCGACGAAGGCCACCAGCGCTGGCGCATACACCGGACGCCGCACCATCGGCCCCGGCACCCAGCACCAGCGACTCCCGAAGTAGGCCCAACGCCCGTAATGGAAAGGTGCAAACCCCCAGGGCGCGTCATCCACCCAGGTCCAGCCCCACGGCAGCACCCAGGCCCAATGGCCGTGGTGATAGGGCGCCCAGTTGCTGATCGTGATGCGCGGCACCCACACCGCACCGTAACCCGGCTCATCGCGCCAGTCGCCATGAGCATCCAGATCTTCGTAACCGGTCATCTCGCGCGAGACGTAGCGGGCGCTCAGCGAAGCGTCCTCACGATCATCCCGTTGCGCCACCCAGCGATCAAACTCATCACGCGGGCCGACGCTGGCAGATTCCAACACAAACAGGTCACGCCCATCAAAACGCAGGCGTTGCCCGGTATTCACACGCACCGGCGGCCGCGCCTCATCATCGCTATAGGCCGAGCCTGAGCCGCGCCGCGCACTCACCGTCGTCGTATCGCGATCCGGATTGACGTCGAAACGGTACTCGCCCGGATTGCCAACTTCAAAAGCCAGATTCGGGGTGTCGATCTCAATGACTTCATCATCCGGATAATCGCGCACGCGCAGCGACAGGCTGCCCTGAGTAAGCTTGAGCTTCAGATCGGCATCGCCCAGTTCAAGGACTTCCAGCCCCGTCGCTCCGGCCAGACGAATCACCGTCGAGCCCACATGCAGCTCAGCCCGCTCGCCCTTTTCCACCCACAGACGATCTCCCTGAGTCAGCGGCCGGTTGATCGTCGCAGCCTCCCAGTCATCGCTGTCCGCCGGTGCGAAACTCGCTGTACCCGAGAGATAGTTCAGACGCAAGGCGCGTGAGGGTGGATCGACGAGTTCGTCACGATCCGCCGCCCGCGCCGGCAGCGCCAGCAGACACAGCAAGGACAAGAATCCGGCCAGCACGAACCGGCAAGGCGATGAAAAACGGGCAAGCCACATACAAGTCTCCTTTGGCCACTGCGGGCCGTGTCTGACTATGAACTTGGAAACCGCAGTTGACCGCTCCGATTGTCGGCGAAGTCCGGGCGGGTGCGAGATTCTAGTGACCTGACAGCGCTCACCAATTTGATGAAGGCGCTACGTGTCCGATTGAACCACGCTGCCGCACGCTGGCTGCGTTGCTTCTCCTGGCGGGTAAAGGCCCGCCGCGTCGGCACACCTTGCCAACGCACCGCATCTCAGCCCACTCGGGCGCGTCCAACTACGGTTTCCAAGTTAACGCGGCAACACCATTTTGGTTGGCGTGCAGATGTAACAGTTCGTAATTAGCTCCCATACATCTGCCGGAAACCCGCTCCACGCCAACCTCTTCAGGCAAGCGTGCTCGAAGAACCAAGCCAGATGCGGCTCTGCAGGCAGACCTAAACTGCCATCCCTGCCGCATAGCCGCTGGCCCAGGCCCACTGGAAGTTGTAGCCTCCGAGCCAGCCGGTGACGTCCATGACTTCGCCGACGAAGTGCAGGCCGAGCTGGCTGCGCGCCATCATGGTTTTCTGGTCCAGCGCGCGCGTATCCACGCCGCCCAGCGTCACCTCGGCCTTGCGATAGCCTTCGGAGCCTGAGGGTTTGAGTTCCCATTGATTGATGCTCGCGGCCAAGGCACGCAAGGCCTTGTCGCTGGCTTCGGCAATCGGCTGTGCTTCTAGCCCGGCACGCGCGACCAGCAACTCGGCCATGCGTCGGGGCAGCCATTGCGCCACCACGCTGACGACGTGCTGGCGTGCGCCGCGTTTGGCGGCGAGCAGCTCGGCCTCCACGTCCAGATCGGGCAGCAGCTTGATGCGCAGCGCGTCGCCGGGATGCCAGTAGGACGAGATCTGCAGGATCGCGGGGCCGGACAGGCCACGGTGGGTGAACAGCAGATCCTCGCGGAAGAATCCGTCGCCGCAGCTCAGCTCGACCTCCAGCGCGATACCGGCGAGTTCGGCGAAGGGCGCGCTGCCCGCGTCAAAAGTCAGCGGCACCAGACCGGGGCGCGGCGTGATCACCGGGATGTCGAACTGGCGTGCGATGCGGTGGCCGAAATCGGTGGCGCCGATCTTGGGAATCGACAGGCCGCCGGTGGCGATGACGACGGATTGGGCGAGGACCGGGCCGAGACTGGTGTCCACGCGCCAGGCCTCGCCTTCGCGCTGCAGGGCCTCGACCTTGCAGGGGCGGCGCCAGGCGACGTTGCCGGCATTGCATTCGGCCACCAACATGTTGATGACATCCTGCGCGGAGTTGTCGCAGAACAGTTGGCCCTTGTGCTTCTCGTTCCAGCTGATGCCGTAACGCTTCATCAGGCCGAGGAAATCCTGGGGGCTGTAGCGTGACAAGGCGGAGCGGCAGAAATGCGGATTGCTGGAGTGAAAATTCGCCGGGCCTGCCTGCAGATTGGTGAAATTGCAGCGCCCGCCGCCGGAGATGCGGATCTTCTCGGCCAGCGCCTCGGCATGGTCGATCACCAGCACGCGCCGCCCGCGCTGCCCGGCCACGCCCGCACACATCAGGCCGGCCGCGCCCGCGCCAATTACCACCACATCGTAAGTCTCGGTCACGCTGATCTCCTGAGGGTTTTGCATGATAGCGGTGGCGGGGCGTTGCCTGTCCGGGAATCGCTCATGTTGAAGCCGGGCCCAATCGGCTCCTTCCCCTTCTTAGGGGGAAGGCTGGGATGGGGGTGTGCTCTTTCAATGAGGACCGTCCTTGATTTGAGACTTTTACCCCCACCCTCGCCCGCGCTCTGCGCCCCACTGCCGGCATTGCACTGCCGGCCGGCTACGCAAGCGGGAGGCGTGCCTCCCGAATTCCTTGCTTCGCCCCTAAAAGGGGAGGGAATGTTCGGGCCTGCCGATGTTGCGGTCAGGGCAGACTTTTCAGAGTTATAACGCCGCCTTACCCCGCCGCCCCGGCTTCTCAAGATTGGCCGGCAAATCCGGCAGTGGGGCGAACAGGCTGGCCAGATCGGTTTCGGTGAATTTCAGATCGCCTTCGGCGTCGCCACTCAGCACGGCGGCGGCGAGCGCAGCTTTCTTTTCCTGCAGGGCGACGATGCGTTCTTCGATGCTGCCGGCCGCGATCAGTTTGTAGACGAAGACCGGCTTGGTCTGGCCGATGCGGTGGGCGCGGTCGGTAGCCTGATCTTCGGCGGCCGGGTTCCACCAGGGGTCGAAGTGGATCACGGTGTCGGCGGCGGTCAGGTTCAGGCCGACGCCGCCGGCTTTCAGGCTGATCAGGAAGAGCGGTACTTCCAGATCCTGGAAGCGGCGCACGGCGGTTTCGCGATCACGAGTCTGGCCGGTGAGCAGCACATAGGGAATCTTCGCCTTCTCCACGGCCTCGACGATCAGGTCGAGCATGCTCGTGAATTGCGAGAAGAGCAGGACGCGGCGGCCTTCTTCGATCAATTCCGGGAGCATTTCCATGAGCAGGTCGAGCTTGGCGCTTTCCTTGACCTTCTTGGCGCTCTCCAGCGAGAGCAGGCGCGGGTCGCAGCACACCTGACGGAGTTTGAGCAGGGCGTCGAGGATGATGATCTGGCTGCGCTTGAAACCCTTGGCAGCAACTTCGGCGCGCACTTTCTCGTCCATCGCGGCGCGCACGATTTCGTACAGGTCGCGCTGCCCGCCCTGCAGTTCCACGGTGCGCAGCACGATGCTCTTGGGCGGCAATTCCTTGGCTACCTCGTCCTTGCGCCGGCGCAGGATGAAGGGCTTGATGCGTTTGGACAGCAGTTCGCGGCGTTCGGTATCGCCGCCTTTCTCGATCGGTGTGCGCCAGCGTTTGGTGAAATCCTTGCTGTCGCCGAGGAAGCCGGGCAGCAGGAAATCGAATTGCGCCCACAGCTCGCCCAGATGGTTTTCCATCGGCGTGCCGGTCAGGCACAGGCGATGCCGCGCGTTGAGCAGGCGCACCACGCCAGCGGCCTTGCTGGCGGCGTTCTTGACGGTCTGCGCTTCGTCCAGAATCAGGATGTGGAATTCGTGCTGCTTGAGTTCCTCGGCATCGCGCCACACCAGCGGATAGGTCGTCAGCACCACGTCATGTTTCGGGATGGCCGAAAAATCGCGTTGCGGGCCGTGCAGTGCGAGCACCGAGAGGGCCGGGGCGACGTTTTCCGCTTCGCGTTTCCAGTTGAAGACCAGCGAAGTCGGCAGCACCACCAGCGCAGGCTTGTCGAGGCGGCCGGCGAGTTTTTCAGTGAGCAGATGGGCCAGCGCCTGGGCGGTTTTGCCCAGTCCCATATCATCGGCGAGGATGCCGGCCAGACCCGCTTCGCGCAGGGTTTGCAGCCAGCTGAGGCCTTCGAGCTGATAGGCGCGCAGCTCGACACCCAGGCCAGCCGGGGATTCTACGGGCGGCATGCTGGAGAGGGCCGCCAGACGCTGCTTTGCAGCCAGTACGGCCTGCAAGCCGCTCTGGTCGCCGATCTCCGCAAGGGCATCGAGGCGCGGCGCATCCAGCTTGGACACGCGCAGGCTTTCCTGACCATCGAACAGGTCGATGAAAGTGCGCAGCACCGGGCGGATCCGTGCCAGAGTGATCAGCACACGCTGGCCTTCAGGCAAGACCACCTGCAGCTGCGCCTCGTCGTCCAGGCGTTCGAGCGCGCCGGGCTCGGTCAGGTGCGGCTGGGTGCGTAGCAGCGTGGCCAGCACCGGCGCCAGCGCCATGCGTTTGCCATCCAGCTCGAAGCCCATGCTGACGTCGAACCAGCCGGCGTCGGCGTCGAAGACTTCGGTATACAGCGCGCCGATTTCCAGCACGTGATGGCGGAAGCTCTGATCGATCTCCAGCACCCAGCCGGCCGCGCGCAAGGCCGGCGCGATCTGCTTCATCCAGCGCGACCAGGCCTGTTCACTGTCCAGCCCGTGCAGGTTCTTTTCCTTGGGCACTGCCCAGTACTGGAAAACGCCCTGCGGTACGGCTTCGAAGCCCTGCGCGGCGAGCGCGCGCATTGCCGCCACTTCGGCGGCTACGTCACGCACCAGATGCACCGGCTCTTCGCCGAGCAGACGGTATTCGCGCTGGTCGCCGAGCATGACTTCCAGGCCTTCGTAGGTGAACGAGGGCTGGGCGAAATCCATCCATTCGCGATACATCGTCGGGTATTCGCGCCAGCGCCGGCCAAGGTCGACCGGCTCGCTCAGCAGCTTGAGGCGCGGCTGCGGCGGGCCGCCGATCTGGCGCAGGCTGTCGGCGGCCTTGGTGTCCGGGCGCGGCACGGCCGGGGCCAGCTCGCCCAGCTCGCGCGCCACCATGGCTGCATCCACCGGGCGCAAGGCCGGCGCGCCGAGCAGGCTGGAGGCCACGCGTGCATCAATGCCCAAATCCAGCGGGCCGCATTCGCCGGTATCCGGGTCGACATACCAGGGCGGCTCGGTGGGCAGGACGCGGGCTGCGCCGCGTCCGGAAATTTCAGCCAGAGCGTGGGTCAGGCCGTCCTCGCCGATGCGCCAGGCCAGGCGCGCGATCAGATCCGGCCCGGCATGCAGGGGCAGGCGTAGCGCGTCATCAAACAGGCAGCGGCCGCTCGCCAGCATGCGCGGCAGGACGTCTGCCACCTTGCGTCCGTCCAGACGCAAGGTGACGGTGTAACCGTCGCGATCACGCATCAGCCAGAGCATGCGCAGGATCGTCAGATCCTCGTCATTGACGAAGCTGGGCGGGTTGATCAGGGCGCGTTCGATGTTGTTCCAGCTGGCGGCCGCCTCGGGCATGGAGCCATCGTTGCGCGGGCGCCCTTTGCGGACCTCCACGCCCAGGCCGCCCGTGTGTGCGTTCGGCTCCAGGATGTAATACAGCTGATCGGTCTTCTTCGCCGCGGCCTTCTGGGCGGGCTCACCGATCAGCTCGCGGAAATCCTTCATCCAGGCCAGCACTTCCGGATTCGGCAGCACGCGGGATTCGCTGCGCTGATCAATCGCCGCCTGCAGCGTGGCCGCACAATGCTTGCAGAAACCACCGACCGGGCAGCTGCATTGCATGTTCACTTTCAGGCTGCGCGTTTCCTGATGAAAGGCCACGCGCACCGTGTAAGGCCGCTTCTCGGTGCCCTGTACCAGCGCGCTGACCTCGTGATCGCTCACATGCAGCTGGCTGACCGCGCTCAGGTAGCCGGCGGCTCGCAAAACCGTGCGTTCGTCGATCCATTTGCGGATGTCTTCACGCTTGAAAATGCGGGCTGGTGCAGAAGGATTCATGTAGCTGAGATGCGGTGCTGAAAAAACGAAGGACGAATTCTACAGGTCCGGGAGGCCGGGGCGTAGATTGAAACGCAGGCAGCCTGAAGAAGCTCGCTGGGCGGGCTTGTGCGGGCAGGCTGATGGCAGAGGCAGGAGGGGCGCGGTGCAGCAGGCCAGCTCATGAAGCTGGCCTGCTGCACGGCGAAATCCGCGAGCCGCTGAGGGGCTGCAGAATTGAGGTCTACCGGACCTTGGCGGGGAGTCCCTGCGGCTCAGGGCGCGCTGCGCGTGGCCTGCGTCAGCATCTGCACCATCTCGCGATACTCGCGCGCCCGTGCCAGCTCCAGTGGCGTGAAGCCCTGACGGTCGGTGAGCTTGAGCGAGGCACCGGCCTTGAGCAGCGCGCGCAGGCTGTCCTGGTGGCGCGGCCCACCGTCGCCCAGCACGATGGCTTCGATCACGGCGGTCCAGTGCAAGTTGTTAACGTGGTCCAGCGGCGCGCCGGCCACAATCAGCTGCTTCACGACGCCGGCGTGCCCGAGGTGGGCGGCGGCAATCAGCGCGGTTCCGTCGTAGCGGCTGGTCACCTGTCTGGCGCTGGCGCCCAGTGTCAGGAGCAGGCGCAAGCTGTCCTCGTCGTCGGCAACGGCGGCGATGGTCACCGCGTCATAGCGATCATTTTCCAGCAGATCAAGATTCGCGCCGGCCTGGCTCAGCAGCCGGATGACCTCGCGTTGGCGGGCGAAGCTGGCTACGTGCAGCGGCGTGCGGCCATAGGCATCGCGGGCGTTGAGATCGACGCCACTGGCAATGAGTTTCTGCAGGCTGACCAGGTCACCCTTGTGTGCCGCCAGATGCAGGCCGCTGTAGTGCGCGGCTTCGGCGGCGCCCGGTGCAAGCTGGGCGTTTGCAGGCGGGCTTGCCCACAGGCCAGATACGCAGGCGGCGGCAAGCATCAGCTGACACAGGGGTTTCATCATCGGGGGCGTGTTCATCATTGATCCTTTGCGGGGACGCTGCAGGAGCGAGGGCGTCGCTCCTGCGCAGGCTTGGCTTACTTCAGCAGTTCCTTGACCTTGTCCAGTGCCGTCATGGCGCATTGCTCGTCGAGGTTGCCACCGGGGGCTCCGCCGACACCGACCGCGCCGATTACTTCATTGCCGACCTTGACCGGTACGCCGCCGCCCAGCAGCAGGTAGCCGGGGATATTCACCAGGTTGGCGGCGGCCGGATTCTTCTGCGCGCCTTCCATCATGGCCAGGGTCGTATTCTTGGCCGAAGCCGACGTCCAGGCCTTCTGCAGACTCGCCGCCAGCGTGTGCGGGCCGGCGTTGTCGGCGCGCTGCACGGCGCGGGTGCTGCCGGCGCGATCGACCACGGTGGCGGTCACGGCATAGCCATTGGCCGCGCAGGCGGCGACACTGGCGGTCGCGATCTGGTTGGCCAGTTCCAGCGACATGTTTTTCTCGCTGCGGATGACGCTGGTCTGGGCGGTGGCGAATGACGAAGCCGTCAGCAGGGCGATGATGCTCAGGGACTTGATGGTGCGCATGGAGTTCTCCTCGGGGTTTCGACTCGCGCTGATGCGCAGGCCATGAGGAGCACTTTAAGGATCTGCACTTGCGCTGCCCATTCGTAGGGCTACGCGCGAGCCTCCGTACAACTACGGAGTGGCGCCGTCGGCCGCATCCACCAGGGTGGCGTACTGGCGGATCAGCTGGGCCAGGGATTCCGCCTGCAGCTTGGCGAAGAGATTGCCACGATGGGTTTCGACGGTGCGGGGCGACAGCGTCAGGGCGCGCCCGATTTCCTTGTTGGTCAGGCCGGCTACGATCAGTCCGAGCACTTCGCGTTCGCGCTCCGAGAGCTGGGCGTAGCGTTCAAGGGCAACGCGGTCGGCCGCGTGGCGCTGGCGCGACTGCACGTGCTGGCGCACGGCGTTCTGCAGGGTCTCCAGCAAGAGTTCGTCATCCACCGGCTTTTCGAGGAATTCCGCCGCACCGGCCTTGAACGCGCGGCGGCACATATCAACTGTGCCGTGGCCGGTGAGCATGATGACGGGTTGATCGACACCTTGCGCAATGAGCGTGTCCAGCACGCTCAGGCCGCTGATGCCGGGCATGCGCACGTCCAGCAGAATGGCGCCGATACTGTCACGGGCAAAGCCATCAAGGAAGGCCTGTGGCTCGGCCCAGGTCTCAACCCGCAGGCCTACTGTTCCGATCAGCAGGGCCAGACTGCTGCGCACCGCCGCGTCATCGTCGATCAGCTGGATCAGGGGCGAAAGAGGCGTGCTCATGCCGGTACACCTACGGGCAGACTCAGGGTGAAGATCGCGCCCTGTGGGTTGTTATGGCCAGCGTGCAAGCTGCCGCCCATGCCCAGCACCAGGCTCTCGCACAGGCTCAGGCCAAGACCGAGGCCGTCCGTGCGGGTGGAAAAGAAAGGCTCGAAAATGTGCGGCAGGATGTCTGGCGCGATGCCCGGTCCGCTGTCGGCGAGGCTCAGCGTGGCCAGCCCGTTCACAGTGCCGATATGGATGTGCAGCGTGCGCTGCGCTGCCGGCACATTGCCGAGTGCTTGCAAGGCATTCATGAGCAGGTTGTGGAGGATCTGCTCCAGCGCCACCGGTTCGGCCTGTGCCAGACAGACCGCATCGGCGTCGATGTTCAGGCGCACGCCACGGCGGCGGCATTCCGGCTCCAGCAGATCAAGCACGCCGCGCAGGCTGGCGACCAGATCCACGGTCGTCAGCAAGTCCGCCGACCCGGGGCGTTCTACCACGCGGCGCAGCCGGCTGACCACCTCGCTGGCACGGCGCGCCTGTTGCACCGCCTGTGCCATGGCTTCGCGGACGGTGTCGAGCTCCGGAGGTTCCTCGGCCAGCAGGCGCTTGGCGGCCTGGGTATTGGCCAGCACTGCGGTCAGTGGCTGATTGAGTTCATGGGCCATGCCGGCCGCCAGCTCTCCCAGTGAGTTCAGACGTGCCACCTGACCCATGCGCAGGAGTTCCTCGGCGCGTTTATGCGCCACTTGCTGTTGCTGCACGTGGTAGCCGACTATCTGCGCCAGACTCACCAGCAAGGTCCAGCCGAGGATGCCGAGCCAGGGCAGCTCGCCCCAGCCGACACTGCGCCCGGTGATGACGTCAAAGGGCTGGCTGACGGCGGCCAGATGCTTCTCGAAATCGAACTGCCAGCCGCCCGTCTGCAGACGCCCGGGCTGAATCACGAAACCCTGGCCGGCGTATTGCAATTCCACACGCATCGGGCTGCCTTGCGGATCGACCGGCCATTCCGCCCAGGGCAGCATTTCGCGCAGGCCGATGCTGATGGCGTGACTGGCCGGCAAGCCGGCCAGCACCAGTGTGTAGCGGCCGACGTCAAAGTCCTGTTCGACCAGTTCAGGGCGTTTGCTGAGGCGTGAGGCCGCTTCGGCCGCCGCCAGCCGGGCGTTTGGCCAGACTTCGCCGGCAGTGCGGCGGCGTACTGTCAGAATCTGCGAATACACCGCAGGCAGGCGCTGTTCATGCTCGGCGCCCTGTGCGGTCTGCAGCAGCGACAGCGTGGCGAGGATGGCCTCATGCTGCAACACGCGCTGGCTGAGTACGCGGTGCACGATGCGCGAGTCGGTCTCGAAGGCCTCCCGCAAGCTGTTCAGGCGGGCATGCCCGATCAGCAGGCTGCCGGCCAGGGACAGAACACACCAGACAAGCAGCCACCAGCGGAAGCGAAGGAAAATTGGATGCATACAGGCATTGTGGCACGAGAAAAATCGCGTGCAGCCATGCGAGCAGAGTGCTTGCAGCAAAACGCCGGCAAAAGCCGGCGTTCACTCACTCAGTCTTCAGTGCGCGGCACTCCAAATCAGTGCAACTTCTCCGGCGCGCCGCAGCACTTCTTGTATTTCTTGCCGCTGCCACAAGGGCAATCTTCATTCCGATCGGGGACGTCTTCGGCGCGGATCGGAGTGTAGGACGCCTCGCTCAGCAAGGCTAGTCCTCGATTTGATGCATTTGTTCCGATGATCGCTGCGTTTGACTTAGAACCAATGCGGTTTCATGAAATATGACAAAATCGCCTATCGCTTTTCGGAAGACTAGGCCAGCTCCGCTCTGAATTTCAGATATCTGGATAGCCTGGTATGGTTTTCCCCACCTGTTGCGAGGATGGACCCATGATTTTTCGTGCGTGCTGCATTCTGGTTATATGCCTTATGCAAGAGCTTGCCCTTGCTTCCGTCACTCGAGTGACGGAAGTGGAGGGAATGGTCGAATATCGCCTCGAAAATGGGCTTCGCGTTGTCTTGGCTCCAGATAAGTCGAAGCCGACGATTAGCGTGAATGTCACCTATCTCGTTGGCTCACGGATGGAGAGCGCCGGTGAAACGGGTATGGCCCACTTGCTCGAACATCTTGTCTTTAAGGGGACGCCAAGCAATCCGCAGATTTTCCAAGAGCTGACTCGGCGTGGCATGCGGCCCAATGGCACCACTTGGTATGACCGGACGAACTACTTCGAAACCTTCGCAGCAATTCCCGAGGATCTCGAATGGGTTCTGAGCATGGAGGCCGACCGCATGGTCAACTCCGTTATTGCCAAAAAAGATCTCGACTCTGAGATGACCGTCGTGCGTAACGAAATGGAACGAGGCGACAATAATGTTGGCGGAATGCTTGCGCAGCTTATGGAAGCCACAGCTTTTCGCTGGCATGCCTATGGCAAACCGACAATCGGCGCACGTTCGGATGTCGAGAACGTTTCAATTGAGAATTTGCAGGCCTTTTACCGCAAGTACTACCAGCCGGACAACGCGGTGCTGGTGGTTGCTGGCTATTTTGAGCCACAACAAACGCTGGATTTGATCAATCGCTACTTTGGTGCGATTCTAAAGCCAACACGTCACTTGCGGCCTTCCTACACGGTTGAGCCTCCCCAAGAAGGGCCGCGACGTGTCGAACTGGCGCGTGTTGGTGAAAACCGGCTGGTCAGTGTGCTTTATCACGTCCCTCCCGCCATGCACCCCGATCAGCCCGCGCTGGAGGTGCTGCGCCAGGTGCTTACTTCTACGGGCGGACGTCTACAAGAGGCCTTGGTCAAGCAGCGCAAGGCGACTTCGGTTTGGGGGTCAATTTCAAAAACCTACGATCCTGGTTATGCCATGTTTGGGGCCCAGTTGAGGCGGGACGATGATCCTGCCGAAGCCACGCGGCGACTGCTTCAGGCGCTTGAGGAAATCACAGAACAGCCGATTACCGATGAGGAGATTGCGCGTGCGCAGCAGGCAATTCGTTCCGGACTGGACCGGCAACTCGACGATCCGGCCAGTTTTGGTGTTGGCCTGTCGCAGTCGATCGCCGTGGGTGACTGGCGTTCGTTTTTCTGGTTCCGCGAGCAAGTTGCCAAGGTTAGTACCGCCGATGTGACGCGTGTAGCGCAAACCTATTTCAAGCCAGCCAACCGAACACTGGGCGAGTTCGTTCCAATGCCCGCTTCATCGCCCGTGGTTGTACCAGGCCGCGCAGATCTGACCGCTATGCTGGATGCCTTGCCCACCCAGTCTAGTGTGGCTGTTGGCGAAGATTTTGACTCAACTCCTGCCAACATCGATGGGCGCACCATACGCGCCAGCCTAAAAAATGGCCTGCAACTGGCAATGTTGCCCAAGAAAACGCGTGGAGAGCGCGTGGTTCTGGAATTCAATCTGCGCTGGGGAGATAGCGAGAGTCTTGCCAGCAAAGGAGCTTTGATTAGTCTGATCAGCAATATGATGCTGAGCGGCACTGAGAAATATGGGCGCACTCAGCTCGCCAAAAAATTCGAGCAGCTAGATTCCGGTGTTGCGTTCAATGCAACCGGTCAATCCATGACCGTAACGTTAAACACGCGCCGCCGACATTTTGCGGAAGCTGTTGTGCTGCTGAGTGAGATTTTACGGAAATCGACTTTCCCGCAAGATGAATTTGAGCGCATAAAACGCAGCCGCATTGGCGCAGTACGCACGGCTGCGTTGGAACCATCGACGCAAGCTTCCTTGGCCTTGTCTCGCTACCTCACGCCACGCGAGGCTGGAGATGTGCGTTATGTGCTCGACGAGAAAGAGTTTGAAACGCGCGTCAATGCGCTTTCGCGCACAGATCTAGTCGAGTTCTGGCGTAGTTTTCCCGGTGCCGACCATGCCTGGGCTAGCGCCGTGGGTGACTTCGATCCTGATGAAATGAGCCGCCTGCTACAAGATGCCTTTTCGGGTTGGTACAGCGCACAAGCCTACAGGTCGATTGCGGACCCTTACCAGGACGTCCCTGCGAAAACGCGCTTGATAGAAGTTCGTGACAAAAAGAACGCACAGTTACTCGGCGGTCTGCACATCCCTGTGGGCGAAAAGGATCACGACTATCCGGCACTGCTGGTTGCGACACATCTTTTCGGTGGCGGCTTTTTAAGCTCGCGCCTTGCCATGCGTCTGCGTCAAAAAGAGGGTTTGTCGTATAGCGTCAGCGCGTCCTTATCCAGCAGTGCAAGCGCGTCCAAATCAACCTTGAATCTGTCTGCCATCTACGCTCCGCAAAACCGTGCAAGGGTCGAGCAGGCCGTGCTTGAAGAGATGCAACGTATGTTTGCTGACGGGTTTTCGGTTCTGGAGTTGGAGAACGGTCGAAAGGCATTGTTGCAAGCTCGTCGTCTCGCGCTTACGGAAGACAGAGCTCTTGGGACCGGCCTAGTGCGTAATTTGCGGTTCAAGCGCGATTTTTCGTTCGCAGCAATTGTGGACGAACGCATTGCGGGGATGACCTTGGATGAATTAAATGCGGTAGTACGCAAATACTGCGATCCTGGAAAGTTGAGCCTCGTGTTTGCAGGGTCGTTCTACGACGGAAAAACACCGGGTTGAGTGCGTGCTGGGTTGTAGGCGTGTCGTTGAATTTGTGATTTTCTATTTGAGTGATTACGACTGGCTTTGACAAAAAAACGCCGGCAAAAGCCGGCGCGGTCTGTCTTGCGTAGGAGCGGCTTTAGCCGCGAAAGCTTTCGCGGCTAAAGCCGCTCCTACAAGGGCTCTCGCCCTGAATCAGTGCAACTTCTCCGGTGCGCCGCAGCACTTCTTGTATTTCTTGCCACTGCCACACGGGCATTCTTCGTTGCGGCCGGGGACGTCTTCGGCGCGGATCGGGGTGCGCGGGGCTTCCATCACGCGCATGTAACGGCGCCAGAACACGTAGAGGTATTGCAGACCTGCCACCAGCAGGCTGATCACCTCGTCGCGTTCAAGTTCGGTCAGTGGATGGCCGGGCGATTTCTCGCCCGTGTCGAAAGCGGCGATCAGGTTGAGGATGGTGACGCACTCTTCATCCTGTTCCAGCGCCTCCCAGTAATGCTCTTCGAGCCAGTCCAAGCCGTCGCGGAAGCCGCGTGCCCAGCCTTCGGCCAGCGGGCAGCCGCTGTCGGCCGGGTCGTCGAGGAAGGGGAAGTACATCGCTTCGGAACCCTCTTCGGCGGACAGGCCGGACCAGTCTTCGCGGAAACCTTTTTCCACGCCGTTCCAGTGGCGCAGCAGCAGTTCGAAGACGCGGCGGGTGTCTTCTTCACTGACTTCATCCGCTTCTTCTTCGCCCAGCACCACCGGCAGCCACTCGCTGGGCATGATGGCTTCGGGGCCGATGATCAGGGCGCAGAACAGGCCGTCCAGTTCTTCGAGCGCACAGGAGCCGGGGTAGCGGTCGAGCAGGGTATCGAGTTCGGCAAAGTCGGCGTCAGACAGGGGGATTTCGAGATCAGGATTCATGGCAGTGGCTGCGTTGTTGCGTGTGGGTATTGTCGCCCAGAAGCGGGCGCTTTCCAATTTTCCAGTTTCGATTACAGCTCAAAAAGATCGCCGCCGCTGACTTTCGGCATGGCCAGCCCGAAGTGGCGCCAGATCGCCGGGGTGGCGACGCGCCCACGCGGGGTGCGCTGCAGATAGCCCTGCTGGATCAGATAGGGCTCCAGCACATCTTCGATGGTGTCCGGCGCTTCGCCAATGGCGGCGGCCAGATTGTCCAGGCCGACCGGGCCGCCGTTGAATTTCTCCAGCAGCGCGCCGAGCATTTTGCGGTCCATTACGTCGAGGCCGAGGTGATCGACGTCGAGCATGGTCAGCGCGGCATCGGCCACTAATTTGGTGATGCGGCCATCCGCCTTGACCTCGGCGTAGTCGCGGCAGCGGCGCAGCAGGCGGTTGGCGATACGCGGGGTGCCCCGGGCGCGGCGGGCGATCTCCAGCGCGCCTTCGTCTTCGATCTCGACATTGAGCAGGCGCGATGAGCGGCTGACGATGAAGCCCAGCTCTTCGGGTGTGTAGAACTCCAGCCGCGCATTGATGCCGAAGCGGTCGCGCAGCGGGTTGGTGAGCATGCCGGCGCGCGTGGTGGCGCCGATCAGGGTGAAGGGCGGCAGATCCAGCTTGACCGAGCGCGCGGCCGGGCCTTCACCGATCATGATGTCGATCTGGTAATCCTCCAGCGCCGGGTAGAGGATTTCCTCGACCACGGGCGAGAGGCGATGGATCTCGTCGATGAAGAGTACGTCGTGCGGTTCGAGATTGGTCAGCAGCGCGGCCAGATCGCCGGCGCGCTCCAGCACCGGACCGGAAGTCTGGCGCAGATTCACGCCCATCTCGGCGGCGATGATGTGCGCCAGGGTGGTCTTGCCCAGGCCCGGCGGGCCGAAGAGCAGGACGTGGTCGAGCGCTTCTTTGCGGTTCTTGGCGGCGTGGATGAAGATTTCGAGCTGTTCGCGGATCTTCTGCTGGCCGACGTATTCGGCCAGACGCTTGGGGCGGAGCGCCCGTTCGATGACGTCTTCCTGCGGCGTGGTGGCGGCGGCGGAAACGATGCGCGGGCTGTGGAGCTGGTCGGTCTGGATCATCGAGAGAACATAGCACACTGAGCCGGATGCAACACCTGCTGCACAGCCGCAAGGGAAGGTGTACCCTTATCACTCAGAGAAAACAGGGTTGCCAACATGGGTTTGCTGGACTGGTTCCGCCAGAGTACGCCCCAGCTCGATCAGGAACGGGTTTCCGATGCGCTGGTAGATTCCACCATTGATTACGTGGTGAAGATGACTGACGCGCGCCTTGCGCTGGTCAATCAGTATCGTGCGCGCCTTAGCGGCCCGGTGAAGCGTAGCCTGGAATTCCTTGCCGCCCAGCGCAGCAATCTGCCTGCCGTGCATGAAGTCGGGCCGCTGGCCTGGTCGATTGATCCGAGCATGCGCGCCTTCTTTGCGCAGCCGGCCGATCTGCTCGACACCTTCGGGCACTGCCCGCCCTTGCTGAACTACGCCGCACAGAGCGTGCCGCTCGACCCCATCTTCGCCATCCTGGCCATGGAGATCGACGAGCAACAGCGTTTCGGCGTGGGTCTGCAGGGCGAGATGATGGTGCGGGATGTCGCACATGTGACGCTCAGCTTCAGCCATCATCGCCTGCGCCTGTTCGCCAACAGTGAAGCCGGACTGTGGCAATCGGTGAGTCGACGCATGCTCGATGAACTCTCGCTTATCGCCCTCGAACACATGCAGGCTGAGCAATCCTTGCGCAAGGAGCTTGCCGAACACCGCGACCTGCTCTCCGCTCGCCTGGCCACCTTTACCCGGCGCGGCGCGGGTATCGACTCCTTCCTGAGTGAAGCCGGCACGCAAGTCAGCCCGCAGGAATCGGCGGACTTGCTGCACAAGCTCGAAGAAAATGAAGCACGCCTCGAAGAGCTGGGCTGCCCGACCGAAATGCTCGACCGCCAGCTCGACTATCTGGCCGAAGTGTTGGCCGAGCCAATGCGCTTCATCCAGCTGGAGCGTTGCCAACCCCACCTGGACAGCATGAACGTGGTGCTCAGCGGCAATAGTGAGACAGCCAGTGGCGAGCAGATCGAGTACAACCTCGTCACCTTTGATCGTCACCCGCCGCAGCGCCGCGCCTTCCTCCCTGTGCGGGTGGATCGCGCCCTGCTTGGCGAAGCGCGCAAGCTCAAGCTGGATAACGCCGAGCGCTGGCTGTAAGCATCTACAGCGGTGAATATGCCCGCAGAGCCACACCAGACCTGCTTCTACAGGTGTGCTTGCTGAAGACCTTGTGCGGGCGCGGCTCTTCAGCCAGTACTTGAATTTTTTACAGATGGGCTTGTGTCCGTCTTGCTCGGCGGGCGCTTGCGCTTTTTTGCGACAGGTGTGGCGAAAGTTTTGCGCAGCGTGCTCAGCTCAGCCAGGCGTGCAGCGACGCGGCCGTTCAGGCTGCCGGGCGGCCAGACCTTGTGCGCATCGGCTTCTCCGGCGGACAGGCCGGTCAGCAAGGCGATGGCCTGGTCGACGTGATTCACGGCGTAAATGTGGAATTTTCCGGCCTGGGCGGCGAGAACTACATCCCAGCGCAGCATCAGTTGCTTGATGTTGGCGGCTGGGATCAGTACGCCGTGTTCGCCATTCAGTCCGCGCGCGTTGCAGATGTCGAAGAAGCCTTCGATCTTTTCATTCACACCGCCAATGGCCTGCGCCTGCCCGAACTGGTTGACCGAGCCGGTGATCGCCAGCGACTGGCGGATGGGCGCGCCGGCCAGATTGGAAAGCAGCACGCACAGCTCGGCCAGCGAGGCGCTGTCACCCTCGACGAAGCCGTAGGATTGCTCGAAGACCAGACTGGCGGAGAAAGCCAGCGGCATGTCTTTGCCATAGCGGGCGCTGAGGAAGGAGGACAGGATAAGCACGCCCTTGGAGTGAATGGCGCCGGAGAGTTTGACCTCGCGTTCGATGTTGATCAGTTCGCCATCGCCCAGATGCGTGGTGGCGGTGATGCGCACGGGCAGGGCGAAGGCAAAGTTGCCCAGATCGATGACGGACAGGGCATTGATCTGGCCGATCACGGCCCCCTCGGTGTCTATCATCCGGTTGCCGCGCAGGATTTCCTCCTGCAGGCGCGAGCGCAGCCGGTCATGGCGATGGATCTGGGTGTCGATGGCGCGCTGAACATCGGCCGCATCGACCACCGGATGGCCTGCCTCGCGGGCCCAGTAGTCGGCCTCGCGCAGCAGATCGGCGATGCTGCGCATGTGGGTGCTCAGCCGGGAGGCATCGTCTACCAGGCGCGCACCATATTCGATGACGCGAGCCACGGCGCCACGGTCGCAGGCTTGCAGGTCTTCCTTGCGACCCAGCGTGGCAATCAGGCGGGCATAGAGCTGGTGGGTGTCGGTATTGCGCTCGATGCGTTCCTCGAAATCGGCGACCACCTTGAACAGTTCTTCAAAATCCGGATCGTACTGCGCCAGCAGGTAGTAGAAGAGTCTGTCGCCGAAAAGGACGATCTTGACGTCCAGCGGGATGGGCTCCGGCTCCAGCGAGACGGTACTGACCAGGCTGAGGATCTGGCCCAGTGATTCGATGCGGATTTCGCGCGATTGCAGCGCGCGTTTGAGTCCTTCCCAGGCAAAAGGCTGCATCAGCAGCTTGCGGATATCCAGCAGGAGATAGCCGCCATTGGCCTGATGCAGCGCGCCGGGTTTGATCAGGGTGAAATCGGTGACCAGCGCACCGAACTGGGAGATGTGTTCGACGCGGCCGAGCAGGTTGCCGTAGCTCGGGTTGTCTTCGCTGACAATGGCGGAGCCGTGCTTGCGCCCGTTGGTGACCAGCACGTTCACCTGATAACGGTGAAAGTTCGCACGCGCCAGCGCGGCCAGCTCCGAGGTTCCGGCCCCCTCCTCCTGTTTGCGGAATTCGTCGCCGTGTTCGACCATGTCCTGCTGCACGATATCCAGATATCGGAGGACCTCGGGCAGGTCGACATAGCGCGCACGCAGCTCTTTGATCAGCAGTTCGACCGTCGACAGCATGGTTTGCCGATCAAGTTGGCGAATTTTTTCGTTGCGTTCCTTGCGCCACAAGGGGACTTGCCCGAGGATTTTCAGCAGCAAGGCCTGCAGGGCGGATATCGATTCGATCAGGCGTTGTCGTTCATCTTCTGAAAGATTTTCGAAGCCCTCGGAGGCTCCGTCGCCTTGTTTGCGGGCCGGCGAAAAAGTGAATCCCTCCTGCGTTTGCTGCAAGTTGATGCCCTGCTTCGCGGCTGTTTCGCCCAGCTCCTTGAAGGCCTGATCCTGACGCTTGCTGAATTCATTCTGGATGGCGGCCAGCTTCCCGCGATAGTCCTTGCCTTCAAATACGTTGGGCACGCTGCTGCGCAGATCCGCCAGCAGGCGTTCCATGTCGCGGCGCAGATCGGCACCGCGCCCGGTCGGCAGGCACAGCGCCTGTGGCTTGTGCGGCTCGGTGAAATTGTTGATGTAGCACCAGTCGACGGGGTCCGGCTCGCCATGACTCTTGTTTTTCAGGAACTGGTTCACCAGGGTGCGCTTGCCCATGCCGGAGGGACCCAGCACGAAGAGGTTATAGCCCTCCTGACGGATGCCAGCGCCAAAACGCACGGCGCTCATGGCACGCAGCTGACCAACGACCTCGCTCAGGCTTTCGAGCTCGGCGGTGGTCTGGAAGCTGAACAGCAGTGGATCGCAAGCCTGATAGAGTTGTTGGCACGGCAGGGGAGCTGGGAGACTCATGATGGCAACACCGGAGGTCATGGCAGGTTCGGCCTGAGGTGCTCGCGGACGGCTGCTGTCGAGCCGCCGTGATCTTTCATCAGGGTATCAATAGTGACGGTGGCCGCCTGTTCGTCCTGACCCAAGGTCTCGGCATGGCTGATTTGCCAGTCGAGCACTGCGAGATCGGCGTCGGAGGCGTCGCCCCCCCGTTCGGCCCGGGCCGCGATGCGCTGTTGTAGGACCCCTCGCGGGGCATGACAGTCGAGAATCATGAACGGTACGCCCACGGTGCGTGCCAGTTCGGCGAAACGCTCGCGTTGCGGGCGGCGCAGGAAGGTAGCGTCCACCACCACCGGGTAATCCGCAGCGAGCACGGTGGAGGCCAGAGCCAGCAGCCGATCATAGGTGGCTTGCGTGACCGATTCGGCATACAGGCCGGTGCCGACGTTGCTGCCGTCGTGCGCCATCGACGGCAGACGCCTGAGGCGCTTGCGCTCCACGTCCGAGCGCAGGCACAGCGCGCCCAACGAAGCGGCGATTGACCGTGCCAGCGTGCTTTTGCCGGAGCCCGACAGGCCATGGGTGATGATCACGGCGCGTGCGCCTGGGTTCGTCAGGGTGCAGGCGTAATTCATATAGGCGGCATGGGAAGCCTTTGCGGCATGGCGCGCGTCGCTGGACAGGGCTGGGTCGGCCAGGCGCAGGCTGGCGACCTTGGTACGCACCAGTGCGCGATACGCTTGATAGAAACGCAACAGTTCCAGCGCGGCATAATCGCCGGTGGTTTCGAGCCAGGCGTTGAGCAGGCGCCAGGCAAAATCGGATCGTCCGTGCGCAGCCAGATCCATGCTCAGGAAGGCAATGTCACTGGCGATGTCGACCCAGCGCAGCGCCGGATTAAACTCGATGCAGTCGAAGATCAGGACTTCACGATCCAGCAGGACCATGTTGCCCAAGTGCAGATCGCCATGGCCTTCGCGCACGAATCCGCAGCTCTTGCGCAGAGCAAAAACCTCGTACAGGCGCGCATACTCTTTGCGACACCACACCTCCAGCGCTCCATAGTCGCGGTCCCGGGCATCGGTCGGGGGCTCGAAAGGGGGAAGCAAGGCTTCCAGCTGGCTCCGGATCAGGGCCGCGCTGCCATAGCTCTGGTCGGCGGCACACGCAGGGGCGTTGCGGTGAAACGCCCCCAGCATTGCCGCCAGCTTGTCGATATGCCCGGCTAGCAGACTGTTCCGGGCCAGCACTTGGTCCAGCAAATCTGTCTGTTCGAACTGACGCATCTTGACGGCATATTCGATAGCCCAGTCTTCGGCTGCGAGATGAGGATTGTCGGGGCTACCGCCGAGCGCAACGACCTCCAGATAAAGTTGCGACGCAAGGCGCCGGTTCAGGCGCAACTCCTCTTCGCAGCAGAAGCGACGTTGCGCGAGCGTCGTGTAATCGACAAAGCCCAGATCGACGGCTTTCTTGATCTTGTAGGCGAACTCGCCAGTCAGCAGTACGAAGGAGATGTGCGTTTCAATCAGCGTGAAATTACTCACCGGGTGTGGGTAGCGCCGAGGGTCGTGCAAGGCTTCCACGATTTTCCGTTGCATCGCCAGACTTGCCTCGATGGTCATGTCGTCCTCCCTGCAAGGATCGCTTGCGCTTGCCCGGTACTCAGGCGAGCATGCCCCGGACGATCAGATCGACTGCTTCATCGGGCGTCACCCCACGTGCCATCAGGGTTTCGAGCTGCTTGCTGTCGACGCTGCCAATGGCCGCCTCGTGAGTAATCTTGGCTTGCGGATGACACACCCGCACCTGCGGTTCGGCGCTGGCGGTGGCCTGATCGCGCACAACCTCCATGCAATCAATATGGCCGCGTGCGCCGGCGGCATTGCCTTCCATGATGCCGCACACATCGGCGTGGGCGTGTCCGCGCACGGCGACGCGGGTCTTGAGCAGACCGCGCGCGCCGGGGCCGTTGAGTTCGACCTGCTCACGGATGCGGATGGCATCCGTGGCAAAACCGTAGGCCCGGCTGAGTAGTTCGGCCACGCCGGCCTCGCCGACATCGACGCGGTAATCCATGTCCAGAAGGCCGACACGGCCGCGGATCAGACTGAAATCGGCATGGAAGCGCGCCGCTTTTTCCAGCAACACTTGCGCGCACGGGATGACCTCAATGTTGCCGGAGGTTCCGTGGAAATGGGCTTCCTGATAGCGCAGCACCGCGCCTTCCATCAAGCGGAATTCCCCATGCATGGCGTGGCGTGCCGCTTGCGGTGTGGCGAACAGGCAGTGCGACCACAGCTCGGCCTGCGCGCCGGGCTCCAGGGTCAGCGTCAGGTGCACATCTTGTTCGCCGTGTTGCTCGAACATGCCGAAACACAGGTGTACGGGCTGATCCAGGCGCACGCCGGCCGCAATCGTGATGTGCGCGGCGATGCAGACCTCACTGCTCTCGGCCTCGATCTTTACGCCCGGCAGCGAGCGCAGGCTGCTCAGTTGCTGCCCGTAGGCCACCAGATGTGCGGCCTGGGGAATAGCGGGCGGATGTTGCCCGGCGAGATTGAAGAGCGTCAGGATGGGTTGGAAGTCAGGCATTTCGATCCCCCTTTTTCAGCACCGCAAAGGTTTGCGCCTGCGGTAGATTTCAAGCATGTCGGGCGTTTTTCCCTGGCAGACAATGCGGCCCTCACTCAGCAAGGACGCCTGATCTGCGTGTGCCGCAACTTCGGACTGATGGGTGATCAACAAGACGCTGCTGCCGCCCGCTTTCAAAGCTTCAATCAGATCGATCAGCGCATCGAGCGAGAGCAGATCAATCCCCGCCGTGGGCTCATCCAGAATCACCAGACGCGGGCACATCGCCAGCACGGCGGCCAGTTCAATGCGCTTGCGTTCGCCGCCACTCAAGGTCTTGTCGACGGCCCGCAAGGCATATTCCGTCGGCTCCAGTCCCACTTTGAGCAGGCATTCCTCAACCGATGCCCCGTGCGCTCCGATCCGCAGATAATCACGCACACTCAAACCTTCAAAGCGCGCCGGCTCCTGCCAGGCCAGCGTGATGCCCAGACGGGCGCGTTCGTGCACGGGCAGGGCGTCAATGCACAGCCCGTCAAACATGATCTGGCCGGCATCCGGCTGATAGCCCTCGCAGCCCATTACGGCATACGCCAGGCTGGACTTGCCGGCGGCATTAGCCCCCAGCAAGGCATGAATCTGCCCTGCGTCCAGGCTCAGATCCACATCCTCCAGCACCCGCCTTCCCTGCAGGGTCAGCTGTACCCCGACAAGCTTCAGGAGAGGTTCCATCGCAGAGGCCCGCTTGCTCTTCTCATTGGAGCGTAGTTGCGCAGGCAGGCCTCGCAAGAGCCCTTCCGGGCCGCCCGCAATAACAGCTCAAAATAAATCAGCGGCTTCGCCCTCCTCCAGCGCCGAAAAGCGCACGGGCAGGACTACGCGCGTGCTGCTCTGCCCTTGCGCATCCTTGCGCACCAGCATCAGGGCCTGATGATCATGTGGCCCCACGGGCAGGACCATGCGCCCGCCGTTCCTGAGCTGATCAAGCAGCGCTGGTGGCAGTTGCGGCGGGGCGGCGGTGACCATGATCCGATCGAAGGGTGCGTGCTCTGGCCAGCCCAGGTAGCCATCGCCCACGCGGGTCTGGATGTTGGCGTAGCCCAGGCTGTCGAGGCGTTGGCGGGCCTCGCGGGCCAGCCCCGCCAGCCGTTCCACGCTATAGACCTGACGGGCAAGGCGCGACAGCACGGCAGTCTGGTAACCCAGCCCGGTGCCGATCTCAAGCACGCTATCCGTCGAATGAATGTCCAGTAGATCGGTCATCAGCGCCACGATGAAGGGCTGCGAAATCGTCTTGCCACAACCGATCGGCACCGGTTGGTTGAGGTAGGCCTCGGCCTGAAATGCCGCCGGAACGAAGACGTGGCGCGGCACTTCGCCCATCACGTCCATCACCTGCGGATCAAGCTGCGCCTTGCCGATCTGCTCGCGCACGCAGGCGGTTTCCACGGCAATTTCCGTCAGCATCCATTGCCGCATCCGGGCCAGTTTTCCGTCATCCATCACACCTCCGGATCATGTCTGCACAACCCTTCGGCGCCTCGTTCTGCGGCATGCCAGCCTGAACAGGCCCGCCGGGAGCGGCTCTTCAGGCGGCCTCGTTTGCGGTTTCACTTTCCGTCCTGCGCATCGATCAAGCTCAGCGCCAGACGCAAGGCTTCGAGCTCCCGGCGATAGCTCTCCGCGTCGCCGAAATCTACAAAATTCTCGTAATAGGGATGGGCCTGCAACACCCGCCGCGCATGCTTGATCGGGCACCAGTACTGTTCGGTGCGGGCAAAGACCTCCTTGACGTAGGAGGCCAGCCCGTTGGCATACGAACAGTAACCGCAGTTGATCATCTCGATCAGGTTCAGATAGGCCAGGTGTGTGTGGTCGAAGATCAGATAATCGCGCCGGCGCACATGTGGAATGCCATACACCGGGAAGCACAGCCACTGATAGAGGCTCACCATCAGATCCATCAACAGCATCGGGAAGATGGCGGAAAAAATGATGGGCGCGGTCAGGTAGTGGCTCAACCTGCCGTCCAGCAGGTAGCGCAGCGTCCCCTGCCTGAAGCGGCGCTGCTGCGCCAGCACGGCCTCGTCAAAGCAGATGCGGCGCTGCTCGAAGCTGGCGTTGAGTTCGGCGCGGCGCAGCTGAACCTCCCGCTCCAGCTCTTCCTCGATGGCGTGGATGCGCTCCAGCAGTTCGATGATTTTCGGGTTCATGGCGCTGCCTTTGGCCGGGTGGATGTGCGGGAATTTCGCTCATCGCCAGAGGGATCGGACGCCGTCTGAAGAGTCGGGGGTCTGTCGCCCCCTGCCGCTTCAGTCTAGTTCGCCGAAATGCTGCCGTCAGCTTCGCGCAAGTTTCGCCTCAGGCTTCGGTCAGCTTGCTCTCATAAGATGAACTCGTCGGACAAGCAAACAAGTTCTCGTCCGCCCCTCAAATCATCCAAGGAGTTATGAAATGACCAAGACCCTGATTGCCGCCCTGATCGCTTCCATTGCTGCCGCTTCGGTGTTCGCCGCTGACGTGCCTGTCGGCACCAACGCTGCCGCTACCTCGGTGACTGCCACGCAGCCGGCCAAGAGCGTGAAGCCGGCCAAGGCCACGTCGAAGAAGGTCGTAAAGGCTGAGCCGAAGACCGAAGCTGCTCCAGCAGCCAGCGCTCCGGCAGCCAAAGCCGCACCAGTGGCGGCTCCCGTCGCAACTCCCGCCGCTCCCGCTTCGGCACCGGCTGTGAAGAAGTAAGCACACGCTAAAAGTTCGGGCCTGTTCCTCCCCTCCAGCAGGTCTGAACCCAAGGCCGCTCGTGACATCCACGGGCGGCCTTGTCCGTTTTTCAGCGCGTACAACCGCTGCACGCAGATTCCCTTATCATGGCCGCTCTCTTTCCTGATCGAGCCTTTGCCATGCCGACATCTCGCCCCGACCTTGCCCGCACCTTGCTCAGCATTTGCCTGACCGGCGTTTTGCTGCTGGCTTCCTTGTGGGTGCTATCGCCGTTTTTGATGGCGATCACCTGGGCGACGATGATCGTGGTGGCGTCCTGGCCACTGTTGCTGATCCTGCAGCGCCGGCTTGGCGGGCGGCGCTGGCTGGCCGCAACCATCCTGATTGTGGGGCTGTGGCTCGCGCTGTTTTTACCCTTCGTGCTGGCCATCAGCACTCTGATTCATAACAGCGACGAGATCATCACCCTGGCGGGATCGCTGAAATTACTGGCTGCGCCGCAAGCGCCGGCCTGGCTTGCCGGTCTGCCCTATGTCGGCAGCAAAGCCGCTGAGCTGTGGGCGCAGGGTGTCTCCATGGGTGTCCAGGGCTTGACGGCGAAGGCAGCGCCCTACGCTGGCGACATGACCAAATGGTTCGCTACCCGGGTCGGCAGTCTGGGCATGATCATGCTGCAAATTGCGCTGGCGATTGCGATCTCGGCCATTCTGTACATGCGCGGCGAAGTGGCCGCCGGGGCGTTGCAACGCTTCGCGCGCAAGCTGGGCGGGCGGCGTGGCGATGAGATGATCATTCTTGCGGCGGGCGCCATCCGGGGCGTGGCGCTCGGCGTGGGGGTCACGGCGCTGGTGCAGGCCTTGCTCGGTGGTGTCGGGCTGGCTTTGACCGGCATTCCCTTTACCGCTGTACTCACCGCGCTGATGTTCATGTTGTGCATTGCCCAGATCGGCGTCGTTCCGGTGTTGGTGCCGGCTATCGTCTGGCTGTACTGGAGCGATCAGCCAGCCTGGGGAACTTTCCTGCTTATCTGGATGCTGATCGTGGTGAACCTGGATAACTTCCTGCGCCCCTGGCTGATCCGGCGTGGGGCGAATCTGCCTCTGCTGTTGATCCTTGCCGGCGTGATCGGTGGATTGATCAGTTTCGGCTTGCTCGGGATCTTTCTCGGCCCGCTGCTGCTGGCGGTGAGCTACAAGCTGATGGGCTCCTGGCTGCAGGATGACGAGACGGCGGGCGGCGCCAACGCCGACAAGTAAGGAGTAGGCTGTAAAGCCGCGCCCAGCGGGCGTCTACAGCAGGCCTGTGCGGACAGGCCCACTGGGTGCGGCTCTTCAGGTGGCCTGTTCATAGCAAGCCACCCCGCGAAAGGTGGATAATTGCGCCCTGTTGCGTGTTCTCCCGAAAGTCATCTCATGTCAGCTCCCCGCGCCGTCGTCCTGCTCTCCGGCGGACTCGATTCCGCCACCTGCCTTGCCATCGCCCGCGCCGAAGGCTTTGAAACCTATGCTTTGTCGGTGGCCTATGGCCAGCGTCATGCGGCCGAGCTGAACGCGGCCACGCGCGTGGCGGCTGCGCTGGGGGCGAAAGAGCATCGCGTCGGCCATGTCGATCTCGGTCAATTTGGCGGCTCGGCCCTCACCGATGCCAGTATTGCCGTGCCGACGGCGGGCGTCGAGGATGGCGGCATCCCGGTCACCTACGTGCCGGCGCGCAATACCGTAATGCTCTCACTGGCACTGGGCTGGGCCGAAGTGCTCAAGGCCAATGCCATTTTCGTGGGCGTGAATGCGGTGGATTATTCCGGCTATCCGGACTGCCGCCCGGCCTTCATCGAAGCCTTCGAGGCGATGGCCAATCTGGCTACCAAGGTTGGCGTGGAAGGTGCACGTCTGCGCATCCGGGCGCCCCTGATTGATCTGACCAAGGCCCAGATCGTGCAGCGCGGCATGGCGCTGGGCGTGGATTACGCCATGACGGTTTCCTGCTATCAGGCTGATGACCAAGGCCATGCCTGCGGCCAGTGTGACGCCTGTCGTCTGCGCCGTGCCGGCTTTGAAGCAGCCGGGCTGAGCGATCCGACGCGCTATGCCTGAGTTCTGGATGGCGGTCTTGCTGGCGCTGAGCTGCGCCGGCGCCCACGCCGATGAAATTGCGCCATTCAGCAGTGATGGCTGCAGCGAGTTTCCGGACGGCACGCTGAGCCAGAAGACTCTGTGGCGCGACTGCTGTGTGGCGCACGACCTGAGCTATTGGGCCGGCGGCTCGTATGCGGAACGGCTGGCGGCGGATCGTGAGATGGAACGCTGTGTCGGCGCCGTCGGCGAGCCGGCGATTGCCACCTTGATGCTGGCTGGGGTGCGCGTGGGCGGCTCACCGTTCTGGCCGACACGTTTTCGCTGGGGCTATGGCTGGCCCTTGGGGCGTGGCTACAAGGCCTTGACCGAAGCGGAGCGCGAGCAGGTGCGGCTGAAGCGGGAAAGTTTGCCCCGGACCGGCGCGTAACGCGCATGCCGAGTGTCTGTGCCGTGCGGCACATTCCTGGACGCAGGCCGCCGTGATTTTTGACTGATAATAGGGTTTCGCCCCAAGCTTCAGGAGAGAACATGGATAAGCCAATGCCGGGATCAAGCGCCGCTACGAGCGCCTCCCCAAACGATATGCCACAGAGTTTCAACAGCCAGTCTCCGGATGTGCTGATCATCGGCGGCGGGCCGGCTGGTTCGGCCGCTGCGACGATACTGGCCGAGCGCGGCCATGACGTGGTGATGCTGGAAAAGGCGCAGCACCCGCGCTTTCACATCGGTGAATCGCTGCTGCCGATGAATATGCCCTTGTTCGACCGACTCGGTGTGCGCGCCGAGATCGAGAAGATCGGCATCACCAAGTACGGCGTCGAGTTCGTGTCGCCCTGGCACGATCACACCAGCGATCTGGTCTTTGCCGATGCGATGGACAAGTCCTTTCCGTTTTCCTTTCATGTGCGCCGTTCGGAATTCGACGAAGTGCTGTTCCGTCACGCAGCCAAGCGGGGTGTGCGCACCTTTGAAGGCCAGCGCGCCACCCACGTCGACATGGACGCTGGCAAGGGCGGCGACGAGCGCGCGCTGGTCAAGGTCAAGGCCAGTGACGGCAGCGAAACCGAATGGCGCCCGCGCTTCGTGATCGACGCCAGCGGCCGCGATACGCTGCTTTCCAACCAGTTCGGCATCAAGCAGCGTAACCCGGATCACAGCAGCGCCGCGCTGTTTGGCCACTTCACCGGCGCGGTGCGCGGCAAGGGTCGACGCGAAGGGAACATCACGATTTTCTGGTTTGATCATGGCTGGTTCTGGTACATCCCGCTGCGTGACGGCACGGTCAGCGTCGGCGCGGTGGCTTCGCCAGCCTACTTCAAGAACCGCAAGAGCGATCCCTCGAACTTCCTGATGGAAACCATCGCGCTGGTGCCGCGTCTGGCGGATCGCCTGAAGGACGCGACGATGGTCGAGCCGGCCACCGCCACCGGCAATTTTTCCTACAACTCGGCCTATTGCCGGGGTGAGCGTTTTGCCATGATCGGCGACGCGTATGCCTTCGTTGATCCGATGTTTTCTTCCGGTGTCTTCCTCGCCATGAACAGCGCCTTCGAAGCCGCCACGGCGGTGGATTTCTGGTTGCGTGGCGAGAAGAAGCTGGCCGAAAAAGCCTTCCGCCAGTTCGAGCGCGTCATGGGCCACGGCCCGAAAATGTTCTCCTGGTTCATCTATCGCATCACCTCGCCGGCGATCCGCAAGATCTTCATGCAGCCGCAGAACGTCTGGCGCATGCAGGAGGCCGTCGTCTCGATCCTGGCTGGCGACATCTTCCGCAACACCCCCGTCGGCCCGCGCCTGCTCGGCTTCAAGTTCATCTACTACTGCTCCTGCCTGACCTTGCTGCCGCAAGCCATCAAGACCTGGGCCTGGCGTCGGCGCAATCACAAGGAGTCGCTGGCGGCTGTCGCAGCGGAGGCTGTGGACTGATGCCTGCCTGAAGAGCCCCGCCTGACGGGCATCTTCAGGCTGATGCCTTGAAGATACCCGCTGCGCTTGGCTGTGCGCAATGTATGCTTGAAAAGGCGCGCCGGACGCTACAATCCGGGCCATGACATCAAACAGCACGAACGAGGCTTTCGAGCCTGAAACCCCCGCCACCATCAATGAGCCGCGACTGTGGCGCGACAAGGGCTGGACCGCCCGCGTGATCAAGAATCAGGATGACGACGGCTGGGCCGTCGAGATGATTCTGGACGGCGAACCGGAGCCCGCGCTGGTCGGCCCGTGGACCATGGGTCGCGACAAGAAGAATCCCAAACCGCTGGATTCATCGGCCTTCAGCACCCTGGTCAAGACCGCTTCGGAAGTGCTCCGGCGCAGCGAACAGCACGCGCACGCGATGCTCCACAAAAGCCTGTCGATCAACACGGACGACGGGCGTATCGATGTGAATCTGGACATCGTGCCCGACGAGGACGATCCCTATGCGGTGCTCAGCGCCCGAAATGCGGCGGGCGAGCAGCTGGCGCAGGTGCGTGTGGGGCCGGAATTCAAGTTCAGCATCGCCAATGCCACCGCCTGGATCGAGGCGGATTTCCGCCGGCCGGGTGGTGATTGAGATTTTTGTAGGAGCTAGCGAAGCTGACGATTCAGGCGTGAATTGGGGCACAACACCATCGCCGGCTTCGCTAGCTCCTACGGGGTTCCGACAGACGAAAATTGTCTGAAATTGTCAGCTTGTCGAAAAATATTCAGCATCTAAGGCGAGTCAGACGTCCCGTTCAGGCTCTTCCTGACTCAGCCTGTAACCGCGCCGCGCCTGCCAGCCGGAATAGCCGGCAATGCTGCCGATGATCAGGAAGACTGGCGCGGCGCCGAACAGGCCGGCCAGCGCGCCGAAACAGGACGGGCCGGTGAGGCCCATGAAATTGCCCATCATTGCGCGCAGGCCGGCGCCTTCGCCGGCTTTGCCCGGCGGCATGGCGCGGTAGATCAGACTCAGGATGTTGGGCTGACCGACACCCGCGGCGAGGCCGAAAATGAAGCCCAGCGCAGCTTGCAGATAGACATTGTGCACCAGCGGAAGCAGGCAGAAGGTCGCGGCGGTGAGGGCGAAGGCCAGACTCAGCATGCGCCATTCCGACAGGCGCCGCGACAACCAGGGCAGCAGGGCGCGCACCGCGAAAGTGCCGACCGCAAAGCAGGACAGAATCATGCCGATGGTGGTGGCGGAGAGGCCGCGCTCATTGCCCAGCACCGGCGTCATGAAAGCAAAACCGTCATAGGCCAGCGAGATGGCCATGGTCAGCAGATAGATGCGCAACAGGCGCGGATTGCTGAAAACCATCCGCACGATGCTGCCGCCACCACTCTGGGCTTTGCGCTGCGCACCGACCCCGCCGGGCACGTCGACACAGAAGGACACCAGCAGGCTGCCGCAGACAATCACGGCCAGGGTCAGATAGGCGGAGGCGAAGCCGCCGTGATCGATCATGAAGCCGGCGATACTGGGGCCGCCCACCGCCGCCACGGAATTGCCCATGGCCAGCCAGCCGAGCATGCCGACACGCTCGCCCTCGCGTTCGAAGGGCATGATACTGACCGCCACATTGGCCGCCAGCATGTAGCTGGCAAAACCCAGACCGCAGACAATCGCCGCACCCAGCACGGTGAACAGCCCGGGTGCCAGGGCTGGCGTAAACAGGCCGGCAATCATCAGCATCTGGCTGATACGCATGACCCGGCGCGGGCCGACTTTGTCGATCCAGCGCCCCATGTGGAGCGAGAGGATTGCCGGCAGCAGACTGAAACTGCTGTAAGCCACGCCGGCCAGCGCTTCCGAGCCGTTGTACTTGAGCATGAACAGCGACGCGGCCACTCGCCCGCCACCCATGGTGACGTGGGCCAGCATGGATACGGCGATCAGGGAAAAAATCTGGATCTGGTTACGCGAGAACTGCATGACAGGATTCTATAGAGGCGGGCTGATGAAGTCTGGTTGTGTAGCCTGGATGCAGCGTAGCGGAATCCGGGACGACCGCCCCTTATCTCCCGCAAAAGCCCCTGATTCCGCTGGGCGAAGCCCGGCTTATCCTGAGGTCGAAGGACTGCATGCCGGGCGGCGTTCGTGGGCTTGTGTACCACTGTGCCCAAGAGCCTCACCCAGCCTGCCTCTTCAGCCTGCCTGTCTGAACAGGCAGGCGCAGCGCGATTCTTCAGCCAGCCACGGCCTGCTTCTGCAAGGCGACCAGCTGCTGGATGCCCTGATCGGCCAGCGCCAGCAGGCTGTCGAGTTCGCTGCGGGCAAACGGCGCGCCCTCGGCCGTGCCCTGCACTTCAACGAAGCCGCCGCTACCGGTTATCACCACGTTCATGTCGGTATCGCAGGCCGAATCTTCCGGGTAATCCAGATCCAGCACCGGCGTGCCTTCGAACATGCCCACCGACACGGCGGCGACCCAATCCTTGAGCGGCGAGGCCGACAGCTTGCCGGCCGCGATCAGGCCTTGCAGTGCATCGTGCAGGGCCACGCAGGCACCGGTGATCGACGCGGTGCGCGTGCCGCCATCGGCCTGCAGCACGTCGCAATCAATGGTGATCTGGCGCTCACCCAGCGCCTTCATGTCCACCACGGCACGCAGGCTGCGGCCGATCAGGCGCTGGATTTCCTGGGTGCGCCCGCTCTGCTTGCCCTTGGCCGCCTCACGCGCCATGCGCGTATGCGTGGAACGCGGCAGCATGCCGTATTCAGCCGTGACCCAGCCTTCGCCCTTGCCACGCAAGAACGGCGGCACGTTTTCTTCAACACTGGCCGTGCACAGCACCTTGGTGTTGCCGAATTCGATCAGCACTGAACCTTCGGCATGGCAGGTGTAATTGCGGGTAATGCGCACATCGCGCAGTTGGGCGGGGAGGCGGTTTGAGGGTCGGGTCATGGCGAGTACGGAGAAGGAAGAAGGGTAAAGGAACGGGGCGCCGCAGCGCCCCGTTCCTGATGTCACGGCGAAGTTATTTGCCCGGGTCGAATTTGGAATACTTTTGAATCGCCAGGTTGATCTCGTTGATCGCCTTTTCGATGTCGGAATCGCTCAGATTCGCGGCTTCGGGGCGGGTGCGGTTGAAGCCTTCCATCTTGGTGGTGATTCCGTCCATGGGCATGGTGTCGGTGGAGATGGTCGAGGCCTGACCTTCGGCATAGTCGTCATGCCAGCGCATGGCCAGCATCGACAGGTTGTCGCAGGTCAGCCCGCCGTGGGCTTCGGCCAGATCCAGCAGACGTGGCGAGGCGTCAAGGACGTTGGCTTCGCCGAGGCGTTCGGTGAAGTCTTCATTGGTGAGGTTGCCCCACACGCCATCGCTGCAGATCGCGATCAGATCGTTGGCGAACAAAGGTACGGGCGAGGAGAATTCGATCTGTGGTGAATGTGTGCCGCCCAGGCAGCTGAAGATGCGGTTGCGCGCGGGGTGGCGGGCGGCGGCTTCTTCATCGATCAGGCCTTGGTCGAGCATCATCTGCAGGCGCGAGTGATCCTTGGTCTGCTGTGCAATGCGGCCACGGCGGATCAGGTACAGGCGCGAATCGCCTGCGTGTGCCCAGTAGGCCACGCTGTTCTGGATCAGGCAGGCGACGATGGTGGTGCGCGGCGCCTCGGGCAGGCTCTTGTCGAAGGCGTAATCCTGAATTGCAGCATGGGCGTTGCCCAGACAGCGCGACAGGAACATCAGCTCGTCCGCGATCTGCGGCTTGGCCGCGCGCTGGAAGGATTCGATGATGTATTGCACGGCGATCTGCGCGGCGATTTCGCCATGCAGGTGGCCGCCCATGCCATCGGCCACCACCAGCAGCAGGGCTTCGCGCGTGTAGCTGTAGGCCACCCGATCCTGATTATTCGGGCGGGCGCCGGGACGGCTTTCCTGGTAGATCGTAAACTTCATGATTTACCCAACAAGGTTCGCAAGTACTGGGTTGTCTTGCCCAGCAGAGAGGTAGGCGCCACCTGCGCGACGAAGCGGGTGCGGGTGAGCAGTTCTTTTTGCAGGGCGTAAACGCTCTGCGGTCGTTCCAGCGGGTTGATTGCCAGACACCAGTCGATGGTCTCCAGCAGGTGCGGCGAGTACTGCCCGGCCCAGCGCTTCACTGCCGGCTCCAGCAGGTCCTTCTTGATGCGCTCATCCGAGCGCTGCGGTGCCACGCCAGCCAGACAAGCATACATCGCCGCGCCAGTGCTGTAGATGTCGCTCCACGGGCCGAGGTTGTCGCGATCCGTGAATTGCTCGGGCGGGGCGAAGCCGGGCGTGTACATCGGCTTGAGCATCGGCTGGTCCTGCGCCAAGGTCTGGCGGGCCGCGCCGAAATCCAGCAAGACAGGTGTGCCGTCGTTGCGCAGGTAGATGTTGGACGGCTTGATATCCAGATGCAGCAGCTTGTGTGTATGCACCTCGCGCAGGCCATTGAGCATGCGGGTGAACACGCCGCGAATGAAACGCTCCTTGATATGGCCTTTATTGCGCTGGATGAAATCCTGCAGGGTACGGCCGCGCTCGAACTGCATGACCATGTAGACAGTGCCGTTGGCGCGGAAAAAATTCAGCACGCGCACGACATTCGGATGCAGCAGCTTGGCCAGCGAGCGGCCTTCTTCGAAAAAACACTTCATGCCGTAACGGAACGCGGCCTGATGCTCCTCGTCGATCTGCGGCTCGATCTCGCCCGCCTTGCGTAGCGACAGCGAGTTCGGCAGATATTCCTTGATCGCGACCGGCTTGCCTTCCTGATCCGTAGCCAGATACACGATCGAAAACCCGCCCAGACTGAGCTGCTGTTCGATGCGGTATTGCTCCAGCTGAAAGCCGGGTGGCAGGGCGCTATTAACTTGAGACGACATGTGTCCGGGCGTTATTATCCGAGTTCAATCGATTTTCAGGCTTTGTCCGCACACTGTAAAGGCGGATACACCTGTACCAGGAAAGAATCCCGATGGTATTCAGCATGACCGGCTACGCGACATTGTCGCGTAATGTAGGCAACGCCTCCCTGCAGATCGAACTGCGCAGCGTGAATTCGCGCTACCTGGATCTGGCCTTCCGCATCGTCGAAGAACTCCGCTTTGCAGAGCCCCTAGTGCGCGAGCAGATCAACGCCAGCGTATCACGCGGCAAGCTGGAATGTCGCATGAGTTTGCAGGCGGTAGGCGCCGCTACAACAGGCCTCACGATCAATACTGCCATGCTGGAGCAGCTCAAAACGGCTCAGGCCAGCGTGCGCGCGATCTTGCCGGAAGCTGCCCCGATGTCCGCTGGTGAAATCCTGCGCTACCCAGGCGTACTGGCCGAAAACGGGCTGGAAAACGACAAACTGGCGGCGGAAGTGCAGGCGATTGCCAAGGCGGCGATTGAAGAATTGCGTGCTTCCCGCGCCCGTGAAGGCGAAAAACTGGTGACTTCACTGCGTGAGCGTGTCGCCCTGATGCGCGAACGTGTTGCCGTCGCCGCACCCATCGTGCCCGCTGCCGTGGCCGAATACCGCGAGCGCCTTACCGCCAAGCTGCGCGAAGCCGTCGCCAGCCTGGATGAAGACCGCATCCGGCAGGAGGTGACCTTGTTCGCCCAGCGCGCCGACGTGGCCGAAGAAGTGACGCGCCTGTCTGCCCATCTGGACGAAGTCGAACGCGTACTGAACAAGGGTGGCGCGGTCGGCAAGCGTCTGGATTTCCTGATGCAGGAACTCAATCGCGAAGCCAACACGCTCGGTTCCAAGGCCGTTTCGCCCAAATTGACGGAAATTTCGGTCGATCTGAAGGTCTATATCGAGCAGATGCGCGAACAAGTGCAGAATCTGGAGTAATCCATGGCCGGCTCTCTTTTCATCGTCGCTGCACCTTCGGGTGCTGGCAAGACCACTCTGGTACGCGGCCTGCTGTCGCGTGATGCGGCGGTGCGCCTGTCGGTGTCCTACACGACGCGCGCGCCGCGCGATGGCGAGGTCAATGGCGTCGCTTACAACTTCACCGATGCCACTGATTTCCAGGCCCGGCGGGATCGGGGTGAGTTTCTGGAGTGGGCCGAGGTGCACGGAAATTTTTACGCCACCTCGCGTCAGTGGCTGGAAGATCAGCTCGCTGGCGGCCATGATGTGCTGCTGGAAATCGACTGTCAGGGCGCCGAGCAGGTGCGCCAGATCTTCCCGCAGGCGGTCAGCATCTTCATTCTGCCGCCCAGCTTCGAGGTGCTGGAAAAGCGCTTGCGCGGGCGCGGCACCGACAGTGAAGAGGTGATTGCTCTGCGCCTGACCGGTGCCCGTGACGAAATGCGTCAGGTGGATCGCTTCGACTACGTTATAATTAACAATGACTTGCAAGTCGCGCTGGACGAGCTCTCCACCGTCGTCCGTGCCGCACGATTGCGTACCCCGCTGATGCGGCTGCGCAACCCGGCAAGTTTTCTCCCTGCTGTCTGAAAATTATAAGGAACGCCATCATGGCCCGTATCACTGTCGACGAATGCCTGTACATGATCCCCAACCGCTTCGAGCTGACCCTGGCCGCGACCTATCGTGCGCGCCAGCTCACGGCCGGCAGCACCCCACTGGTCGAGAATGATCGTGACAAGCCCACCGTCGTCGCCCTGCGTGAAATCGCTGCCGGCAAGATCGGCCGCGAGATGCTCACCCGCAGCCAGTCCTGATCCGTACCGGGCGCGCGCAGCCTGCCGGAGAGCACAATGGAGCCCAGCCCTGTTGCCAGCCCCATTGCCAGCCCCGCCGCTACGCCGCCTGATTCGACCCTGTCTGCAAATCATGTGGGCAGTGCGCTTGCTGCGAGTGAATTCGTAGAAGCCGTCGAATTCGCCCGCCTGCGTGCGCAAGCCGCACGCTACCTCAAGCCTGAAGACCTCGAACGCCTCGAAGCCGCCTACGCGCTGGCCACCCAGGCGCACGCCGGTCAATTCCGCATCAGTGGCGAGCCTTACGTCTCGCATCCGCTGGCGGTGGCTGAAATCCTGTCGCAATGGCATCTGGATGCGCAGGCCCTGATCGGCGGTTTGCTCCACGACGTGATGGAAGATTCGGACGTCACCAAGGCCGATATCGAGGCGCAGTTTGGCAAGATCGCGGCCGAGCTGGTCGATGGCGTCTCCAAACTCGACCGCATCGAATTCAAGACCTATCAGGAAGCGCAGGCCGAGAACTATCGCAAGATGTTCCTCGCCATGGCGCGTGACGTGCGCGTCATCCTGATCAAGCTGGCGGATCGCCTGCACAACATGCGCACGCTGGACGCGGTGCGCCCGGACAAGCGCCGGCGCATTGCCCGCGAGACGCTGGAAATCTTCGCGCCGATTGCCAACCGCCTCGGCCTGAATACGCTGTATCGCGAGCTGCAGGAACTCTCGTTCAAGAACACCTATCCGCTGCGCTACCGCGTGCTGGCCAAGGCGCTACGCACCGTACGCGGCGACCGGCGCGAACTGGTTGCCAAGCTGATGACCAACATGCGCGAGCGCCTGCCCGCCTGGGGCGTGGATGCCGAGGTGTACGGGCGCGAGAAACATCTGTTCGGCATCTACCGCAAGATGATCGAAAAGCGCCTGGGCTTCGAACAGGTGCTGGATATTTATGGCTTCCGCATTCTGGTGAAAGACATTGCCAGCTGCTATCTGGCGCTGGGCGCGTTGCACGAGCTGTATAAACCCGTGCCGGGCAAGATGAAGGATTACATCGCCCTGCCTAAGGCCAACGGCTATCAATCTCTGCACACTACCGTGATCGGCCCGCAGGGTATGCCGGTCGAAGTCCAGATCCGCACCAGCGAAATGCATTCCGTGGCCGAGTCTGGCGTCGCCTCGCACTGGATGTACAAGGAAGACAACGCCGAATCGCTGACCGATCTGCAGCGCAAAACGCACAACTGGCTGCAATCCCTGCTGGAGTTGCAGTCCTCCTCCGGTGATTCCTCCGAGTTTCTGGAGCACGTCAAGATTGACCTGTTTCCCGGCGATGTCTTCGTGTTCACCCCCAAGGGTCAGATCCGCAACCTGCCGCGCGGCGCTACCCCGGTCGATTTTGCCTACGCGGTGCACACCGATGTCGGCAACCGCTGCGTGGCCTGCAAGATCAATGGCGAAATGCGCCCGCTGCGCACCGAATTGAAAAACGGCGATCAGGTCGAAATCACCACCGCCCAGCATGCGCACCCGAACCCGGCTTGGCTATCGTATGTGCGCACCGGCAAGGCCCGCGCCGAGATCCGCCACTTCCTCAAGACCGTCCAGCAGGAAGAGGCCACCCATCTGGGCGAGCGCCTGCTGTCGCAATCCATCCGGCACCTCGGCCTGCACATGGCGGATATCGGCAGCATCGCGTGGGATCGCTTTCTCAAAGAGTTTTCTGCCAAGGCACGCGAAGACATCCACACCGATATCGGCCTGGGCAAACGTCTCGCTGCCGTGGTTGCGCGTCGCCTCGCCGACCTGCAGGATGAGCAGGCGGCTGCCAACGGCGAGGCCAGCGCCAGCAAACCGCGCACTCCGACGCCGATCCTGATCCAGGGCGGTGAAGGCATGGCGGTGCAGATGGCGCGTTGCTGTCGCCCGATTCCCGGCGACCCGATTGTCGGCCTGCTGAAGAAGGGCCAGGGGCTGGAAGTGCACCTCAACGACTGCCCCATCCTCACGCGCAATCATTCCTCCGAGCGCGACCGCTGGATCGATGTCGAATGGGAAGCCGGTACCGAACGCCTGTTTGACGTCGGCATCCGCGTGCTGATTCACCACCGCCGCGGCGTGCTGGCCCGTGTTGCCGCCTCGATTGCCGATCAGGAAGCCAATATCCAGAATGTAAACATGGAAAGTGATCGTGGTGCTGAGACCATCATTCACTTCACCATCCAGGTCAAAAACCGCCCGCACCTCGCCCGCATCATGCGTGCCGTGCGCCACATCCCCGACGTGGTGCGCATCGTGCGCGAACGCAGTGGCGACAAGCCCGCTGACAAACGCTGAATATCACCCCAGAGAGAAAACAAAATGGCCTACGTGTCCGATTTCACCAAATTCATCAACGCCTGGATGGCCGAGCATCCCGAAGAGCTTGAAGAGCAGAAGAAGGGTCGTGCCCTTTGGTGGGACAAGCCGCAGACCCCGGCCGAGCAGCAGGCCAACCTGGCGTCGAAAGTCGCGCAGAAGCCTTATCCGTATCAGGCGGATTAAGGCGGGCTCTGCAAGTTTTGGGCTGGGCCGGACAGTGCCGGTGTCCAGCCCAATCCTTTTCAACCCCCGGATTCCCGTTCTAAATTTCCCGTCCTCATGCACCTTCCCCGCCTCGCCATCGTCGATCTCGAAACCACCGGCGCCGACCCGAGCCGGGATCGCATCACCGAAATCGCCATCCTGATTACCGAGGGCGATCAGCTCATCGAGACCTGGACCTCGCTGGTCAATCCCGGCATGCCGATCCCGCAGCGCATTCAGGATCTGATCGGCATCACGGACGAGATGGTGGCCGCTGCGCCGCCCTTCGAGATGCTCGCAGAGCAAGTACTGGCGCGGCTCTCCGATGTGGTCTTCGTGGCTCACAATGCCCGCTTTGACTACAACTTCCTGCGCGCCGCCTTTGATCGCATGGGGTTGGTGTGGACCGCGCCAGTGCTATGCACAGTGAAATTTTCGCGCGCGCTCGACCCGGAGTTTCCGCGTCACGGCCTCGACGCCCTGATCGAGCGCCACGGCTACACCATCGATGCGCGCCACCGTGCGCTGGATGATGCCCAGATCGTCTGGCGTTTTCTCGGCGACTCACTCAAACGTGCCGACCGGGAGCGTTTGCAAAAGGCCTGGGACAAGGCGCACTCCATCGGCAATGACATGCCGCGCCTGCCGCGTGGTGATCTGGAAGCGCTGCCCGATTCCCCCGGCGCCTGGGTCTATCGCAGTGCTACCGGCCAGTTGCTGGACATTGGTTATGCGCGCGATCTGCGCTCGCAGGTGCTGGGTTTCTTCACCAACACCCGCCACAGCCTGAAGAACAAGAAAGTCGCCGCCGCTGTCGCTGATGTGGAAACCTGGCCTTGTGCCGGCGAGCTGGGTGCCCAGCTCAAGGAACTGCAATTGCTGCGTAGTCTGCGCGATCAGGCCCGCACCCGCGCGCTGGGCTGGCGCTGGATGCGCCGCGCCACGCAGGCGCCGGTGCTGGTGCTGGACGATCTGGCCGGCAGTGATCCGGCCGACTGGCAGGATATTTTCGGCTGCCTGCGCGGCGAGCGCGAAGCCACGATTGCCCTGCAGGAACTATCCCGGCAACACAAGCTGTGCGCTAGCCGGCTCGGCCTGGAGCGCGGTGGTGGCCCTTGTCAGGCCGTGCATCTGGGGCGCTGCAATGGGGTGTGCGTGGGGCGTGAGGCGCCGGAAATCCATGATGCGCGCCTGGCTACCGCACTGGCAGCGCTGCGCATGAAGCCCTGGCCGTTCCCTGGCGCCATCCTCGTGCGCGAACATCATGCCGGCAGCGCGCGCAGCGAAACTCACGTCGTCGATCAATGGTGTTTGCTGGGTAGCGCACAGAGCGAAAGCGCACTCGCCAGTCTGCTGGAGAAGCCGCCGGCGCGGCGCTTCGACGCTGACATCTACCGGATCATCAGCCGCTGGCTGGCGGCGCCTGAACACCTGACGCAAGTTCAGGCCCTGTAAGGAATCAGGCTGAAGAGCCGCATGCAGCGGACTTCTTCAGCCTGTCGTGCTGCTCAGGCCCTGCCAGAAAACCTCTTCAGGCAGGCATGCTGTAGAGGTAAGCGCGGTGCGGCTCAGCGGGCACGTGCCAGCCATACGCCGAATGCGCCCAATGCCATGCCCAGCACGGCCAGCAGCGACATGTATTCGTCAAACAAGGCCCAGGCGCACACCGCCGTGACACTGGGTGTCAAGTAGAAAAGACTCGTCACCTTCACCGCCGAACCACGCCGGATCAGGATGTTGAGCAGGCTGATGGCGCCGAGCGAGAGCATCAGCACCAGCCACAGCAGCGCGAACACGAAAGAGCCGCTCCACACAATGGCGCGCGGTTCGAAGTGCAGAGCCAGCGGCAGCGTGACCAGCAAGCTCGCGGAAAACTGGATCACCGCGCCCGTGCGCAAGTCGAAGCGCGGGCAGAAACGTTTCTGGTACAGCGTGCCCAGCGTAATCCCGAGCAGGGCCACAACCGCCGACACCATTGCGACGGCTGACCACTGACTGGCCAGTCCCGGCGCACGGCTGTGCGTCACCACCAGCGTCACGCCGACGAAGCCCAGCGCCAGACCCTGCCACTGGCGCGGCGTAACCCGCTCGCCCAGCAGCCCGCCCGCCGCCAGCGCGGTAAGGATGGGCTGCAGGCCGACGATCAGGGCCGTCAGCGCCGCCGGCAAACCCAGCTGGATCGCCAGGAACACGCCGCCCAGATAGCTCGCCTGTATCAGCACGCCGGCCACTGCGATATGCGCGACGCTGCGCGTATCCTTTGGCCAGGGCGCACGGAAGATCAGCGCCGCCAGACCCATCAGCGCGATCACCAGCACATAGCGCGCGCTCAGGAAGTGCAGGGCATCGGCATAGGGCAGGCCGTACTTGGCGCCGATGAAACCGGTGCTCCAGAGCAAGACGAAGACGGGGGCGAGGAGGCGTTCGAGCATCAGGAATCCGACAAAGTAAAAAGGCGACGCCGCGCGTCGCCTTTTTTCATCCGCGACAAGCCAATCACGCGTCCATCACCGCCGAGGTGTACACATCCTGCACGTCGTCCAGAATTTCCAGCATGTCGATCAGCTTCTGCATGCGCTCGGCATCTTCACCGGCCAGTTCGGTCTCGTTCAGCGCCTTCATCGTCACTTCGCCGAACTCGGCTTTGAAGCCCGCGGCTTCGAGGGCTTCCTTCACGTTGGTGAATTCCCAGGGCCCGGTAATGACTTCGAAGCTGCCATCGTCGTTGCTCACCACGTCGTCGGCACCGGCTTCGAGGCCGGCTTCCACCAATGCGTCTTCATTCGTGCCAGGCGCAAAAATCAGCGAGCCGCAGTGCTTGAACTGGAAGGCCACGCTGCCGTCGGTGCCCATGTTGCCGCCATACTTGTTGAAGGCGTGGCGCACATCAGCCACCGTGCGCACTTTGTTGTCGGTCAGGCAGTCGACCATCACCGCCGCGCCGCCGATGCCGTAACCCTCGTAGCGCACTTCCTCGTACACCACGCCGTCGAGCTGGCCGGTGCCGCGTTTGATCGCGTTTTCGATGTTGTCCTTGGGCATGGACTCGGCCTTGGCCTTTTCCACCGCCAGACGCAGGCGCGGGTTGCAGCTCATGTCACCGCCGCCCAGTTTGGCGGCTACGGTGACTTCCTTGATCAGTTTGGTGAAGACCTTGCCCCGGCGCGCGTCTTGACGCCCCTTGCGGTGCTGGATATTGGCCCATTTGGAATGACCCGCCATGATTTCCCCTGTTAAAAATTCAGCTAAGGTACAAAGGTCCGGATTATACAACCGCCGATCAGCCGGCCCGCAGGCCGATCATCCATGCCTGCTAGATTAGCCCCACCAAAATTGGAGATTGACCATGACCCGACTGCTTGGCGCCCTGATCTGCGCGTGTTCCCTGTTTGCCCAGACCGCCATGGCGGCCGATACGGTGAGTTTCAATTTCGGCGGCTGCATCGATTCGCGTGAAAAGGCCATCGTCAGCCAAGCGGATCCGGCCCTGCCGGTGATCGTCGAAACCCGTCTGGTCGAAGGCAATCGGGTGATTTTCTACAACCCGACCCGCCTGCCGCAATTGCTGCCGGAAACTCGCGCCTTTCTGTACGCCCACGAATGCGCGTGGACGCGTCTGGGCCTGCCGATTGATCGCGAGCGCAGCGCCGAGAACGCCCGTCGCGCCGATTGCTGGGCGGTGGATACGCTGACCCGGTCGAAAATCCTCAAGGCCGGCGCGCTCGAAGGCATCGAAATGGACCTGGCGATGGTCGCCGACAGCGCCTCGCAACTGCCTGGCCCGGCGCGTGAGCTGAAGCTTGCCTCCTGTGCCGGCGGCCGAGCCCTGTCGCGTCCGTCTGCCAAGGGCAAAGGCAATGTCATCAATACGGATGCCGCCACGGCCAGCCCGGCCTGGAACACCTGCATGCAAGGCTGCGGCAATCGCCTGTACAGCTGTGGCCGTGGTGACGGCTGCAATGCCAGCTTCAATCAATGCACGGCGGCTTGCGGCAGCAAATAGTTTTCTGCAGCACTCCTCATTCGGGCGCGTTAACCGCGCCCGTTTTTTTCGCATGATTGCTTGAAGAGCTGCGCCCCGCTTGCCGGAGCGATGAGCCTGTCTGTAAAGCAAGGCTGGGTGCGGCTCTACAAGGGGATGCTCTTGAAATTCTTCAGCTCGGCCAGACTGCAGCGTGGCAGCCAGATGAAGCCGCACAACCAGTACAAGGCGCTGGAAGCGTAAAAATTCGCCTCGCGATAGATCGGATTGCCCAGCACCGTGTGCCACAGCAGGTAGCTGCCATCCACGGCGAACCAGTAGCAGAAGAGAATCAGCGGCAGCTTCGTCCACTCGCGTCGCCACAGGGCGCGGGCCGAGGGGGCGGCGGTGAGGTAAGTCAGCCCCGCCATGATCAGACTGACGCCGACGTCCCAGTCGCCGATCTCGTAAAACAGTGCGCCGTAGATCAGCCAGCCGAGGCCGATGGCCAGCGTGATGAGTTTCCATGGGCGGCGCAGTTCGTTTGGGGATTCGAGAAGAAGGCTACGAGAGTCAAAAGCCACCGGGCGTCTTCAGCTGATGTCGGAAATATGCGCCATAAGCCCCTCTTCCGTTAAAAACAACAGGATTCAAACCGTCAGGGCAGAGTTGTCGATAACGCGTTCTAAATGCAGTACTGCGTGTTTTCCAAGTGGCTTCGTTTTCACCCAACAGCCAAGGGCTGAGCGTGGCCATCAGTCCAAAAGCATAGAGACATTCAGGGTCGTCCAGGATTCCCTGTTCGAATGTTGTGTAGACCTCGACAAACAGTCCGGGTAGATCGGCGAAGGGCGCGAGGGTTTCATCAAAACCCGTAAGGTGCGGAGGTTCCAGCATGCAGTACCAACTCAGGAAGGCCAGATGAAGCCGCAACTCTCTGTCGCAGGAGCCTGAGCCCCACTCGGCAACCGCGAGTTCAAGCGCAGAGCCGAGTGTCCGCTCTCCATCGTTACTACGATTTTCCAGAGTCAGAATTGAGCTGAGAAGATTCATTCGCATCCTTGCTAGCGAATGGCGCAGAGGCTCACAGCCTTGTCCCCGCGCTTGCCGCAAGGCGTCTGCGCATCGAGGGCTGGATGCGGCACGCCCTCGTCATTCATGCGCGCTTCGACCGTGTCCCAGTGGGCCACGCCCTGCTTGTCCAGCGTCAGGCGCAACAGCCAGCCAGTGCGGCCAGGTGCGGCTTTGAAGCCGTCGAAGACGAAGTTGCCGAGGCTGTAGATGATGGGTTTACCGCGATAAATGTCCGCGCCCTGGGTTCGGTGCGGGTGACTGCCGACCACCGCGTCGGCGCCAGCGTCGATCAGTTTGCGGGCGAATGTGCGCAGACGCTGTGTCGGCTCGGGCTCGTTCTCCCAGCCCCAGTGCATGAAGGGGATTACCAGATCAGCGCCGGCCTTGCGTGCGGCGCGGATGTCGGCGATGACCTGACTGTCTTCCGACCAGGCGATGCCGGGCCAGGTGGGGCCGGCTTCGAAGCTGCGCGGTTTGTATTCGTTGTAGCCGAGCACGGCGATCTTCAGCCCCTTTTGCGTGATCCATAGCGGCGCATGCGCCTCGGCCAGATTCTTGCCGCCGCCGAAATGCCGGATACCCGCCGCATCGAGCAGCTGCATGGTCTCGACAAAGGCTGCCTGACCGTAATCGCCAGAGTGGTTGTTGGCCAGCGACACGGCATCGAAGCGCCCCTGCAGGTGCTTGATTACGCCTGGCGCGGAGCGGAAAGTCACCATCTTGCTGGCATTGGGTTTGCCACCGGTGGCGACCGGGGTTTCGAGATTGCCGATGCGGTAGTCGGCCGCCTTCAGAATCGCGGCAAAGGGGGCCAGGGGATCTTCACCGCGCGCAATGACTTGGCCCGGGCCATCGTCGAGCATGAGGTCGCCGGCGAAAAGGAGGGTGAGCGTTTCGGCGTGGACAGAGCCGCTGATCAGCAGCAGACAGAGCAAGAGGTGTTTCATCGCGAGCCCTCCCGGGGCTGCTGGATTTCGCACCAGTATTCCAGCTCACTGTCGCGCACGGGTTCATACACGCGCTGTTCGCCGGTGAAACCATATTGGCCGCGCGAACGCGTGGCGGCCGGATGCGGATAGGTGGCCTGATGCACCAGTGCCGGGCCATCGGGATGATCGACCCAGGTGTAGAGCTTGACGGCACCCGGCTCGAAAACCGGGCGGAACAGGAAGTAGGAGCCGATAGCCAGAGGTTCGAGTTCGTAGCGTGCGGTGACGTCGTGCCGGGGTGTGCGCAGGGTTTTGGTTTCGCCGCCGTAGCTGTAGTGGCAGAGCAGTTGCGGCGCGGCCTGCGCGCTCTGGATGAGCAGCCCGCAGGCGAGGATGACAATCCGTCTCACAGGAAACGATCCAGCAGCTTGCGCGAGTGGCGATCCAGTTCGCTGAGCTGGCGGATCATGAACTGGATGCCATGCGCATCAGCGACGAGCAGGATGCCGCCGGGCAGACGGCGGATGTCTTCTTCGCCCTTGAGGATAAAGCTGGCTTCACCGCGATCCGTTTCTACCGTCCAGGTGCTGGGGGTGGCGAAGCTGGAGACCTTGATCAGGCGCTGGATCTGCGGCATGAATTCGCGCGTGGCGAGTTCTTCCTCGATGAGCTGGCGCACGGCCGGCGGCAGCTCGTCGAGTTGTTCGACCCAGACGATTTCGTGCCCATCCTGACCCATTAGCGAGATGCCTTCGGTGGGGGCCGAAATCGGGCTGGCGCGCACCGGCACGACGTTGTCGTGAGTGAGGCCGTTGGCGTCGGTCAGGCTGAGATGGCCGAAGTCGTTGCGTTGCAGAGTGAAGTTGATGGCCGTGCTCATGCTTCGGCTCCTTCGGTCAGGGTTTGTTCAGCGTTGCGCAACTGGGCCTGATACAGGCGCCAGTAAGCGCCCTCGGCGGCCATGAGCTCATCGTGGTTGCCGACTTCGACGATCTCGCCTCTATCCATGACGACTAGGCGGTCGGCCTTGCGCAGGGTCGACAGGCGGTGGGCAATCGCGATGGTGGTGCGGCCCTGTACGAGGTTGTCGAGCGCGCGCTGGATTTCCTTCTCGGTCTCGGTATCCACGGCGGAGGTGGCTTCATCCATGATCAGGATGCGCGGGTCGATCAGCAGCGCCCGGGCAATCGACACGCGCTGGCGCTCGCCACCGGACAGGCCTTGGCCGCGCTCGCCGACGATGGAGTCATATCCCAGCGGCAAACGCAGGATGAATTCGTGAGCGTGGGCAGCGCGTGCGGCGGCGATAATCTCGGCGCGGCTTGCGTCCGGCTTGCCGTAGGCAATGTTTTCGGCAATCGTGCCGAAGAACAGGAAAGGCTCCTGCAGCACCAGGCCGATGTTGCGGCGGAAGTCGGCAATGGCGACGCTGCGGATATCCACGCCGTCGATCATGATTGCGCCCTCAGACACATCGTAGAATCGGCAGATCAGATTTACCAGCGTGCTCTTGCCCGAGCCGCTGTGACCGACCAGGCCGATCATCTCGCCGGGCTTGATGTCCAGCGACAGGCCTCGAATCACCGAGCGGTTGCCGTAGCGGAAGCCCACGTCGCGCAGGGCGATGTTGCCTTGCACGCGTGGCAGGGCGACCGGCTTGACGGGTTCCGGCACGCTGGAGACGTGATCGAGAATGTCAAAGATACGCTTGGCGCCGGCGGCGGCTTTCTGCGTGACCGAAACGATGCGGCTCATCGAATCCAGGCGTGCGTAGAAGCGTCCAATGTAGGCGAGGAAAGCGACCAGCACACCGACCGAGATGTCATTGTGCGAGACCTGCCAGATGCCGAAGGCCCACACCACCAGCAGGCCGAGTTCGGTCAGCAGGGTGACGCTGGGCGAGAACAGTGACCAGGTCTTGTTGATTTTGTCGTTGACCGCCAGGTTGTGCGCATTGGCTTCGCGGAAACGCTGGGTTTCGCGCTTTTCCTGCGCGAAGGCCTTGACCACGCGGATGCCGGGGATGGTGTCGGCAAGGATGTTGGTGACTTCGCCCCACACCCGGTCGATCTTCTCGAAGCCGGTGCGCAAACGGTCGCGCACCACATGGATCATCCACATGATCAGCGGCAGGGGCAGCAGGGTGACGATGGCCAGCCAGTGATTGATCGAAAACAGGATTGCCGTCGTCATACCGATCATCAGCACGTCGGTGATGAAATCCAGCGCGTGCAGCGACAGGAAGACGCTGATCCGGTCGGATTCCGAACCGATGCGCGCCATCAGATCCCCGGTGCGCTTGCCGCCGAAGTACTCCAGCGAGAGCTTCATCAGGTGTTCGTAGGTGCTGGTACGCAGATCGGCCGAGATGCGTTCGGACACCAGCGCGAGGATGTAGGTTTTGGCCCAGCCCAACAGCCAGGACAGCATGGCGGCACCGAACAGGCCGCCGAGCAACATGATTTCCAGCTGAGTATTGATGGGTTGGCCGTTCTGGTAGGGGATCAGCACCTTGTCCATCAGCGGCATGGTCAGGTAGGGCGGCACCAGCGTGGCGGCCGTCGCGCCGGTCATCAGGGCGAAACCGGAAATCAGCTGCCAGCGGTAGGGCTTGGCAAAGCGCCACAGGCGGAATAGCGTCCAGGTCGAGGGCGCCTCGTGCAGTTCGCGGGCGCAGATCGGGCATTCGTCTTCGCCCGGTGGCAGCGGGGCCTTGCAGCTGTCGCAGACTTCTTCCTCTGCCACGGCCGGCGGCTGGCCGGTGCGCAGGGATTCAATCTGGCGCTCGAATTCGCCGAGCACGCGCAGGGCGGCGAGGTTCTGATTCAGCGTGAAGCGCCAGTTGGCGAGGCGCCCGCTGGCGTCGACCAATTCCAGACAGCCCACGCCGGCGTGATCCGTGTGGCGCAATTCAAGCTGCGGCGCCAGCGCCCAGCTCTGAGCCTGCGTGCGGGATGTGCAGGCGACGAGGCGCCGGGCGGTGATCAGCAGCAGGCCGGGGGCGAACTGCAGGCGCGCATCCAGATCCAGCTCCAGCCAGGCCAGCACAGGTTCGTCTGCGCTCAGTTGCGCGGCGGTATCAGTGCGCCAGCGTTCAGGCAGGCTATTGTCGGTAATCACAGGCAGCATCAGGGCTCACTTGATAAGAAAGTCGTGGGGTGACTCTCAGGGCTTCCCTCACCCGCGTGCGGGAGGGGGTTTTGAAAATAGAAAAACGGGCAGAACTCTTATACTTCAGCGGCGTGCCTATTCCTGTTTTGTCAGCTTGATGCCAGCTTCTGGCCGCTGAATTGGGGCCGATTCCGGGCCGAAGTCCGTTAAACTCCTGCCTGCGAAGTCAGGGCACGCCAGCCTCACATGATAAACGTTGCGGGCCGCTTGCTGGCAGTGATCCATCCGCCAGTGAAATGATCTGTATCGTGTGAAGCCGATGCCTGATGACGCATAATCCGCGCGCCGACGCAGGCCCGCTCGTGAAGCTGCCGGTTTGATGCGTGACGGCACACGCCCGAAATTTGCGACAACATGACCAAAGACATTCGAATCCTTGATGTACTGCATCTGCGCGGTCCCAACATCTGGACGTATCGCCCGGCCATTGAAGCCCGGGTTGATATCGGCGAACTGGAGGAGTGCCCCTCCAACACCATCCCCGGGTTTTACGAACGCCTTTCGGGCCTCTTGCCCGGCCTGATCGAACATACCTGCAGCTACGGTGAGCGTGGCGGTTTCCTGCGCCGCGTGCAGGAAGGCACCTGGCCCGCGCACATTCTCGAACACGTCACCCTGGAACTGCAGACGCAGGCCGGCCAGCGCACCAGCTTTGGCAAGGCGCGCAGCACTTCGCAGCGCGGCGTCTACAAGGTCGCCGTGCGTTCGCGCCACAAGGAAGTCACCCTCGCCTGCCTGAACGCTGCGCGCGATCTGGTCATGGCCGCCATCGAAGACAAGCCCTTCGACGTGCCGGCGACGGTCGCACGTCTGCACGAACTAGCCGATTCCCTGTGTCTGGGCCCGAGCACGGCCTGCATCGTCGATGCGGCCACCGACAGCAATATCCCCTCGATTCGCCTTACCGACGGCAATCTGGTCCAGCTCGGCCACGGCGTGCATCAGCGCCGGGTGTGGACTGCCGAGACCGACCGTACCAGTGCGATTGCCGAGAGTATCGCCAGTGACAAGGATCTGACCAAGAGCTTGCTGGTGCCCTGCGGTGTGCCGGTGCCCGAAGGCCAGGTTGTGAACAGCCCGGCAGCAGCCTGGGAGGCTGCGCAGGATATCGGCCTGCCGGTGGTGGTGAAGCCGTCCGATGCCAATCACGGGCGTGGCATCTCGCTGGAGCTGATGACCCAGGCCGAAGTCGAGGCCGCCTATCCGGTAGCCGATGCCGAAGGCAGCGAAGTGATCGTCGAGCGCTTCATCCGGGGTTGCGAACATCGCCTGCTGGTAGTCGGTGGCAAGCTCGTGGCGGCCGCACGCGGCGAACACACCTTGATTAGCGGCGATGGCAAGGCGACGGTTGCCGAACTCATCGAGTCCCAACTCAACAGCGACCCGCGTCGCGGCGAGGCCGAACAGTTCCCGCTTGACCGCATCGTGCTGGAACGCAATCCCACGATTCAGCTCTTGCTGGAACGTCAGGGCGTGACTGGCCAGTCAGTGCTGGCGGCCGGCCAGAAAATCACCATTGAGCGCAATGGCAATGTTGCCAATGACTGTACCGATGAAGTGCACCCCGAAGTCGCTGCCGCTGCCGTGCTGGCTGCGCGCATCATCAATCTGGATATCGCCGGGATTGATCTGGTGACCGAAGACATCTCCCTGCCGCTGGAAAAAACCGGTGGCGCGATTGTCGAAGTGAATGCCGGCCCTGGCTTGCTGATGCACCTGAAGCCGGCGACCGGCAAGGCGCGTCCGGTGGGCGAGGCGATTGTGGCGCACCTGTTTCCGGGCGAAGCCAATGACGGCCGCATTCCCATCGTAGGCGTGGCCGGTTGTGACGACACCACCCGCGTGGCGCGTCAGATCGGCTGGCAGTTGCACATGGGCGGCTATCACGCCGGGCTGGCCTGCCGTGATGGCCTGTTTCTGGATCAGCGTGCGGTTGAGAAAACCGACTGTGCCCACTGGCAGGCCGGCCAGCGCCTGTTGATGAATCGCACAGTGGATGCCGCGGTGTTTGAAACTCCGCTGGCAAGTATTCTGGGTGAAGGCTTGCCTTATGACCGTTGTCAGGTCGGCGTCGTTACCAGCATTCGCGCATCGACCGAGCTGGAACGCTTCGATATCCGTGATGCCGATCAGGTGCGCAATGTGGTGCGTACCCAGGTGGATGTGGTGATGAGCAGCGGCGCAGCGGTGTTGAACGCCGATGATGCGCAGGTCGCCGGTCTGGCGGAGTTGTGCGACGGCGAGGTGATTTTCTACGCCTTGTCATGTGAAGTGGATGTCATGGCCGCACATCTGGCCGCTGGCGGGCGGGCGGTGTACGTGCGTGATGGCAGCGTCGTGCTGGCGACGGGGGCGAGCGAGCAAAGGCTGGCGGCGCGCGTGGCGCACCCGGCCAATGCCCTGTCGGCGGAACTGGCTGCAGTGGCGGCAGCCTGGGCGCTGGGCATCTCGCCGGATCTGATCAGCAGTGCCATCGAAAGTTTCGAATCCAGCCTGAGCCACTGAGCCAGGCCAACAACAGGAATACGATTCAATGGAAGTCACCCGTATCCGGGCACTGCGCGGTCCCAATCTGTGGAGTCGCCACACGGCCATCGAGGCCATCGTTACCTGCACGCCGACCGAGTGCCTGCTAGCCAATCTGCCGGAGTTTGATGGCCGCTTGCGCGAGCTGTTTCCGCAGATCGGCGCGATCCGCTCGACTGCACACGAAGATGGCCTGTCGATGGCTCATGCGCTGGAATATGCGGCGCTTGGTTTGCAGGCGCAGTCGGGTTGCCCGGTTACCTTCAGCCGCACCACCGCGACGACTGAAGCGGGCGTGTACCTGGTCGTAGTCGAATACAGCGAAGAAGTTGTTGGCCGTCTGGCTTTCGAGCTGGCCGAAGCCTTGTGTGCCGCCGCTGCCGGCACGGGCGATTTCGATGCGCAGGCCGCGCTGGATCGTTTGCGCGAACTGGATGAAGACGAGCGTCTGGGGCCCTCGACCGGCTCCATCGTATACGCCGCCGTGGCGCACAACATCCCCTTCCGCCGCCTGACTTCCGGCAGCCTCGTGCAGTTCGGCTGGGGCAGCAAACAGCGCCGCATCCAGGCCGCCGAGATTGATTCCACCAGTGCGATTGCCGAATCCATCGCGCAGGATAAAGATCTGACCAAGAAGCTGCTTGAGGCCGCCGGAGCTCCGGTGCCGAAAGGTCGTCCGGTCACTGATTTTGCTGATGCCTGTGCTGCCGCCGATGAGATCGGTTTTCCGGTGGTGGTCAAGCCGCAGGACGGCAATCAGGGCAAGGGCATCACGGTGAACATCGCCAACCGCGCAGGCCTGGAATTGGCCTATCGCGTGGCCTGCGAATTCAGCGATGAAATCCTTGTCGAGAAATACTTGCCGGGCCATGACTTCCGCATGCTCGTGGTGGGCGACAAGCTGGTTGCCGCCGCGCGGCGCGAGCCGCCGCTGGTGATCGGCGATGGCGTGCACACCGTGCGCGCGCTGGTCGAGGAAGTGAATAAAGATCCGCGCCGGGGCGTCGGTCATGCGACCTCGCTGACCAAGATCCGTTTCGACGAGATTGCCCTTGCACGTCTCGCCGATCAGGGCCTGAACGCCGAGTCCGTACCGACCAAAGGCCAGCGCGTGATCCTGCGCAACAACGCCAATCTGTCCACCGGTGGCTCGGCCACTGACGTGACTGACGACGTGCACCCCGACATGGCCGCGCGTGCCGTGGCTGCGGCCCAGATGGTCGGGCTGGACATCTGCGGCGTCGATATCGTCTGCGACAGCGTGCTGCGTCCGCTTGAAGATCAGGCCGGCGGCATCGTCGAAGTGAACGCCGCGCCCGGCTTACGCATGCACCTCTCGCCGTCCTACGGCAAGGGCCGCAACGTGGGCGAGGCAGTGATCTCGACCATGTTCGCCCCCGGTGATGACGGTCGCATTCCAGTGGTGGCTGTTACCGGCACCAACGGCAAGACCACCACCGTGCGCCTGATCGCTCACCTGCTCAGCAAGAGCGGCCTGCGCACAGGCATGACCAATACCGATGGCGTGTACATCGAAGGCAAGCGCATCGACAGCGGCGATTGCAGCGGCCCGCGCAGTGCGCGCAACGTGCTGCTGCACCCGTATGCCGACGCCGCCGTCTTCGAAACCGCGCGTGGCGGCCTGCTGCGCGAAGGCCTCGCCTTTGATCGTTGCAAGGTCGCCGTGGTTACCAACATTGGCATGGGCGATCACCTGGGGCTGAACTACATCACCACCCTCGACGATCTGGCCGTGCTCAAGCGCGTGATCGTGCAGAACGTGGCCGACAATGGTTACGCCGTGCTCAACGCCGCTGACCCGATTGTTGCCGGCATGGCCGCCAACTGTCCGGGTGGCGTGATCTTCTTCGCCGCCGACCGTAATCACCCTGTCATGGCCACGCATCGTGCCCAGGGCAAGCGCGTCGTGTATGTCGAGAACGACGCCATTGTCGTCACCGAAGGCAAAATGTCGCAACGCATCTCTCTGGCCGGCGTGCCGATCACCCACAATGGCACGATCAGCTTCCAGGTCGAAAACGTCATGGCTTCGGTCGCCGCGGCCTGGGCCGTGGGTTTGAGCTGGGATGCGATCCGCACCGGTCTCGCCAGTTTCGTCAATGATTCCGACAATGCTCCGGGCCGCTTCAACGTCTTCGATTACAAGGGCAGCACCGTCATCGCTGACTACGGCCACAATCCGGATGCCATGCTCGCGCTGGTGCGCGCCGTCGAAGGCATGCCCGCCAAGCGTCGCTCGGTGGTGATTTCCGGTGCCGGTGACCGGCGTGATGAAGACATCCGCCAGCAGACCGAAATCCTCGGCGCCGCATTTGACAGCGTCATCCTCTATCAGGACGCCTGCCAGCGCGGCCGTGCCGATGGCGAAGTGATCGGCCTGCTGCGCGCGGGCCTCGCAGGAGCCAATCGCACCAGCGTGGTCGAGGAAATCAACGGCGAATTCATCGCCATCGACCGCGCCCTGGAGCAGTTGAATCCGGGCGATCTGTGCCTGATCCTGATTGATCAGGTGGAGGAAGCGCTGGCGCATATCGCCAAGCGGGTGGCTGACGCAGGTTGAGTGGATTTGTGCTGATGAAAAAGGGCGACCCAGTGGTCGCCCTTTTTTATGGAGTGGCCAGTGCTCGCGAATCTGCAGTAAATGGACGCAGTTTTCGATTTCTGGGCTACTTGCTCGTAGAGCGTCGCGGGGCTTGGTTCTGTGGAATGGGTGCCGGCAGAGCAAGGCTGGGTGCGGCTCTGCGAGGTGTTCTCCGAAATTTTCAGATAGCGATCAGCGAGCGTGGTTTTCGACCTACTTCGGAAATGGTTTGGCGTAGTCTCGTTAAAGAGTGCGATTAAGGGATTGGCCAAGGCCAATGGTTCCGTTCTTGAGATCAATGACTCCCTGTAGGAACTCATTAGCCCAGCAGGCTTGATATCGAGTGTCACGATACTCAAAAGCCCCTATCTTGATGCCAACTACGTTGTCTACAAAAGAAATGGCAACTTGGTGTTGGACAAGCTGTCTATGTTTGATGGTGTTGGTAAAAGCGGACGTGTATTTGAACCAATGTGACGAAAGCAATTCCTCAAACTTTGTTTTGAGCTCGCCATTCGGCAATTTCGCGGCAACTTTTTGGGGGGTGCAATCTGCAACGTCGATGCTACTTTCAAGCGAGATGCGATTGACCAGCTGAGCGAAGTTTTCAAGCAGGCTGCGGGCGGTGTGGATGCAACTAATTAGATTTGCCTCGCTGACAACATTCGCGCAGTGGAATTTTTCTCGCCGATCTGAGCAACCGAGGATTAGCATCAAGTTGTCTACCCCCTGTGGTTCCTCATAATTGAGAATGCCTTTCAGGGCGTCGCGTGCGGTGACCATGTGATACTCAAAGATCGAATTGTTGCGATTTACTGAATCAATCAGTTCGAGCGTAAGTCGATCGGCATTCCGTTGAGAGTGGATATACGTGCGTAGTTCTTTGAGGTTCCAGGCTGTGCTCATGGTTGCAACGCCTAACTTGTTATAGGGAAGGGGTTTGCCTTTAATTATCGGCGCGTGCTTAGGTTCGGGCAGTATGAGTCGGAAGCTTCCGGAGCATTTTCACCTTAGGTTATTTTTGGTCGGACTCTGTTGGATATGATCAGACGCCCCAAGCCCCGCGAATCATCGCCATACCGTGCGCGCCATGCGCGCGGGCGATGTTCATGTCATCCGGGCCGAGGCCGCCGATGGCGAGCACCGGCATCGGCAGATCGGCGGTGAGCTCGGCGAAACGCGCCCAGCCCAGGTCGGGCTGGCCGGCGTGGCTGGGGGTTTGCTGGACGTGGCCGAGCAGGGCGTAGTCCAGGCCGAGTTCGGCGGCTTTTTCCAGCTCGGCGCGGGTGTGGCAGGAGGCGCCGACCCATTCGCCATCCGGGCGGCTGGTGAGCTGCATCAGCAGGCGTGCGGGCAAATGCAGGCTGTCCGGAGAGGCGCTGCCAGCGGCGATCTCCGCGGCATTGATGCTGCAGAGCGCGCCCACCTTGGCGCAGCGGGCTTGCACCTCGCGGATGAAGACTGCGCGCGGCGCTTCGGGCATGTCCGGTTCGCGCACCTGCACCCAAGCGAGGCCATTGGCCAGTGCACGATCCAGCGCCGTCAGCTGCGCGGCAACGCCGATCTGTGCAGCCTGAGTCACGCCCATCACGCGTGGCAGGCGCAGGGCCTTGAGGATCGGGCCGTTGGCCGGCAGCATCGGGCCGACCTCCAGCGCATCGGCCTGTTGCCAGGTCAGCGCGCTGTGCACGTGGCCGTTCGGCTCGCCACTCCACTGCGGGACTTCGAAAAAATGCAGATGCACGTGGGCATGTTCATACACATGCTCGCGGGTGAGCCAGGGGTTGGCAACTTCGACCTCGATGCCCAACTCTTCGCGCAGCTCGCGCAGCAGCGCTTCGCACGGCGACTCGCCCGCTTCGACCTTGCCGCCGGGGAATTCCCAGTAGCCGGGATAGAAGGTGTCTGGTGCGCGTTGGCCGAGGAGAAAACTGCCGTCCGGGCGGGTGATGACGGCGGCGGCGACGTGGGTGATTTTTTTCATGGTGAATGTGTAGGGTGCGCACTGCGCACCGCTTGTCATGGGTTTGAGGCCGAGTCGGCGTGCGCGGTGCGCACCCTACAAGGCTGGAGGATTTTCATTGCTGCTCAAGCCGCCCTGCAAAATCCCGCGCAAACTGCCAGGCCACGCGCCCCGTGCGCGAGGCGCGCAGTTGCGACCAGAGCAGGGCTTCGGCGCGGATGGCCTCGTCCCACGCAGCCAGATCGACGCCGAAGCTGCCTAGCCAGTGGCGCACGATGGCGAGATATTCGTCTTGGTTGAAGCTGTAGAAGCTGACCCACAGACCGAAGCGATCGGACAATGAGACCTTTTCTTCCACGGCCTCGCCGGGGTGAATTTCGCCGTTGCCGTGGCGCGCGCCGAGGTTGTCGGCCATGTATTCCGGCATCAGGTGGCGGCGGTTGCTGGTGGCGTAGATCAGGACGTTGTCGGGCACGGCGGCGAAGCTGCCGTCGAGCACGCTCTTGAGTGCCTTGTAGGCCGGCTCGCCATCCTCGAATGAGAGGTCGTCGCAGAACAGGATGAAGCGCTCGGGCCGTTCGGCAACGAGTTCGACGATGTGTGGCAGATCGATCAGATCGGTCTTGTCGACTTCGATCACGCGCAGGCCCTGATCGGCGTATTCCGTCAGCACGGCGCGCACCAAGGAGCTTTTCCCCGTCCCGCGTGCGCCGGTCAACAGCACGTTGTTGGCGTGACGCCCGGCGACGAACTGGCGCGTGTTGGCGTCGACGCGGGCTTTCTGTTCGGCGATGTCCTGCAGGTCGCTGAGGCGGATGCTGTGCAAATGATGCAGCGGCTCCAGCCAGCCACGGCCCTGACGCGTGCGCCAACGATGTGCCAGTGCCGTCCAGTCGGGCGCGGGCGGGGCGGGTGGCAGCAGGGCTTCGAAGTGGGTCAGGACGTGTTCGGCGCGGACCAGCAGGCGTTCGAGATCGGGAGAAATCATTGCGTGAGCTTTCCGGAACCGGGGAGGCGACCAGTATACTTGCTCCTCCGGTAGATGAGGGCGGCAGGCATGAAGCAGATTCTGGCAGGGATGGTGTTGGCGTTATTGGCGGCTTGCACGTTGCAGACTTATCCGGGGGTGAAGGAGGCGCCGGTGGCGCCGGAGTCCGCGCCGCAGCCGGCGCAAAGCGCGCCGACTTGCCCGGTGTGCCCTGTGCCGCCCAAGCCTGAGGTGCCGGGCCCGGCCGCGTCGGCGCCCACTCCGCCACCACCCGCAGCGCCCTTCAGCGCGGCACAGTGGAGCGAGTTGCCTGACTGGTCGCGCGACAAACTAGATGAAGCCTGGCCGGGCCTGCTCGCCTCTTGCAAGGCGATGCGTCAGCCTGAGGTGAAAGCGGCATGGATGCTGGTATGCGAGGCTGCGCAGGCGCTGGGCAGCAAACCCTCCACCGCGCAGGTGCGCAGCTTCCTCGAAACCTGGCTGGCGCCGCAGCAGATCGTGAATGCCGATGGCGGGCGCGAAGGTTTGATCACCGGATATTACGAGCCGCTGATGCATGGCAGCCGCTGGAAGAGCGCGAAGAATCCGGTGCCGGTGCATGGTGTGCCGGAAGACATGCTGCAGCTGGACCTGGCCGAGGTGTATCCGGAAACCAAGGGCCTGCGTCTGCGTGGTCGCGTCGAGGGGCGCAAGGTGCTGCCTTACTGGTCGCGTGCGCAGATCGAATCACAGGGCGAGACTTTTGCCGCCAAAACCCTGCTGTGGGTGAATGATCCGGTCGAATTCTTCTTCCTGCAGGTGCAGGGCTCGGGTCAGGTGCAACTGGCCGATGGCTCGCGCGTGCGCATCGCCTATGCCGACCAGAATGGCCATCCCTACAAATCGATTGGCCGTTGGCTGATCGACAAGGGTGAGCTGACGCTGGCGCAGGCCGGCATGGTAGGCATCCAGAACTGGGCGCGGGCCAATCCGCAGCGCCTGTCCGAGTTACTGAACGCCAACCCCAGCTACGTGTTTTTCCGCGAGGAATCCGCCAACGGCGAGGGGCCGAAAGGCTCGCTGGGCGTGCCGCTGACGGCAGGCCGGGCGATTGCCGTGGATACGCGCATGGTGCCGCTGGGCGCGCCGGTGTTCATCAGTTTTGCACTGCCGGATGGCAAGCCGATGCAGCGCATGGTGCTGGCGCAGGACACCGGCGGGGCGATCCGTGGCCGGGTGCGGGCGGATTTCTTCTGGGGTTTTGGTGCCGAGGCCGGCAAGCTCGCCGGCCAGATGCGCCAGCAAGGCCGCATGTGGCTGCTGTGGCCGAAGGGCGCGGCACTGCCGGTGGTGACGAACTAGCTGAAGATCTGTTTGGGGGCGGAATTCGGATCGTTCCCATGCTCTGGGTGGGAGCCATCAATCAGGTAGGACGGGCACTGACACCTCGCGACCTGCCTGGCTTAAGTCATCAGGCATAGCCGGGTTTGTCCGGGTCGTCGTAAAGCCTTTGCTGCAGAGGCTTTACGCGATGCGTTCTGCCATGAAGGTGGCACTGCCCGCTAGCGCTGGAATTGGGCAGATTGCGCGGGGATGGTCTTGATTGAAGTGTCTTCTCCGACTTCATCAATATCTGACAGTGACCCATTCATCATGTTTCCGCACCTGCCTGAACTCCTGAGTTTTGCCTTCCTGCAGTTGTTGTTTTTTCTGGCCTGGCTGGCCTGGCGGTCCTCAACCGGACGGCAGGGGCAGATCGGCCCGTACCGGCAGGCGCGCAAGGCGCTGGTGGTGCTGGAGCCCGCTGCGCAGCAGGGCGCGGTGCAGGCCCATCTGGCTGCGCATGTGGCCGCTGCACGGGATGCCGGGCTTGAGGTGGTGGGTGTGGAGAGCGCCGTGATGCGCGGCCCTTCAGCGGGCTGGAGTGGCAGGCTGCGGGCGATGGACTTCTCGGAGCAGGCGGCTTTGCCGATGTTCTACGTAACGGAAAAGGATGCGTTCGAGAGCGAGGAATTCGAGGCATTCCTGCTCGCTCTGAAAGTCGATGAGCTGTATCTGGCCGGCGGCGGGCCGGAGTTCGACATTCACCGCACGGCCCGCAGCGCGATGGTGCGCGGCTACAAGGTGAGCGTGCTGATCAATGCCATCGATGTGTATGGCGGGCCGGCGGCAATAGTGCCGGTGGAGCAGGCGCTGCATTATGTCGCAGGTCAGGCCGCCTGAAGAGCCGCTCCCAGATTGCTTCTCCGGAATGCATGCTTGCAGAGCCTTGCTGGGTGCGGCTGTGCAGGCAGGCCTCGAAATTGGCCATTCAGAGCCTGAGTGTTTTTCGGACAGCGCGACCCGATTTTCGTAGGGCCGACTTCAGTCGGCCACCCACGCTCGGCGTGCGACTGAAGTCGCACCTACAAGGCCGGCTTGATCAGGCCTCGACTTCGCCCAGATAGGCACTGCGGACCTTGGGGTCGTTCAGCAGGGCTTCGCCCGTACCGGAGAGGGTGATCAGGCCGCCATCCATGACGTAGCCGCGTTGCGAAAAGGCCAGCGCCAAGTTGGCATTCTGCTCCACCAGCAGGATGCTCATGCCTTCCTTCACCACGGTCTGGACGACTTCGAAGATCGTCTCGATGACCAGCGGGGCCAGGCCCATCGACGGTTCATCCAGCAGCAGCAGTTTCGGCCGCGACAGCAGCGCGCGGCCGATGGCGACCATCTGCTGTTCGCCGCCCGACAGGGTGCCGGCGACCTGGGCGAGGCGTTCCTTCACGCGCGGCAGCATGCTGAAGACGCGTTCCAGATCGGCTTCGATGCCCTCCTGATCGTCGCGCGTATAGGCGCCCATGCGCAGGTTTTCTTCCACCGTCAGGCGCGTGAAGATGCCGCGCCCTTCCGGCACCAGTGCGATCCCCTGACGCAGGCGCAAGTGCGTGGGCAGGGTGTTGATGTTCACGCCCTGATAGATCAGCTCGCCGCCCTTGGTCGGCAGGAGGCCGGCGATGGCGTTCAGGGTGGTGGTCTTGCCCGCGCCGTTGGCGCCGATCAGGCACACCAGCTCGCCGCTGCAGACTTCGAGATTGACACCCTTGACCGCCTGGATCTGGCCGTAGGCAATCTGCACATCCTTGAGTTGCAGGATGGGCGCTTTTTGTTCAGTGGCCATGGTGACCGCTCCCCAGATAGGCTTCGATGACGTCAGGATTTTTCTGGACCACGGCAGGCACATCTTCGGCGATTTTCTTGCCGAAATTCAGTACCGCCACGCGGTCGCACAGGCCCATCACCAGTTTCACGTCATGTTCGATCAGCAGCACGGTGACGCCATCCTGACGGATCGTCGAAATCAGCTCGCGCAGCTGGCCGGTTTCGGTGGCGTTCATGCCGGCCGCCGGTTCATCCAGGGCCAGCAGTTGCGGTTCGGTGGCCAGCGCCCGGGCGATTTCCAGACGGCGCTGATCGCCATAGGAGAGGTTGCGTGACACCGTTGTCGCGTGATGTTCGATGCCCACATAGCGCAGCATTTCGAAGGCGCGCTCGGTGATCAGGCGTTCTTCTTCGCGGGCGTGGCGGTTCTGGGTGAGGATGCCCCACAGGCTCGAATCCGAGCGCAGGTGGTGGCCGGCCATCACGTTTTCCAGCGCGGTCATTTCACGGAACAGGCGGATATTCTGGAAAGTGCGCGCAATACCGCGCGCCACCACCACATGTGGCGTGCCGGTTGGCAGTTCGCTGCCGGCAAAGATGAATTCGCCGCCATCCGGTGTGTAGGCGCCGGTCAGCACATTGAAGAGGGTGGTCTTGCCCGCACCGTTGGGGCCAATCAGGCCGTAGATCTCGCCTTTGCGGATGCTCAGCGAAACATCCGACAGCGCGGTGAGGCCGCCGAAGCGTTTGCTGATGTTCTGGGCTTCGAGCAGGCTGATACTCATTCCGTAACCCTCCCGGTCTTCGCCAGTTCAGGGCGGGAGTAGCGGGCATGGGCGGGCAGCAGACCGGCCGGGCGTAGCAGCATCATGAAGATCATGGCCAATGACAGCAGCAACATACGCAGCACTTCGGGGTCGAGAATCACCTGGCCGAAGACGGCTTGTTGCACCGGCAGGGCAACGCTGCGCAGGATTTCCGGCAGCAGCGACAGGGCGATGGCGCCGAGGATTACGCCGCCCAGATTGCCCATGCCGCCGAAGACGACCATGGTCAGAATGGCGATGGATTCCATCAGCGAGAAGGATTCCGGTGAGACGAAGCCCTGAAAACTGCCGAACAGGCCGCCGGCCACGCCGCCGAAAGTGGCGCCCATGGCGAAGGCCAGCAGCTTCATGTTGCGCGTGTTGATACCGATGGCCTTGGCCGCCAGTTCGTCATCGCGAATCGCCGCCCAGCCACGGCCGATACGCGAGACCTGCAAGCGGCGGATGACGATTACCGAGCCGACCACGAAGAGCAGGAAGACGTAATAGAACATCACCAGTGAATTGATCTTGAAGTTGTCGGTGATCGGGATATGGCGTGAAACATCCCAGCCGAACAGGTTCAGGGTGTCGAGCATGTTCACGCCCTGCGGCCCGTTGGTGATGTTGATCGGGTAATTCAGGTTGTTCATGAAAATGCGCACGATCTCGCCGAAACCCAGCGTGACGATGGCCAGATAATCCCCCCGCAGGCGCAGTACTGGCGCACCGAGGATCAGCCCGGCCAATGCGGCAAAGCCGGCGCCTGCCGGCAACACGAGCCAGAAGGGCAGATGCAGGCCGAAATGTGGCGAGGCGAGAAAGGCCCAGGTGTAGGCGCCCACCGCGTAGAAGGCGATGTAGCCCAGATCGAGCAGTCCGGCGAAGCCGACAACCAGATTCAGGCCCAGCGCCAGCATCACGTAGAGCAAGGCGAAATCCAGAATGCGCACCCAGGTGTTACCGACCATTGCGGCAATCAGCGGGGCGATCAGCATCAGCGCCAGCACCACGCCGCGTGCGGCCTTGGGGTTACGGCTACCGAGCCAGGGAATCGCGACAGCGAGTTCGTTCATATGGGGAGTCCCGAGAGTTGGTGCTTATGCGCGATCAGAAACGCGTTCGCCGAGCAGCCCGGTGGGGCGGAAGATCAGGACGATGCCGAGAATGACAAAGGCAAAGATGTCCTGATAGTTGCTCGACAGCAGTTCAAAGTGGCCACCATTGGCGCAGGTTTCCTGCAGCGAAATTGACTGAGCCCACAGCGGCAGATGGCACAGATCGGTAGCCGATCCCAGATAGCCGGCACCGATGGATTCGACCAGGCCGAGCACCAGACCTCCCACCATGGCGCCACCCAGATTACCGATGCCGCCCAGCACCGCCGCCGTGAAGGCCTTGATGCCGGGAGCGAAGCCCATTGCGTAGTGCGCCACGCCGTAATTCGAGGCGTACATCACGCCGGCAATGGCGGCGAGGCCGGAGCCGATGATGAAGGTCGTCGAAATGATCTTGTTGGTGTCCACGCCCATCAGGCTGGCAACGCGGTGATTCTCGGCCGTGGCACGCATGGCGCGGCCCAGCCGGGTCTTGTTCACCAGCAGGGTCAGGGCCAGCATCAGGAATGCCGAGCTGATCAGGATGATGATCTGCACTGGCGTGATGAATACACCGTCGACAGGCTGCAGCGGTGTGGTGGAAATCAGTTGCGGGAAGCTGTGGTAATTGCGTCCCCAGATGATCATGGCCAGGGTTTGCAGCAGGAAGGACATGCCGATGGCGGTGATCAGCGGCGCAAGGCGTGGCGCATTGCGTAATCGTCGATAGGCGGTGCGCTCGATAATATAGCCCATCGCCATGCACACGATCATGGCGACGCTGAGGCCGATCAGCAGCACAGGAATCGCGCCGAGGGCAGGCCAGGTCTTCTGTACGAAAACGACGACTTGCAGCGCGACCAGCGCGCCTACCATGAGTACGTCACCATGGGCAAAGTTGATCAGGCCCAGAATGCCGTAGACCATGGTGTAACCCAAGGCGACGAGCGCATATACGCTGCCGACGACGAGGCCGTTAATGATTTGCTGGAGCAGGGTTTCCATGGCTGGCGATAGTACCAAAGTGCTAGAGGCGGTTCATGATCTTACTGCGAGGCCGTGATCAGGGCTCATGCGCGGCTCGGAATCCTCATGTATCAACATACATTCCGGTTCCTGCGCTGCTCTTCACCCTGCTGACGGTCTCTCGCTATAGCTCATGAACAGCCTCAAAGGGGGGCGATTGTCCACACCTCGAACAAACCGGGCATTAATCAAGATCAAGAGTGCATTGCACAAAAACGGGGCGCAACAATCATGGCGCCCCGTTTCTGTGCTCAAGCGCGAGCTTACTTCAACGCGGCCCAGGTGCCTGCTTTGAATTGATACATGGTGATGGCGCCAAACTTGGTGTCACCCTTTTCGTCAAAGGCAACATTGCCCGTCACGCCCTTGAACTGAACCTTTTTCAGCGCAGGCAGGTACTTGACCGGATCGGACGAATTGGCGGCCTTCATGCCTTCGATGATCGCGGCAGCGGCATCGTAGGCGTAGGGTGCGTAATTCTGGATATCCACGTTGAAGCGCTTCTTGAAGCGATCCTTGAAGCCCTTGTCAGAGAGTTGTTCCAGCGGCAGGCCGGCTTGCGAGCAGTACGCTGCGTCGCTCATGGCATCACCCGCCAGTTTGATGAATTCAGGCGTGCAGCCACCATCGCCGGTGACGAACTTTGCCTTGATGCCGAGCTGCTTGATCTGCTTGAGCATCGGGCCGCCCTGCGCATCCATGCCGGCATAGACGATCACGTCCGGGTTCTTGGCCTTGATCTTGGTGAGGATGGCGGCGAAATCGGTGGCTTGATTGGTTGTGAATTCGCGGGACGTCAGCGTGCCGCCATTGCCCTTCACGCCTTTTTCCACTTCATCGGCCAGGCCTTGGCCGTAGGCCGTGCGGTCGTCAATGATCGCAACTTTCTTGCCCAGTTTGGTCGCCGCATATTTACCGATCACGCTGCCTTGCTGGGCATCGTTGGCCATGGTGCGGAAGATGTAGGGAAAGCCCTGCTGGGTCAGCGTCACATTGGTAGCCGAGGGCGAAACCATCGGGATGCCGGCCTGGTTGTAAATGCGCGAAGCCGGGATGGTGGTGCCGGAATTCAGGTGACCAATGATGCCCTTGACGCCTGCATCCACAAGGCGTTGTGCGACGATGTTGCCGGTCTTCGGGTCGGCAGCGTCGTCTTCTCCGATGAGTTCGAATTTAACCTTCTTGCCATCGATCATCACGCCCTTGGCGTTGTATTCCTCCAGGGCCAGACGCGCGCCGTTCTCATTGTCCTTGCCCATGTGGGCGACGTTGCCGGTCAGCGGGCCGACGTGGCCGATCTTCACGATTACTTCCTGCGCCTGGGCCAGGCCCGAAGCAAAGCTCAGTACGGCCAGTGCGATCACAGTCTTCTTCATCTGGATGGTCTCCTTGGATAGGTGGGTGCTGCGCATGCCTTGCGGAATGTCAGGCCGGGTGAGCCTGATGACGGATGGTACACAACAAAAAGCTGCGTGCTGCTTGTCAGCCAAGCCGTTCGAAAATTGGACGACCCGTGCTGCAGATCCGCTCGCAGCTTGCCTCTTCAGCATGCCATGCTGCAGAAGGCCGCCCTGTGCGCCTCTTCAGGCATCGCTTGCCGTCATGAGTCATGCAATTTCCGCGCCACGCGGCTCGGGGAATACACGCATAGCTTGGCGACCCGGCCCTGCGCTAGGCTGGGCATTATCTCCTGTGGTCTACGTGGTGAAACGTGCGAAGCATAATCCTCTCATCCCTGTTCTTGCTGGTCTGCGTGCTGAGTGCCTGCGGACCGGCCTCGCATGGCCTGGAGCCGGGCAAGGCGACGATGCCGCAGCTGCTGGATCAGATGGGCGAGCCGAGCATGGTGTGGTCAGAGGGTGATGGCAGTTTGCAGTTGGAGTTTGCGCGGATACCGAAGGGCGGCGGAAATTTCATGGCGCGTGTGGCACCGAACGGAATCCTGATGAGCCTGCAGCAAGTGCTGACCGAAGCCAATGTCGAGGCCTTGCAGCCAGGCATGAGCCGTGATCAGGTGAGGCGTGCGCTGGGGCGGCCGGGGTGGATTGAGGGGCGCGAATCTGGCGAGCTATGGCACTGGCCGCTGGATCAGAACCGCCCCGAAGTGTGGCAGGTAGACGCCCAGTTTTCTGTAGCAGGCACTTTGCTTGAGGTGCGCCGCAGCCGGATTCTCTACGGGCAGACCCTGGGCGGCGCAGCGGCGACTGGTCAGCAGAAGCGTCCGCAACTGTGATCCCAGGCTCGCCATCATCTCGCACCCTGATGAATTATCTGGGATAATCCGTCCTTTCCGAGGAGCGCTGCGAGGATCTGTCCAGATTCCCAGGCTCGGAACCCGCACCCGGTGCGGGCCAGATTCAACGGCGCTCACCGCTTCATGCAGATCTCGTGCGGAACGCCGGTGAGCCAGAAAACTCCCCCGCTTTTCCCCTCTGACTGCTGAGCGTTTGACACGCCCGGAGAATGACCCATGCAAGCCGACCGCACGACTGAACTGACCGCCCTGCTCAAACATCGCATCCTGATTCTGGATGGCGGCATGGGCACCCAGATCCAGCAATACAAGCTCACCGAGGCCGACTATCGCGGCACGCGCTTTGCCGATTTCAATCGCGATCTCAAGGGCAACAACGACCTGCTGCTGCTGACCAAGCCGGAAGTCATTGCTGAAATCCATCGCGCCTATCTGGAAGCCGGTGCTGACCTGATCGAGACTTGCACCTTCAACGGCACGCGCGTGTCGCAGGCCGAGTACGGGCTGGAAGACATCACCTACGAGCTGAACGTCGAAGGCGCGCGTCTGGTGCGCCAGCTGTGCGATGAATTCTCCGCTAAAGATCCCGCCAAGCCGCGTTTCTGCGCCGGCGTGATCGGACCGACATCGCGCACCCTGTCGATCTCTCCGGACGTGAATGATCCGGGCTATCGCAACATCAGCTTCGACGCGTTGGCCGAGGATTACTATCAGTCCGCCAAGGCCCTGATGGAAGGTGGCGCCGACATCCTGCTGATCGAAACCGTGTTTGACACGCTCAACGCCAAGGTCGCCGTGTTCGCCGTGCAGAAGCTTTTCGCCGATCTGGGCCGCACGCTGCCGATCATGATTTCCGGCACCATCACCGATGCCTCCGGCCGCACCCTGTCGGGCCAGACCGCCGAAGCCTTCTGGAATTCGCTGGCACATGCCAAGCCGATTTCCTTTGGTTTCAATTGCGCGCTGGGCGCCAAGGAACTGCGTCAGTACGTTGCCGAGACCTCCGGTTTCTGCAGCAGCTTTGTCTCCGCTCACCCGAATGCCGGCCTGCCCAATCCGCTCTCGCCCACGGGCTACGACGAAACGCCCGAACAGCTCGCTGCCGACATCACGGAATGGGCACAAGCCGGCTTCCTGAACATCATCGGTGGCTGCTGCGGCACCACGCCCGCGCATATCCGTGCCATCTCGGAAGCCGTGGCGACGATCAAACCGCGCAGCATTCCCGAAATCGAAGTGCGCCAGCGCCTGTCCGGCCTGGAACCCTTCAGCATCGGCGCCGACAGCCTGTTCGTGAACGTCGGCGAGCGCAACAACGTCACCGGCTCCAAGGCCTTCGCCCGCATGATTCTCGAAGGGCGCTTCGACGATGCACTGGCCGTGGCCCGCCAGCAGGTAGAGAACGGCGCGCAGGTCATCGACATCAACATGGACGAAGCCATGCTGGATTCGAAGGCCGCGATGGAGCGCTTCCTCAAGCTCATCGCGGTTGAGCCGGATATCGCGCGCGTGCCGATCATGATCGACTCTTCCAAGTGGGAGATCATCGAAGTCGGCCTGCAATGCATTCAGGGTAAAGGCATCGTCAATTCCATTTCGATGAAGGAAGGCGAAGCTGCGTTCCTGCATCACGCCAAATTGTGCATGCAGTATGGCGCGGCCGCCGTGGTGATGGCCTTCGACGAAAAGGGCCAAGCCGACACCTATCAGCGCAAGACGGAGATCTGCAAGCGCGCTTACGATCTGCTGATGGGCATCGGCTTTCCGCCCGAAGACATCATTTTCGACGCGAACATCTTCGCGATTGCCACCGGCATCGAAGAGCACAACAACTACGCCGTCGACTTCATCGAAGCCGTGCGCTGGATTCACACGAATCTGCCTTACGCCAAGACCAGCGGCGGCGTGTCCAACGTGAGCTTCAGCTTCCGTGGCAATGATCCGGTGCGCGAAGCGATCCACACCGTCTTCCTGTATCACGCCATCAAGGCGGGCCTCACCATGGGCATCGTCAACGCCGGCCAGTTGGGCGTGTATGACGATCTCGCGCCGGAGCTGCGCGACAAGGTGGAAGACGTCGTATTGAACCGTCATCCTGATGCGGGTGAGCGCCTCGTCGAATTCGCCCAGACCGTCAAAGGTCAGGCCAAGGAAAACGTGCAGGATCTGGCCTGGCGCGACTGGACCGTCGAAGCGCGCCTGTCGCACGCGCTGGTCAAGGGCATTACCCAGTTCGTGGTGGAAGACACCGAAGAAGTTCGTGCCAAGCTGTTCGCCGAGGGCAAGCCGCCGCTGGCCGTGATCGAAGGCCCGCTGATGGCCGGCATGTCCGTGGTGGGCGACCTGTTCCGCGACGGCAAGATGTTCCTGCCGCAGGTGGTCAAATCCGCCCGCGTCATGAAATCCGCCGTGGCCCACCTGATCCCCTTCATCGAGGAGGAGAAGAAGCGCACCGGTGCCGCCGGCAAGGGTACGGTCATCATGGCGACCGTCAAGGGCGATGTGCATGACATCGGCAAGAACATCGTCGGCGTCGTGCTCAGCTGCAATGGTTACGAAGTCATCGACCTAGGCGTGATGGTGCCCACCGAGAAGATCCTGCACGCCGCGAAAGAACATGGCGCGCAGATCATCGGCCTGTCCGGCCTGATCACGCCCTCGCTGGAAGAGATGAGCCATGTCGCCGCCGAGATGCAGCGTCAGGGCTTTTCTGTGCCGCTGCTGATCGGTGGCGCCACCACCAGTCGCGCCCACACCGCCATCAAGATCGCGCCGCACTACGAACACCCCGTCGTGTACGTGCCGGATGCCTCACGCGCCGTTGGCGTCGTGACCAGCCTGCTGTCCATCGACGGCCGCGATGCGTACGTTGCGGAAGTGGCCGAGGATTACGAAAAAGTGCGCCAGCAGCACGCCGCCAAGGCCGGCGTGAAACTGGTGTCGCTGGCCGCTGCGCGCGCCAACCGATTCAAGTGGAACAGCGATGCGGCTTATGTGCCGGCCAAGCCTGCACGCGCCGGCATCCAGCGTCTGCGTAACATCGATCTGGCCACGCTGGAGCCCTACATCGACTGGGCGCCCTTCTTCCAGACCTGGGATCTGGCCGGCGCCTATCCGGCGATCCTGACGGACAAGGTGGTGGGCGAAACCGCGACGAATGTTTTCAAGGATGCGCAGAGGATGCTCAAGCAGGCCATCGACGGACGCTGGATTGAGGCCCATGCCGTCTTCGGGCTCTTCCCGGCGGCTGCGCAGAATGACGACGTGTTGATCTACAAGGACGAATCGCGCACCGAAATCATCGCCGCCTGGCGCGGCCTGCGCCAGCAGCACGAACGCCCGGCCGGCAAGCCCAACTACTGCCTCAGCGATTTCATCGCCGATGCAGATTCAGGCGTGCCCGATTACATCGGCGCTTTCGCCGTCAGCGCCGGGCGTAATCTGGAAAAGCGCGTCGCCGAATACGAAGCCGTGCATGACGACTATCACGCCATCATGCTCAAGGCCATCGCCGACCGCTTCGTCGAGGCTGCCGCCGAATGGCTGCATCAGCGTGTGCGCACCGATTACTGGGGCTACGCGGCGGGCGAAGCGCTGGATCGGGATGCACTGATAGCCGAGCAATACGTCGGCGTGCGCCCCGCCCCCGGCTACCCGGCCTGCCCGGATCACACCGCCAAGGGCGAGATCTTCAAGCTGCTCAATCCCGAAGAAGCCATCGGCATGACCCTGACCGAAACCTACGCCATGAGTCCGGCGGCTGCGGTCAGCGGCTTCTACCTGGCCCACCCCGATGCGCAGTACTTCGCCGTAAGCAAGATCGGTGAGGATCAGATGAAGGATTGGGCGGCGCGGGCGGGCTTCAGCGAGGGCGAGGCCAAGCGCTGGTTGGCACCAGTGCTGTGATTTTCTGAGTTGGTGAAATGAACAAGGGCCGCGATTGCGGCCCTTGTTCATTCAAGTCATTTGACATCACAGTCCCGTCGTTCCCGCGACGGCGGGAACCCAGTGACTTCGCGAACGCCGCTGGATTCCCGCCTTCGCGGGAACGACATCGGAGAGACGGCATCTCCTTGAGTGACCAGTCTCCAGCGATTGCGGCCCTTTATGATTCGATTCGCAGGCTAGGGCCGCGCGCCTTTCGGGCAGACTGATGCATAGAAAGGCTGTTGATTTTAATTACAGCTAATAGACTGTTTTTTAAATTAACAGTGCGAAAGCTGTATTTTTGATTTACAGTTAATTGTGTGTATTTAAAGTCTGTGCGCAAGGAGGCCTCCATGAACTATCCGATTACCACGCTGGATCAATTGCGCCCGATCCTGCTCGGCTTCCGCAAGTCCAGAGGGCTTACGCAATCGGCGCTGGCCGAACTGCTGGGGGTGACCCAGCAAACCTATGCACAGTTGGAGACCAATCCGGCCTCTGCCAGCGTCGAGCGTCTGTTCAAAGTGCTGCGGGTGTTGGGGGTCGAGTGGGTGCTTGCTGATGCAAGGGTGATCATGAGCTCTGTGGCCGACGCTGATCCGCAGGCCGCGAGCGCTTACCCCGTGCCACTTCATTCCGTTGAGGCGCGCCAGCACCAAGCGGCCGAGCCTTCACGCAGCGCGCCGAAGAACGGCCGTAGCGCAACAAAAAAGCGGGAGGCCTGGTAGCTCATGGCCAAACGAAGCTCGCGCCTGCTGCGCCTGAATATCTGGATGAACGGTCTTCCTGTGGGCTATTGGGAGCACACCTCACGCGGCGAGCAGCTCGGCTATTTCGAGGAATGGATTGCCGATGAGCAAGGGCGCCCCTTGTCGCTCTCGCTGCCCTTCACGCCGGGCAATCAAGTCTGGAAGGGCGACCGGGTTGCCGCCTTCTTTGACAATCTGTTGCCCGACAGCGATGCGATCCGACTGCGTCTGGCGCGGCGCTACAAGGCCGAGAGCGTTGCGCCCTTCGACCTGCTCGCAACGCTTGGGCGCGATTGTGTCGGCGCCATCCAGTTGCTGGCGCCTGATCTCGAACCTGAGGCGCTGCACAGCATTCAGGGCGAGGCAATTGATGAGGCGGGCATCGCACAATTGCTGCGCAATGTCACCGCAGGCATGCCGCTCGGGCAGGACGAGCGTGGCGATGATCTGCGCCTGTCGATTGCGGGCGCACAGGAGAAAACCGCCTTGCTGCGCCAAGGCGCGCAGTGGCTCCTGCCACATGGCAGCACCCCCACCACGCATATCTTCAAGCTGCCGCTGGGGCTGGTCGGCAACATGCAGGCCGACATGCGCAGCTCGGTCGAAAATGAATGGCTCTGCTCAAAAATCGTGGCCGCTTACGGTTTGCCGAGTGCCGCCTGCGAAATTGCCCGCTTCGAGGATCAGAAGGTTCTGGTCGTCGAGCGCTTCGACCGCCGGCCCGCCAGCGATGCCAGCTGGATCATCCGCCTGCCGCAGGAGGATCTATGCCAGGCCACCGGCACGCCGCCCCTGCGCAAATACCAGGCCGATGGCGGCCCCGGCATCGCCACGATCATGAACATCCTGGCGGGCTCAGAATCCGCCGCACAAGACCGCCGCAACTTCTTCAAGACGCAGATCGTCTTCTGGCTGCTGGCCGCCACCGACGGCCATGCCAAAAACTTCAGCCTCTTCCTGCTGCCTGGCGGGCGCTTCAAAGCCACGCCTTTGTACGATGTGCTCTCTGCTTTTCCGATTATGGGCAAAGGCAGAAACAAGCTCCCGCCCAGCAAGGCCAAGCTCGCCATGGCCATTCGTGGCAGTGAAAATTACTACGGCCTGCAACAGATCCAGCGCCGTCACTGGATTGCCATGGCCCAGCAGCTGGGGCTTGGGCGTGAGCTGGCAGAGTCCGTGATCCAGGAAACGCTGGATGCAACAGAGCGCGTGCTTGCCGAGGTCGCTGCGCAGCTCCCCGGCGATTTTCCGCTGGATGTGGCTGAGGCTGTTTTTGCGGGCATCCGGGCGCAGGGCGGCCGTCTTGTGGCGATGCCACGCGGATGATCGTCGGGCTACCTGCGCGGATGCCAAGCTACCCGGCCTGCCCGGATCACACCGCCAAGGGCGAGATCTTCAAGCTACTCAATCCTGAAGAAGCCATCGGCATGACTCTGACCGAAACTTACGCCATGAACCCGGCGGCAGCGGTCAGCGGCTTCTATCTGGCTCACCCCGATGCGCAGTATTTTGCGGTGAGCAAGATCGGTGAGGATCAGCTGAAGGACTGGGCTGTGCGCGCGGGCCTCAGCGAGGGCGAGGCCAAGCGCTGGCTGGCGCCGGTGTTGTGATTATTCCGCTTTGTTGTTTTGATGGGCGAATTTGCTAGTCAGGTTCGAAAAGGTCGCCGTGGGAAATTGGATTAGGGGTACTGAATCTGCGGCCTACAGCAGGTTGCGGATTTTCAGCTCAGAAACCAGTACATCAAATCCTTTGTAGATGCATTCAGCATGCTTCTTCACCACAGCAGGGGAGTTTAGGTGAGTTAATTTTTTAACTTCAGCTTCATTGAAATGAGTATGGGCGTGAGTGTTCCGCAATTTTTTGTACTGGTTGCTTTGGATGGTTGATTCCAAAATGTAGAATGGACTTCCCGGAGAGCGTAGATCTGAAATTAACAGGTCGTAACGTTCCATGCCGATAACAAAAGCCATCATTGGCATAAAATTTTGGTACATGTCGAAGCCGTAATTTTTTTCGATCAACTCGGTTAGCCGCGACTTGCATTCAACGGTTTTCAGGCTGGCTGCGAATAGTCCCGCAATGTGGTCTTGAGCCTCTTCAATCCATCCGCATAGCTCTAATGCGGCGTATTTGCAAAACTGGCTCGGCTGACCAGGTTCTGGCTTTGCCGGGGGGGCTGGCGGATTTGTAACTTTCCCGAAGTAGTACTCAAGCATGTCAAGCGAGGCCAGCAGGCGGGCATTCGATAACATCCAGATTCCTCAACTGAGTGCTTGAATTGCTTCGTTAATACGCTGCTGGACATGTTCTGTCCGCGACAGATCAGAGCTCAATGCTGCTGTCTGTAGTAACTCAATTTTATAAAACTTTCCGATCTTTTTCTTCATGGCAAGCGGCGTACTTGACAACAGAGATTTGGAGTTTATCGCAACGGCCACAAGTAACGCCTCCGCCTGCGAAAACCCGATCTTCTCGATGTGTTCTGCTACCTTCGTGACAAATATCTCCGCAACCTGCTCAAACCTTCTTTTGTATTTTTTAATTTGAGCTGCACCATCTAAGCGATGGCATTTCATGAAAGTGTTCAAAAACGTTGTGAGGTTCCCATTGTAGGATTCCAGATTATCTTGGAAGGCGAAGATACGGAGGATTAGTTCGACGGAACGAAAGCGATCTTTTCGCCCAGTAATGTATTTTTTTGCCTCGATCCAATTTGGGGTGTCGTCTAGGGTCATCAACATAGAGTTGAAATCTCCAGAGTAGATGCAATTTCTAATTTCTTGGTTCGTTAAACGAATCCCTCCCGCGTTCAGGCGATGGAATATTTTAAAAAGATATTCCATGTGTTCCCCGGATGAGAAGTCACATCGCAGAACCGTCACCGGTAAGGTCAGGTTCTCAACTCGTTCATACATGACATGTAAGGGAGACGTTGCGTCCCGCAATGCGCTAACTCGTTCGCCCGCAATTTTCGGGTCAATATCAGGCAGTTTGGATAGCTTCCATTCTGATTTTGGGTCCAAGAACTCGACAATGGACGACATCCGTTGCAGACCATCAATAACAATCCACTTGGCCGTACTGTTGTCGTACCCAAAACACATGCTCGGTATTGGCAATTGTTTCATCAAAGAATCGATAAAACGGGTCTTGTCTGGGGATTTCCAGACGACATCCCGCTGAAAGTCAGGTTTGATCTCAAGCTGACCCTTCGAGTAGAGTCTATATAGATCAGCGCATGAACGCAGTTCGTTGTAGACAACTATGTCTGGGGGAGGATCCTGTGGTGCTGCATATGAATCCTCGTATGCCTGCTCAGCACTGGTGATTTTGCTTGATGTTGCCATGACGTTTCCATGTTTTATTGTTGAGTTTTCGAGCAGGCAAAGCAGGAACGAAAACACTCACTAGCTGGTACCCTCACAAGCGAACTCTACTATGTATTTGGACTTTTTGTTTGCACTCTATATTTGTATCATGCTCAGGCGCTGAATTTAGCCCGGTAGGGTGGGCACGGTGTGCCCACGCAGTTCTTTGATGTACGTTCGGAAGCGTGGGCTCACCGAGCCCACCCTACGAATGGCATAGGGGGAACGGATGAGCCACTACCGTCGTGCGGTACAGCCTGGAGGGAGCTTCTTCTTCACCGTCGTCACTTATCGTCGGCAGCCCTGGCTTGTTGAGGCTGCGGCTCGCGCAGCCTTGCGCGAGGCGATCACGCGTACGCGCGAAAAACATCCTTTCTCGATTGATGCCTGGGTGCTGATGCCGGATCACCTGCATTGCATCTGGACACTGCCACCGGGCGATAGCGATTTTGCGACGCGCTGGTCGTTGATCAAGCGGCGCGTCTCCATGGCGCTCGGTGAAAGCCTGCATATTGAGGCGTGGATGAGCGCTTCCAAGGAAAAGCATCGGGAAAGCACCTTGTGGCAACGCCGCTATTTCGAACACACGTTGCGTGACGACGCAGACTTTGCGCGTTGGGTGGATTACATCCATTACAACCCGGTCAAGCACGGTCATGCCACGCGTGTAGTTGGTTGGCCGTGGTCGTCCTTCCACCGGTATGTGGCTACGGGGCTCTGCGCGTCTGATTGGGCGGGCGATTCATCCGCTGAAGCCTTCGGCGAAGAGTGAAAACTGTAGGGTGGGCACGGTGTGCCCACGCGGTTTGGGTCATTTTGCTGCTGGCGCGTGGGCTCACCGAGCCCACCCTTCCGGACTTTTGTATGCCTGCAGAGCCGCATGGGGCAGCCCTCTCCGGGCAGGCATGCCCAAGGCCCAATGCTGACAACGATCTTTGCGATGCATTGCCTAAGAACCTTGCTGCATGCGGATCTTCAGGCAGGTGCTGGGCGGGACGGTCAGCCAGCAGGCCGCGCTCGTCCCCAGCTCAGATTGATTCCGGCAAGCGCGCCTTGGCTCAGGATTTTGCTGGCGCTTCGGGTTTTTGTGCGGCTGGCTCGGCCTTCGGGTTTTCCGGGAGGAGTTCTTCCAGGTCGCGCGCAACCACCCGGCTGCGTTCGCTCAGGCCGGCGGCGATGACTTCTTTCTTGTCATCCTGAGTGCGACCGATGCTGACTTTGATGGCCTGCACCTGGTTGTTTTCAAGCGTGAAGACGCGGTCGCCATCCTTGTCGTGAAGGATGGCGGCGGCCGGCAGGACCAGCGCTTTGCGCGTGGTGCTGAGGCTGCCGGTCACGCGCAAGCCGGCTTTGAGCTGGCTGTCGGCGGGCAGGTCGACGTAGACGAGGCCGGTGTGGGTTTTGATGTCGATGGTGGGGGCGACGCGACGCACCCGGCCTTTGAGTTCTTCGCCCAGCGGGCTGGCGATGACGACTTCCTGACCGGGTTCGATGCGCAGCAGTGTTTTGCCTGGCACTTCGGCGCGCCATTCGAGGCGTGCCTGGCGGATCAGGCGAAAAAGCTCGCTGGCGGTGCGCACGATATCGCCCTCAGCCGCTGTGCTGGCCGAGATCAGGCCATCGTCCGGGGCGAGGAGTTTGGCGGATTCGAGTTTGCGTTCCTGCGCCTTGACGCGGGTGCGCGCCACGGCGAGCTGGGCGATGGCGGTTTGTTTCTGGGTTTCGTACTGGGCGAGTTCTTGCTGGCTGACGCCGCCGGAGGGGAGCAGGCGTTGGGCGCGGCCGAGGGTGGCTTCGGCCTGACTGTGCGTGGCCTTGGCTTCGATCAGCTGGGCGTTGACGGCTTCCAGCTCGGTTTCGACGCTGGCGGTGTCGAGTACGGCGAGCACCTGGCCCTTACGTACGAAGTCGCCAATATTCACCTGCACACTGGTCAGGCGAAGCCCGCCGGTTTCTGCAAAGACCAGCACTTCCTGCCAGGGCATGACATTGCCTTCCACTTCGACGCGGTCAGGCCACAGCTCGATCTTCGGCCGGATTACGGGCAGCTTGCGCAAGTCGGGCGCCGGGCGGGCGCCGGCCTCCGAGCCGGCGTGTGCGATCTGGGCGGTGGCTGTCGGCGCCTTGTCGTCAGCAAGAGCGGGCGTGCTGAGGCAGAGCGTGCTGAGCAGCAGGGCGGGAAGGCGAAGGGATGTGAGAAGTTTTGGCATGGTGTGATTCATGAGGATTTGCCCGGGGCGGCGGGTTCGGGCGCGTAGTCGGCCGCGCCACCGGTCGCGCGGTTCAGCGCGATCCAGGCTTGCAGGCGTTCCTTCTGCACGCTGAGCAGGCTTTGCTGGGCATCGAGGCGGGTGCGCCGCGCGTCTTCCAGTTCCAGCAGGTTGCTGGCGCCTTCGCGGTAACGGTTTTCGACGACCTTGAAAAATTGATCGTACTGCCTGGCGGCGGTGCGTGCATTTTCGGTGCGATCGAGGGTGGCGGCGTAGCGGGTGAGCGCGTTTTCGATTTCCTGAATGGCTTCGCGAGCCTTGGCCTTGTAGGCCGCCAGCGCCTCGGCATAACGCGATTCGGCGGATTTCACGGCGGCGGCACGGCGGCCGCCATCGAAGATGGGCAGGCTCATCGAGGGGCCGAATGACCAGGAGCCGAAGGACAGGTAGCCGCCGCCAGTGCTGCTGCCGTTGCTTGAATAGCCGAGTTCGCCATTGAGGGCGATGCGCGGGAAGCGATCCGCTTCGGCTAGCCCGACATCGGCCGAGGCGGCGGCGAGCGAGCGTTCCACGGCGCGCACGTCGGGGCGCTGCATCACGGCCTGGGCGGGAATGGCAACGTCAAAATGGCGGGGCTCGGGCAGGCGGTTCAGGCCGGTGGGCGCCTGGGCCAGCAGCTTGGCCAGAGTCGGCCGGGCGATGCCGCTCAGGCGGGTGATCAGATTCTCCAGTTGCTGGCACTGCGAGCGGCTGTCGCTGAGGCGGGTTTTGGCTTCAGCCACCGAGGCCGCACTGCGGATGGCCAGATAAGGCGCAGTGAAGCCGACCTCGGCGCTGTCCGCGGTGAGTTTGCGGGTGGCTTCGCGGGAGGACAGATCCTGTTCGCTGAGAGTTTCTTGCGACTGGCAGGCGCGGTAGCTCAGGTAAGCATCGGCCACATCGGCGGCCAGACTCACGCGGGCATCGGCAAGGGTGGCGAGCTGGGCTTCTTCGCGCGCCGCCGCGCCTTCGCTGCCACGACGCACGGCGCCGAACAAGTCCAATTCCCAGCTTGAATTCAGCGACAGCCAGCCGCTGTTGGACGGCGCCGAGTCGGGGCCTGAATCTGCGCGTTGTCCGGCCGCGCTGGCGCCTAGCCCTGGCAGGGCCGCGCCGCTCGCCTGGGCATGCGCGGCGCGCGATTCATTGAGGCGGGCCAAGGCGGCTTCGAGCGTCGGACTGTTGCTGAAGGCTTCGTTGACCAGATCGTTCAGGGCCGGGTCAGCAAGCTCGGCCCACCACTGCGCGGCGGCGGCTTGAGGCGCCGTTGCGGCGGCTTTGCCTGTCGGCGAGGTCCAGCGCTGAGGAAGCTCGGTTTCCGAGAGTTTTGGCGTCTTGTAATCCGGCCCCACGGCTTTGCATCCGCACAGGATGAGGGAGACACAGAATGCACCCCACCTTAAACCCGGGGCGATACGGCTGAGCATGTTGAATCCTTTTTTTGCCGGCAGAGTGCTTGGCTGTGGAGTGCCTTTGGTTTGTCGGCATTGGTGAGCTTAGATTGAAAATGGTTCCATACGCGCCTGCCTGAGCCGTGAAAGATTGGGGGGCCGTCTGCCATGTGTCAAGCCTGGTTTTGCACAGGGATGCGGTACGGGGCATGGGGATGAAACGGGCGGGGGGCTTGTTCGGGGTCGGGGGAGGCCACGGAAATCGCCAAGACCTGAGTAGATTAAGTGTTGCAATCTTGCAAAGCGCCTGAACGTTTACTAATTCACTATTGATTTAGTAGACGACTATTGTCTGAAGTGCTAATTTCCTACTAATTAAGCACTAAGTTAGTAGAAAAATGCGTATTCCTCGCCCCCCCCCCTCTCTGCACGAGATACTGTCCTCACTGAACGAGCCTGATGCCCTCCGCTTGCTGGCTCAGCACGCCAATCCTTTGCCTGCAGGACGCTACCTGCATCACGAAGAGCTGCGTTACCGGACTCCGCCTGAAGGGCTGAGCCACGAGCAGTGGTGGGCGGCTACAAGCTTGGGGCGCACGCCCTTGCTGCAGTTATTGCCGTTGCAAGACAAAAACGGAGAGCCCTTTCGCTTCGCCACGCCGCAGCCGGTGTTGATCGACCTGCACCACATCGACCGCGATGCGGCTGGGCAGATTCGCGCGCCCGAAGGGGCTTCAATCCATGAGAACAGGCAGCCCTATCTGCTCGCCTCGCTTATCGAAGAAGCCATTACCTCCAGCCAGATCGAAGGTGCCGCGACGACCCGCAAGGTGGCCGCTGGCATGCTGCGCGAAGGGCGGCGACCGCGTGATCACGGCGAGCAGATGATCTACAACAATTACCGCGCGATGGAACATCTGCGGGAGCTGCGCGAGGAGCCGATCACGCCTGCCCGCGTGCTTGAGCTGCATCGCATCCTGACGCTCGACACACTCGAAAACCCGGACGATGCGGGGCGCCTGCGGACCAGCAACGATGTGGATGTGATTGATCAGCGGGATGGCAGCATCCTGCATTCGCCACCCGATTTTCAGGACCTGCCGAAGCGGCTTGAGGCGCTATGCGCTTTCGCCAACGCTGGCGAAGACACGGCGCCCTTCGTGCATCCGGTGCTACGCGCCATCCTGTTGCACTTCATGATCGGCTACGACCATCCTTTTGTGGATGGCAATGGCCGTACTGCACGTGCCCTGTTCTACTGGGCCATGGCACGCAGCGGTTACTGGCTGATGGAATTCGTGTCGATCTCGCACATCATCAAGCTGGCGCCCGCAAAATACGTTCGCGCTTACCTGCATACCGAGACAGATTACGGAGACGCCACTTATTTTCTGCTCCACCAGCTCACGACCATCCGTCGCGCCATCTCTGCGCTGCATGAGTACATCGCACGTAAAACGGCCGAAAAGCAGGATGCCGAACGCTTGTTGGCCAGCAATACGCCACAGCTGCGCTTCCGGCTTAACCACCGCCAGATAGGTCTGCTTCAAAGCGCCCTCAAACACCCCGAAGCCGCGCTGCGTATCGATGCGCACCAGAATACTCATGGCGTCGTCTATCAGACCGCCCGCGCAGACCTGCTGGATCTCGAGTCCCTCGGGCTGTTCATCAAAGCCAAACGTGGCAAAGCGTATGAGTTTTACCCGGTGCCAGAGCTGCGTACCAAGGTGGCGGCGCTGGCGGCCGAACAGCTTTAATCCGTCAACGCCACATACACATTCTGCACATCGTCGTTCTCGTCAATCGCAGCGAGGAAGGCTTCGACTTCTTCCAGCGCCTCAGCGCTCAGGCTGGCGGCGCTGACGGGGTTCTTGGCCTTGTAGCCGAGCTTGGCGGACAGCACGTTGAAGCCGTGCGTGGCGAGCGCCTTGCTGACCAGATCGAGCTCGCTCGGGTCGGTGTAGAACAGCGTCGTGCCTTCTTCTTCACCTGCCTCCAGATCCTGGGCGCCGGCTTCGATGGCGGCTTCTTCGGGGTCGATGCCTTTGGCGGTCGGCTCGGCTTCGATCATGCCGAGGTGGTCGAAATCCCAGGCCACGGCGCCCGATGCGCCAAGCTGACCCTTGCGGAACAGCACGCGCATTTCGGGTGCGGTGCGGCGCACGTTGTCGGTCAGGCATTCGACCATCACGGCGACCTGATGCGGCGCGAAGCCTTCGTAGATGACCTGCTCGAAATTGACCGGTTCGTCGGTCAGGCCGGCGCCGCGCTTGATCGCGCGTTCCAGCGTGTCCTTGGGCATGGACGCCTTGCGCGCCTGCTCCACGGCGAGGCGCAGGCGCGAATTCATCGCCGGATCGGCGCCACCGCGGGCGGCGACGAGGATTTCCTTGACCAGCTTGCCGAAGACGCGGCCCCTGACATTCGCGGCGATGTCTTTATGCTTTGCTTTCCACTGCGCGCCCATGACGCTTGCTCCTTGCTTGATGTGTTGGTGAGTGCTCGCGAAGGAGCCTTTCTTGAAGCCCTGCATTCTAAGGCGTCAAGGATGTAATGCGCCCACCATTCCGCTGCGGTTTCCGGGTCTGGGATGACAAAAGGCCGCAAGTGCGGCCTTTTGTTCTTGCGTTCAGGCGGCTTGCGGAACGACTTGCATCGATCCGCTTGCCGCGCATGCGCACTTATTTCAGGTATTGCACCAGCGGTGAGTTGAGTGTGCGGATGCCGTCCACCACCAGCTTGCCGACGGCTACTGCACCCTTCTCGCGGAAGTGGGTGTTGTCGGTCGTGTTCGAGGTGTAGCCGGGATAGCCTTCCGAGGCGAGCACATACAGGAAGTAGGCCTTGGAACCTGTGTCACCGACGCCGGTGAAGAAAGTCATGCTGCGTGCGGTCAGATCGATAACCGGTACGCCCATGCTCGTGCCCAGCTCGCGCACGGCTTGCGGATAGTCGCCGCCAGCGGTGGTGATGTGGCTGTTCTTCATCGTGCCCGAGCCGTCGGTCGCGAAGGTGCGACGCGTCACCGGGGTGATCAGGATCGGATGGGCGCCCTTGCTGATGGCATAGTCGACGTAGGTCTTCAGCGTGGTCTTGAAGGTCGTGGCGGCTGGATTGCCGTTCTCGTCGTTATGCCCGAACTGGATCAGGAAGTAGTCGCCGGCCTTGATCTGGCTCTTGATGCTGGTGTAATTCGTGGTGCTGAGGAAGCTGGTGGTGCTGGCGCCGGATTTGGCCAGATCGACTACGGTGGCGGAGCTGCTGAAATACTGCTGGAAGGTCTGGCCCCAACCCATACGCGGATAGCGGCTGGCGTCATAGACGCTGGCGGTGGAGTCGCCGGCGATGAAGATCTTGATGGCAGCGGTGCCACCGGAGCTGGAGGAGCTGCTGCTGGAGCTTGAAGAACTGCTTGAGCTTGAGCTGCTGCTGGAACTCGATGAGCTACTGGAGCTTGAGCTGGAAGAACTACTCGAACTAGAGGAGGAACTGGACGAGGAGCTGGACGAGCTGCTCGCCACGGCCGGGTTGTAGGAGCACCAGGCCGAGTTGCTCGGTGCGCCGGAGAAGTCGGCCAGTGTGCAGGCGAAGCTGCCGGTTAGCGTCTTGTAGGCGAAGACGCCGGACTTGCCGATTGCCACCTGGTGGGTGCCAACCATGCTGCTGCAGGTCTGGCCGACCTGGGCGCATTTGGTCCAGCCCGAAGGCGCGTCACTGGCAGCGAAGACGCTGCCTGACAGGGCGAGCGCGAAGGCGCCCAGAACGATACTGAGTTTCATATTTGTCTCCTGGTTTGGCGGTGTGGTCACGGGCAGCTTTGCTGCACGTCACGTTCCGCTCTGTTTTCAATTTTGTGTTTGAACCCGCAATCCAGCCGGGGCTAGGCAATGCGCGCGCATGAAGCTACCAGCGGGAAAAGCCCGGCTAAGGGTATATTTTTGAAGATGATCTGACTTGATCCGGATTGCGCTATTGCAGGTGAATCGTCTGTCGGGCCGGTTGCACTGCGAAAGCGGCGCTCGTGCGCATGTGGGAAACTGCGGACGGGCGATCAGCCCGACTTTTTTGGGGAGTCTGGAATGTGGAAAATCGTGTGGGCGATCTTGGCCGTTTGTGTGCTGGCGGGCTGCGCCAAGCCGGCCGATCCGGATCAGGCCGAGCAGGCGGTGCCGCAATTTCATATGTCCTTGATGGGCGGCGATTTCGCGGGGATCTATGGCCACGCGGCCAGGGAACTGCAGCAAGCTCAGTCGCAGCAGGATTTCGTGAGCTACCTGCAAAAAGTGCGCCGCACTCTGGGCGAGGTTAAAGGCGCGGAGCGGACGGCGACGAAAGTGGAGGGGCGACGCGTCACGTTGACCTATAAGACGGCCTACGCGAACGGTCCGGCGACAGAGGAGTTTGTGATCCGCGCCGATGAAGGGCAGGAACCCTTGCTAGTGGCTTACCGGCTGCTGACGCCAGCCTTGAAGTAGCCTGCCTGAAAAGTCATGCTGGTATTGACTGAGCGAGCAACGCTGCCTGCATAGGCAAGCGCAGTGCGGCTCACCAGGCAGGGCCAGCTACGCCGATAGTAGTGCCTCGCAAATGCCGGACCTCCGCCCCCGTCATTCCGGACTTGATCCGGAATCCAGAGCCTTTCGCCACCCTCCTCTGGATTCCGGATCAAGTCCGGAATGACGTTTTTCGGAGTGCTTGCATCCATTCAGAAACATGCAACGCCGCCTTAAAACAACAAGGCCATCGCCAGCGTATCGATGTACTCGCTCTCAATGCAGTTGCCGCGCCGCTGCACGCCCTCGGCGATGAAACCGAAACGCTCATACAGCGCCTGCGCACTCGGGTTGTCACAGCGCACCACCAGCTCGATGCGCGTCAGGCCTTTGGCCTGCGCCTTGGCCAGCGTGGCTTCCATCAGCCGCGCGCCGAGGCCCTGATGGCGCGCCGACGGAATCAGGCCGATGCCCAGATGCCCCACATGCGTGCGCACCGGCATCGGGCAAGGCAGCACATCGCACCAGCCCACCACCTCCTCGCCCTGCAGCGCGACGAACTGGCACAGATCATTCGCCACGATGTTGCGATAGAACGGCAGCGAAACCTCGAAAGGCGGCGCCTGCAGGAAGGCCAGATATTTGCGCTCACGCGCCACGATATCCAGCGCACGGTGCAGGCCGGGGAAGTAGGCTTCGGTGGTGGGCGCGAGGGTGTAGGGCATGGCGATCAAAGGCGTGAAAGGGCGGATTTTCGTAGGGTGTCAATGAGCGTAGCGAATTGCACCGAAAGGTTTTATTGATGCCCTGATACCGAATGGGATGGTGACGCCGTAAGCGATCCGTAAATATCACAATGCTGAGATTGAAGCCGTTTAAATGCAACCGCCACAAAGCCGGAAAGTTCTTTGACTTCATTCGCAAGAGGGACGAGGGGGATTGTATCTGGGCCGTATTTGATCTCCATGCATAATGGATCAAAGTGACGCAAAACGAAGACCTTTGGATCTGGTTGCTTCACCTCTACGTGGATAGGCGTGATAGCAGTAAACACGTGCGGGGAGCTGGACAGCAAATCATCTAGTCGCTCGTCAAGGTGCTCCCAAGAGTTGCGAACCTCTGCTGAGCTTAAGATTGGCAGTAGTGGATTTCCTAAAATATCCATGAGTGCTTTACAGCGCTTTTTGACCACACTTTTATTTTTCTGACCATTCAAAAACAAAAGCCTACGAATTGCCACTGCTGCAGATAGGCATGCAGAGCACCACATGACGATTTCGATTGGTGGTGCTTTCTTCTGATCGTCGATTCCTTTTCCTAACGTAATCCAGTGTTCCGCGCTTTCGTGTAGTTTTTCAGCGGCACGAGCAATCGTGTGGCACTGCAGATTGATCTCCGACAGAAGCAACATTGCCGCAAAATTTGAGCTTTGTATTGACACGATAATGTTCCCGAACGAGCGCATTTAATCGTTACCACGCTCCGCGTGGTAACGCCTGTGCGGACGCTTTTGCGTCCCTCCTGCCTATCTTGAGCAAAACCCGGCGCAGAGCGTCTCAAGCGCGATGCCTGCCGGTTTTCCTCAGCACTCAATCCTCAGCGCTCAGCACTTCTTCACCGCCTTCTCCCCCCCAGAATCGACCCCAGCATCCCGCGCACGATCTCGCGCCCGACGGCGCTGCCAATCGTCCGCGTCATGGATTTCGCTGCCATCTGCGCCAGGCCGTCATGCTGGCCGCCGCGCGGGCCGGTCTTGCCGAAGAGGAAGCCGCCGAGCGCGCCGCCCAGCCCGCCCAACAGACCACCCCCTTCGTCCTGCGGCGCGGACTGGGCCTGTCCGGGAACACTGCCTGCAGAGCCTTGCTGCGCGCCGCTTACCGACGGGGCTGCACGCAGCTTTTCATACGCGGATTCGCGGTCCAGCGCTTCTTCGTAGGCGCCATACACCAGCGAGTTGTTGATCGCCGCATTGCGCTCGTCAGCACTCATCGGGCCGATGCGTGAAGCTGGCGGCAGCACGAAGGCGCGCTCGACGATGCAGGGCGTGCCTTTGGCGTCGAGAAAGGAGATCAGCGCCTCGCCCACACCGAGTTCGGTGATCGCCGCTTCGGTGCTGAACTTGGCATTCGCTCGCATGGTTTCAGCGGCGACCTTGACGGCCTTCTGGTCGCGCGGGGTGAAGGCGCGCAAGGCGTGCTGGACGCGGTTGCCGAGCTGACCGAGCACGGAGTCGGGCACGTCGAGCGGGTTCTGGGTGACGAAGTAAATGCCTACGCCCTTGGAGCGGATCAGGCGCACGACCTGTTCGATTTTTTCGAGCAGCGCAGCGGGCGCGTCGTTGAACAGCAGGTGGGCTTCGTCGAAGAAGAAGACCAGCTTGGGCTTGTCCAGATCACCGGCTTCGGGCAATTGCTCGAACAGCTCGGCAAGCATCCACAGCAGGAAGCTGGCGTAGAGCTTGGGTGCGTTATACAGCTTGTCGGCAGCGAGGATGTTGATCACGCCACGGCCCTGCGCGTCGGTCTGCATCAGGTCCATGATGTTGAGCATCGGCTCGCCGAAGAACTTGTCGGCGCCCTGCTCTTCCAGCGTCAGCAGGCCGCGCTGGATGGCGCCGATGCTGGCAGCGGAGACGTTGCCGTATTTGGTGGTCAGCTCGCGCGCGTTCTCGCCGATCCACTGCACCATGGCGCGCAGATCTTTCAGATCCAGCAGCAGCAAGCCGTTGTCATCGGCCACCTTGAACACGATCTGCAGCACGCCGGCCTGGGTTTCGTTCAGCGCCAGCAGGCGCCCGATGAGCAGCGGGCCCATGTCCGAAATCGTCGCGCGCACCGGATGGCCTTGCTCGCCGAACACGTCCCACAGCGTGGTCATGAACTTGCCCGGCTCCCAGTCCTTCACGCCGAGCATGGCTAGGCGTTCCTGCAGCTTGGGCTTGAGTTCGCCGCTGGCGCCAAGGCCGGACAGGTCGCCCTTCACATCGGCCATGAAGACCGGCACGCCGATATTGGCGAAGGATTCGGCCAGCTTCTGCAGGGTGACGGTCTTGCCGGTGCCAGTGGCGCCGGTGATCAGGCCGTGACGGTTGGCAAACTGGGGCAACAGGGCAATTTCAGTGTCGCCACTGCGGGCGATGACGAGGGGTGCGGCCATGGGACTCTCCGGATGGGTTTCAGCTAATTGTATGTTGATTGGCTGGGATGTTCAGAAGGATCTTGCTGTAAAAATGCGGGCTTGCATTCCCACTCACTGCAATCGGCAGGCCTGAACATCCCCTCCCTCTTTCAGGGGGCTGAGACGGGAATTCGCAAGGCACTGCCTTGCGCCGTCAAAGCGGGTCGAGTGTGCAAACTCGACCCTCCGGCTGGGATGGGGGTTCTCACGCTCAACAAGGCATGTCTGTCGATTTGACGTTTTGACCACCCCTACCCTAACCCTCCCCCTGAAAAGGGGAGGGGATCCGTATGCGCCCATTTCCCTTGTGAACAAATTCGGAAAGCAGACGCCTGACATATGCTTGTCTGCATGCTCCGTCTCAAACCTTCCACCACCACCCGCAGCCGCGCCTTGCGCCTCGACATGACGCTCGCCGAACGACTTCTCTGGCGCGCGCTTCGCGAGCAGTTTCCCGACGAACCACGTTTTCGTCGACAACATCCGGTTGGGAACTACATTGTCGATTTCGCCTGCATCCAGGCACGTCTCGTTATTGAACTGGACGGAGGACAGCACGCCGAAGCGCTTGATTACGATGCAGTTCGCACACATCAAATCGAGCAAGCGGGCTTTCACGTCATCCGCTTCTGGAACAATGAGGTGCTGGAAAACATTGAAGGCGTGATGCAGAAGATCGCTGAGGCACTGACATGCGATGGCGAGCGGCCTGCTTGAACCAGTGACAAACCGGCTCCTTCCCCTTTTCAGGGGGAAGGCTGGGATGGGGGTTGTCTCGCTCAACATGGCCTGCCCTCCGTTTCACGCTTTTACCCCCTCCCTCGCCCTCCCCCTTAAAAGGGGGAGGGAATGTTCGGGCATGCCGCGTCAAATCTCATCCAGCAAATCCCGCACCTTGCGCATCGTCGTCAGCAGCGGCAGCCAGCGCCACAGGACGATGATCAGCCCCACGCCCAGCGCGATGGTCAGCACGCTGCGGCCAAACCAGATCGGCAGCAGGAACAGCGCCAGGAAATAAGCACCCAGCACCTCCTGACTGAACCAGCCGGAGCTGATCGCGGCGCGCTCGGCATGGTCATCGACATGCGTTTGCAGGCGATTGGCGAGCGATTCCGTACGCCCGAGGCGTTTGCGCAAGGCCTGCCAGTCGCTGCGGCTGTCGCCCTGGCTGCGCACTCGGGCCAGCAGCCGATCCAGATCGGCCAGATCGCTGGCGAGCCCTTCACGCACCGTGGTCGTGAAGAAACGATGGTTCGCGTGCTGGCGCAGGCGGCCGAGGATTTCGCTGGTTTCACGCGTCACGCCCTGCAGCTCCGCGGCGTCCTGCTCGCGCTGCGCCTGTTCGAACTGCTGCGCCCGTGCGGTCGCCTTGCGCGCGTCCGGCAGCAGGCCTTCGAGGACCAGCAGATCGGTGCTATCCAGCGTGCGCGTATCGCCCAGCTCAGCTAGCCAGGGCGACTGACTGGCGAGTTGCGCGACTTCCGTGGCAAGCTGATCGCGCAGGCGCGCCGCCCAGCCCCGGTCGTAAATCAGCGCCAGCATGCGCGGCAGCAGCGTCATCAGGGTCGGCTGCAAAGGCTCGCTGCCATATAGCGCCTCTTCCACGCTTTGCAGGCCGAGGCCGTTGTGCGCGCGCGCCACATCCTTGAGCCAGCTCATGCGCGCCTTCCAGCGCGCGGCGAAGGCGTCGCAGGCGCCGTACCAGCGCTTCGCCAGATCCGTGAGTTCCGGATGACCGGCTTTCACATAGGCGTCCAGCACGCGTTCCTGATAGATCTCGACCAGCCAGCGCCCGGCGGCCTGATCGCCCTTGAGCGCCTGTGCCGCACGATTGAGAATGGCGCGCGGCTCGATGTTCTCGCCACGCCATACCGGTGGAATGCCGGGGGCCAGATGCAAGATCAGCTGCAGCAGCTGCATGTCCGGCGTCAGCTGACGCTCGTGTTGCAGATCGTGCAGCAGGCGCACGGTGTTCTGATCTTTCTGCGCATCGCGGAACCAGGCGCGCAGCTGACCATTCAGCAGATCGCTGACGCCCGCCAGCCAGTTGCGGCTCAGCGCGATGCCGAGCTGCTCCGGCGACTGACAGATGTCTTTACCCAGATGATAGGGCGCGGCACCAGCCAGCCCCGGCTGTTGCTCAACCGGCTCCACTAGCATTGGGTCATACGCCAGCCAGCGTTTGAGTTCGGCTTGGCCCCAGCGCCGGCGCGGGTCGCGCAGCAGCAGGCCCCGCAGCAGCTTGCGCAGATTGGGGTCGTCGATGGCGCCGAGTTCGATGCTACGCGTGCTCAGATGATGCAGGATCACCGCATCGGACAAGCCCGCGAACGGGTGCGTGCCCTGCGCCGCCTCCAGCAGGATCATGCCCAGCGCCCAGTAATCGGCCTTGGCATCGATCACGCCGGAGAGACTCTCGGGCGCGGCATACAGCAGGGTACGCGCCATGCCGGTGAAGCACTGCGTAGCCTCCAGCACCGAGGCGATGCCGAAATCGGTCAGCACCAGATCCAGCGGCGCTTCGCAGCGCACCAGCACGTTTTCCGGCTTCAGATCGCGGTGCACGATGCCCTGGGCATGGGTGGCGGCCAGCGCCTGTGCCAGTTCGCTGACCACAGTCTGGAATACTTCGGGCGGCAGTCGCCCGGCCTGCAGGCGATCACGCAGCGAGCCGAAGGCGCAATACTCCATCACCTCCCAGGCGTGGCCGCCGCCGACGCCAGCCTCAAACACCCGCACGCAGCTGCGCGGATCAATCTTGGCGAGGCGCGCCTGCACCTCGCTCTTGGGCAGAATGCCAGCGCGATACAGCTTGGCCACCACCGGCGCGCCGCCGCCCAGCGGCTCCACCAGCAGGATTTCCGCTTCCGAGCCGCGCGAGGGGAAAGGCCGCAGAATGCGATAACGCCCGGCCAGCTGCGGCGGCAAACTGATCAGGCTGGCGTGGCTGATTTCGGCGGGCGCGGGGCTGCCCAGCGGGCGATTGCAATAGACGCAGGTTTCGCTGTCAGCCGCGTTGGGCTGACCGCAATCCTCAAAGGGACACAAACGCGTTGCCGCGTCGCTGCGGGTGGCGACTTCCGCTGGCGCTTCGGCCAGCACCGGCGCAGCCGCCGCCGTGCGCACCAGATCCACCCCTGCCAGCAGCGCCCCGCAGGCACAACGCATCACCTCCGGCGGATTGGCTATGCCGCAGCTGGGGCAAGGGCGGTGGTATTCGGCAGATGGGGTAAGCTCAGTCGTCATGTGCATATTGTCGCCCAAGGCCGGCATTTCGTCGAAGATGCACTGATGTCCGCAACAAACTCGGAGCTCGCAGAGATCGGCCTGAGCATTCCCTCCCCTTTTAAGGGGCGAAGCAAGGAATTCGGGAGGTACGCCTCCCGCTTGCGTAGCCGGCCGACAGTGCAATCCCGGCAGTGGGGCGCAGAGCGCGGGCGAGGGTGGGGGTAAATGCGTCAAACCGGGGACACGCCTTGTTGAGCGAAATAACCCCCATCCCAGCCTTCCCCCTGAGAGGGGGAAGGAGCCGTTTTGGGCAAGACCCATGGTGGGTCACTTGCGAACCAACATGCCTGAAGAGCCGCACCAGTGGCCGCTCTACAGGCACCCTCTACCACCCAATCCCGTCATTCTCGCGGAGCCTGCCCCCGGCTTGAACGGGGAGCGGGAATCCAGTGGCATTTCGCAAGACACTGGATTCCCGCCTACGCGGGAACGACGGCCAAAAACATGGCGTCCGGAACTCGCCCGCCCGGAACTCACCGCCGCCACGAAGCCTCATCAAAACCAATCCCCTGCTCCGCGCAAAGCCGTAGGGTGGGTTCGGAGCGTAGCGACAACCCACCGCCGCACTTGGCACGCCTCACGGTGGGTTGCTTCGCGAACCCACCCTACTTGTTCACTGCCGCCAAGAAACCTCATCAAAGCCAATCCCCTGCTCTGCGCATCGCGCTTCCAGCGCGGCCATGTCGCCGCGGCCGGGGATGCCGATGTACCAGACGCGGCCCTGATCCACGCTGGCCTGGATCTGCTTGTTGTCCGCCGTCACCGCCTGATCAATGAACGCCGCATAGCGCGCCGCGCCGCGCGGGCTCAGGGTGATCAGTTTCTGATTGGTCGAGCCGCGCCAGACATGGGTCAGCGGCAGCGCGTCGGCATAGGGTTCGGGGATCAACGCATCGAGTTTGGGCAGGATCGCGGCGTGGCGTTTTTCCAGCGTCGCCAGCGGATAGCCGCTGTAGCACAGGATGTCGAAATCCAGCCCGGCGCTGCTGCGCCAGTGCGCCAGCGCATCCAGCAGCGCGGCCAGCGCCTTGGGCTGGTCGAAAGGCTCGCCACCCGAAATCGTCACCCCATCAAACCCGTCCTTGCCCACCGCGCGACACCAGCTGAGCAGGCGCGCCACCGTCATGTCGCGGCCCGGATCACGCGCCCAGGTGTCCTGCGACACGCAGCCCTTGCACTGAATCGTGCAGCCCTGCAGCCACAGGCCAATGCGCCGGCCGGGGCCGAGCACGGTGACGGGGAAGTGGGCTTTGTTGAGGGAGATTTTCATGGGGAAAATTGTAGGGTGGGTTAGCCGCAGGCGTAAGCCACGCGGTAATGTTCAGCGCGGGTCAACCACCCGCCTTATGAGGCTACGCATTCCGGGTTACGGCCTTTCCTTGAGATCATCTGAAGATAGCGAAGACTGAGCCTCGTGCTGCTCCACATACGCTTGCGCCCAATGCCGCCACCTGCGGCAAGAGAGTTGCTTTCTTCTTCGCTCCTTGACAGCATTTTTCCTAAGACATCGTATTTTATTAACCCAATCAAAATACTTTAGATACTTCGAAACGGCCTTGGCAGCGATGTAGGGATCTGGCGCCGAACAAAGAGATTTTGCGTATTGATATGTAACTTCATGATCTCCACGCTCGTAATAGGTTTGTGCTGCAATACGAATTGCTTCGAAGTCATGAGGTTCTACTTCCAAAGTTCGAATTGCGTACGGCAATGCTTGCTCAAACTTACCGTTTCGCCAGTACACATCTGCCAAAATCCAAAGGGAGAAAACATCGCGCGGATTGTTTTTAAGAACAGAATTGCAGAGCACATCAATCCTATCCACTCTGTTATGGCGATTAGCAATACCTACCTGCAGAACTTTAAAAATGTTCATTTTGGCACCATCGTGATGAGCCACGTAGTCAAAGAGGGCAGGCTCGGTGAGCCCACGTTTTGTGTCAATGGCATCTGATCATACGCCGCGTGGGCACACCGTGCCCACCCTACAAATGCCGCATCCGAGCCGATTGCACGCATTCCGCATGCGTCAACAAATCCACTCTTCAAGAAAGCTCCAGCCGCAAACTCACCACCTTCTCTTCCTCGCTGATTCCGGCGACCAGCACGCGCTGCTTGCCTTCCAGATCGTGTTCAAACAGCGCACGCGAGAGCGGGTTGATGAAGCCAGATTCGAGGGCGTTGCCGATGCCGCGCCCGCCGTTGGACAGGTCGCGCGTGCAGTTGCCGAGCAAGGTGGCGCGCACTTCGGCGGGCAGGGCGAGCTGGAGCTTGAGTTCTTCGGCGATGCGGTGGGCAACGTTCTTCAGCATGCCGTCGAAGATGCGTTCGGCGACTTCGGCGGCGATGAAGTCGAAGACGACGATGTTGTCGCCGATGCGGTTGAGGATCTCGGGGCGTGACAGACGGTATTTGAAGTAGTCGCCAATCGCACCGCGCACCTTGCTCTCGACCAGATCGTAGGCGTCGCCGGGGCGCACGTTCTGCACGCGCTGGCCTTGTTCGTTCTCGACGTAGATACCCAGATTGGATGTGAAGACGAGGATGGTTTCGGAGAAGTAGGCGGTGTCGCCGCGTCCGTCGGTGAGGCGACCGTCTTCGAGGATCTGCAGGAATTTGTCGAGGATGCGCGGGTGGGCTTTTTCGATTTCGTCGAAGAGCACGACCGAGAAAGGCTTCTCGCGCACCGCGTTGGTCAGCTCGCCACCGGCATCAAAGCCGATGTAGCCGGGCGGCGCGCCGAGCAGGCGGGCGCTGCTGTGTTCCTCGGCGAATTCGCTCATGTCGAAGCGGATGTAGGCGCGTTCATCGCCGAAGACCAATTGGGTAAGCGTCTTGGCCAGTTCGGTCTTACCGACGCCGGTGGGCCCGGCGAAGAACAGCACACCGCGCGGGCGGCTGTTGCCGGCACGGGCGTGGGCGCCGGTCATGCCCATGACCGAGCGCTTGAGGATGTCCAGCGTCTTGACCACGGCGCGGCGCTGGCCCTTGACGCGTTCTTCGATGAAGCCCTGCGCATCGCGGATGCGGCTGCGCAGATAGTCCTTGCGCCAGGGGTTGTCGAGCGCACCGACCTTGTAGCAGCGCACCGCGTCGTCGATGGCGGCGAGGCCCAGCGCCTGCCGGCTGGCGAGTTCGGTGATGTCGGCCAGCGCCGAGAGCGTCATGCCTTCGGTGCCTTCGGCAAAGCGCTGGATCAGCTTGCTGCGGGTGGCGGCGTCAGCCTCGGCATGGCCGGCGAACAGCGGCGCAAGCTGGAGCGCAGCGGCGGCGCGGGTCTCGAAATCGGGGCGCGAGATGATCAGGCTGGCGACGCGTTCGCTATCCAGCGCGAACCAGGACGGCAGATCCTGCGGGCGATTGAGTAGCCACAGGATCGGGTTGAAGAGCAGCGGCCCGCCATCCTTTGGCACCACAGCGGCGGCGTTGAGCGAGAGCTTTTCGGCGGCGACGAAGAAACGGTGTTCGGCTTCCGACAGGTGATCGGCCTGACGCGTCAGGCGCGAGGCGAAATCGACCAGCAAGGCGCAACGCGCTTCACGCTGACCGACGAGATTCTTCATCACGCCCGTGAGGGTTTCGAGGCTGACGAGCTGGCTGCCGTTGGCGAGTTTCAGATCGAACAAGCGCTCGGCCAGCTCGCGCGATTCGACTTCGTTCGGATACACGCGCAGGCCATCGACCGGGTCATACACCAGCAGGCAACGATAGCCCTGCGCCTTGAGCTTCTCCCACAGCGCACGCAGCAGCGGCACCAGACTCGGGCTGCCAGCCAGCGGCACAAGGAAGCTGTCGCGGATGTTGCCGGAGATGACGAACTGCGAGCGGATCGCCAGCAGACGTTGCAGATCGGAAAGCCAGCGCGGTTCGGTGTAGGACATCGGGGTTTCCTGAAGTTTGATTCAGTTGCTGAATTGAATGCCTGAAGAGCCGCGCTGCTGGCCGTTCTTCAGGCTGGTGTTAATCTCAAAATATCGCTTTGAACAATCACGCCATGCTTCAACGGCTTTGTAGATCCCACGTTGAAGAGCAAGCCTCCCTTGCGCTGAAGTCGGTAGGCCCGAACATTCCCTCCCTCTTTAAGAGGGAGGGCGAGGGAGGGGGTAAAAACGTCAAACCAGGGAAATGCCTTGTTGGACGTGACAACCCCCATCCCAGCCTTCCCCCTGAAAAGGGGAAGGAGCCGTTCGGGCACGGCTTCGTGATTTCCGTGGCACGCACGCCTGAAGAACCGCGATGCTGGCCGTTCTTCAGGCAGCCTTCACTTACTCGGCAAACTCCGGGCCTGCGGCGCGGCGCTCCGCCTGCCTTCCTCTTCCTCGCCAAAACGCGGCAGCTTGCTGCGCTCGACGAGTTGCACCGGCAGGTCGCCGGGCTCGACACGACGCGTCACGTTGAACATCACACCTTTGGCTTCCAGCGCAGAGATCAGCGCCGGGAATTCGGAACACCAGCGATCTTCGGCGAGGTGATCGGCCACACTGCGGGCGTTGTTGCCTTCGTCCACGGCACGGATGACATTGAAGTTGGCGCCCATTTTCTTGAAGTCCAGGCGCATGCGGACCATGTAATCGCCCCAGCCGGGGCGGCTGAAATGCACCACGCCGCCTTCCACGTACAAGGTGTGGGCCACGCTTTCCAGCGCGTAGCCCAGATCCTTCAGCGACTGTTCGATGACCACTGCCGTGGCTTCGTGCACCGCGCGTTCCTGCTCGGCGCGCAGGTGCTGCTGCACGCGCAGGCGCAATTCGCTGGCAAGCAGATCGGCTCGCTCGCCAGGCAGGCAGGCGTCGAACTCCTGCGCCAGCGCAGCCAGCTCGGCCGGCACTTCGCCCAGATGCGCCATGCGGGCCAGCAAGCGGGTGGAAGGCGTGCGCGCCGCTTCGTCCGGCAGGTGCATGAATTCACTCAGCGCCTCGCCCAGCCCGGCTGTGTCGGCGCTGCGCTGGCCGGCTTCGGTCAGCAGGATGTTCTGCAACTCGGCGCCTAGCGATTCCAGCGCCCGCACATAGGCAGCCAGACTGGCCTGATCCGTGGCCTGCGGGCGCACCGGCTGGCTGGCGGTGATGCGCTCGCCGGCGCCCAGACACGCCCCCAGACTGGCGAGCTGCGCCAGCCTGGTTTCAGCCTCGGTGGCGGCTTGTTCGAGTGCCGCCGTGCCTTGTTGCGAGGCTTGGGCTTGCGCGTCGGCACGTTCACGCCGGTCGCCGGCATGCTGGGCGTGCAGCCGATCGGCTTCCGCGTAACCGGCAGCAACGGCCTGCCCGGCGCGAATCGCGGCAGCGGCCAGCAAGGTGACAAAGGGATCTGCGGTGATGCCAACGGTAATCGGGCTGCTCATGGCGAGTTCCGGTGATCGGGGGTGGCGTGCAAGACCAGAATCATACTGCCAAGTCGCTGACATACCGATAAGCCCGGACGGGCGCAGCGCGCAAGTGCATTGCCGCAGAACCGCACGGGGCGGTCTTCTGCAAGCAGGCTGCCTGCACAGGCAAACCCCGCGCGGCTCTGCAGGCAGCGCCCAGAAAAAAGCCCATCCCGACGGGATGGGCCTTTTCAATCTCAAAACACGCGGCGTTTACGGAATATCCGCCACTAGCACGGCGTTCTCATCGGTGATATAGAGCTTCTTGCCAATGACGGCCATGCTGTTAGGCACATTCAAATGCCCTGGCAGGCTGCCTGTCGCAGCGATCCAGCGTCCATCCGAACTGCCAACGACCGTGGTGACCTGACCAGCAGTGGAGATCTTGCGCACAACCGCGTCAATATAGTCGACGATGTATAAGTTACCCGTGGCATCTATGGTAATGGCCGTCGGCAGCGTGAAGCGTGACGCGGCAAGCGGGCCATCAATATAACCCGCAGTTCCGGCACTGCCCGCCAATGTAGTGACCACGCCGGCAGCTGTGATCTTGCGCACGGTCCGGTTAAGCGTATCAGTCACATACAGATTGCCGCTGCTGTCCTGGGTGATGTCGTGAGGCCGATTGAAGCGTGCCGATGCGCAATTGCCATCAGTGCTGCCACTCGTTCCAGCAAGCCCACAGAAAGTAGTGACCACACCGGCCGCTGTAATCTTGCGGATCGTATGGCTGTTGCCTTCTACAACGAAGACATTGCCCAAGCTATCGACGCTCAGTCCGTCCGGGTCATTGAAGCGTGCGGCCGTACCATTTCCATCACTCGTGCCTGCAGTCGTGATATTGCCGGCCAAGGTACTGACCGCGCCAGCAGCGCTTATCTTGCGTATGGCGTTGCCATCCGCCACATAGGCATTCCCGTTCGCGTCCGTGGCGACCGAACTCGGGGACGAGAATCGCCCTGCCGTGCCGCTACCGTCCGCCGTACCGGAGCCACCAGCCGTGCCAGCAAGACTGCTTACCGTCCCCGCCTCGATCCGGCGCAACAGGAAGTTAACGCTATCCGTCACCAGCAGCCGGCCCAAGGCATCTGCGGCAATCCCATAGGGTTGCTTGAACTTCGCGCTAGCCACGGCGCCGTCGAGAAAGCCGTACCTGTCGCCATATCCCTTGCCGGCAATCGTGCTTACAGTCGCCGTCGCAATTGAAAGCTGACGCACGGCGAAGCGGTCGGCAAGGTAGAGCGTATCGCCGCTCGCGTTGATGAGCATACCTTTGGTATAAAAACTGGCTGATGCGCCTGTTCCATCAACGACGTCGTAGTTGCCACTGCCAGCGAGGAAGCTGATTGTGCCGTTGCTGGCAACCTTGCAGATACGGGTCCCGGTACTAACATAAATGCTGCCACCCGCATCAACGGCTAAACCGGCAATGATGCCGTTACACCCACCCAGAGATGAAAGATCAGACGAAGTAACGGGGGTCGTCACCAGCCCAGCTGCCGTGATTTTGCGAATGCCGTTGTAGTCGCCCACGTAAACATTGTTGCTGGCATCAACAGTGAGCGCCTCAGGGCTTGCAAAGCGTGCACTGGAACCGGTGCCGTTGCTGCCGCTCATTGAGCCGGCGAATCCGGCAAAGGTCGAGACAGCGCCAGCGCTGCTGACCTTGCGGATGGTGTGACTAACGGAGTCTGCGACAAAGAGATTGCCGAAGCTATCCAGTGCCAGCCCCTTGGGTGAATTAAAGCGCGCCGCTGCCGTCATGCCATCCGCGCTGCCAGAGATGCCACTCAGGCCGGCCAGGGTAGAGACAACACCACCCGAGATCTTGCGAATGGTTTGGTCATCAACATCGGCAACGTAGAGCACGCCATTGCTGATGGCCATGCCTGCGGGTCCGTTGAAGCGGGCGTTACCCGTCGAGCCATCGACATGCCCAGCTACATAGGGCTTCCCTGCAAAAGTCGAGACGGTGCCGGATGCAGTGACTTTACGAATGGTGTGGTCATAGTAGTCGGCAACGTAGATATCGCCATTGGTGTCACGAGCCAGCGCAAAAGGCTCATCAAAGCGCGCCGCACTGCCGCTGGCGTTGTTGTAGCCATAGCCACCAAGACTGCCCGAATACAGCGACAGGCTGCCGCCAGCTGCGTAATTAGTGATGACAGCCGGGCCGCCCGAGCTCGAGCTGCCGCCAGAACTGCCCGTCGTGCTGCTGGAACTGCTGGAGCCGCCTCCACCGCCCCCGCCCCCGCCGCCACACGCAACCAAAGCCAAAACGGCCGACGCCACTACCGCCTTGCCAACGAATGCCACACTCACACGCTTTCCGATCATTTTACCACCCCTTAAACACCAAATTCGCCAAATTTATCAATGGCTTGTACGGAACTGATATGCCTTCAGCACGGCCTGCACTATCCCACAATTACGCCAAGGACTTATGCCAGAATTGCCCCGGAGTGTGACTTTCATCACATCCTGAAAGGGCAGGCGACGTGCGGAGGGAGGAGCACGAACGCGACCATCTCTATAGAGGTGCGCTACAAGCTACTCGCACGGGCAGACGCGGAGTCGCTTTGCAGGCATATACGGGCGTCTAGTGCCGCATCTGCATCCCCGGTCGGCTCTGGGGCCGGGCCCTAAACCCAAACTTTGCGTAAAATTGGCTCAGGCCTTCAGCCGCCGTCAGGGTAGTGGTGCGGCCGAGTGGCAATGCTTCAGGTGGCCCCCCCAGCCAACTCGCGTAACAGCTTGAAATCCTCCACCGTCGGAATGACGTCGTGAATCTTGTTGTGGGAATCCAGGTCAGGCCTGCAGCAATTCCACCGGTGCCACTACGTTCACGCCACGCTGCTGCAGTTCATTTACCGCCCGATCGGCATCACTGAAACGGATGATGACGATTGCACGTTTGCCCACGGCCGTGCTGAAGGCGTACATGTATTCGATGTTGAGGCTTGCCGCGTCTGCCTTGGCGAGGATGCCGGCGAGGCCGCCTGCGTCATCGGGAATTTCGACGGCGACAACGTCGGTCAACTTGGCGATGTAGCCTGCCGCTTCCAGCGCGGCCTTGCCGGCGGCCGGGTCGGCGACGATCAGCCGCAGGATGCCAAATTCGGAGGTGTCGGCGAGCATCAGGGTGTGGATGTTTACTCCCTTGGCGGCAAGCGCTTCGCAAGCCGCGTGCAGGCGGCCCGGGCGATTCTCGATGAAGCTGGAAATCTGGGTGACTTTCATGGCTTGGGTTCTCCGTTCTCATGTAAGGCCGGCTTCGGGCGGCCATGTACAGCGTTTTGTAGGATCGACTTCAGTCGGCCACCACGCGTGGCGTGCGGCTGAAGCCGCACCTACAGAGTCAGTCCTTGCGTTCATCCCACACGCGCTTGGCCTTACCTTCGCTGCGCGGAATGCTGTACGGTTCCACCAGCCGCAATGCGGCGCGAATGCCGGTGATGCGCTCGATGCTGTGCGACAGGCGCTTGTGCAGCTCTTCCATGGCGCGCACCTGATCGCTGAAGACGTCGGCGCTGACTTCGACCTCCACGCCCATCTGATCCAGCCCCTTGTCGCGCGAAAGAATGATGCGGTAGTGCGGCAGCGCGCCTTCCACGGCGAGCAGTGCAGTTTCGATCTGCGAGGGGAACACGTTTACGCCCCGGATGATGAACATGTCATCAGAACGGCGGCCGATACGGGCGATGCGGCGGATGGTGCGGCCGCACGAACACTGCTCGGTGATGATACGGGTGATGTCGCGCGTGCGGTAGCGGATCATCGGCATGGCGCGCTTGGACAGTGTAGTCAGCACCAGTTCGCCTTCCTCGCCGTCGGGCAGCACCTGCAGGGTTTCCGGGTCGATGATCTCGGGATAGAAATGGTCCTCGAAGATATGCAGGCCGCTTTGCGCCGAACACTCGCTGCCGACGCCCGGCCCGATGATTTCGGAGAGGCCGTAGATGTCGTAGGCCTTGATGTTGCTCTCCTGCTCGATGTGCTGACGCATCGCATCGGTCCAGGGCTCGGCACCGAACACGCCGACGCGCAGCGGCAGATCCTTCAGATCCACGCCCAGTTCGCGGGCGCGCTCGATCAGGTGCACAAAGTAGCTCGGCGTACAGCAAATACCGGTGACGCCGAAATCCCGCATCAGCATGATCTGGCGGTCGGTGTTGCCGCCAGAGGTGGGCACCACGGTGGCGCCAATGGCCTCCAGCCCGTAGTGCGCGCCAAGTCCGCCGGTAAACAGGCCGTAGCCGTAGGCGTTCTGCACGATGTCACCGCGATGCACGCCGGCCGAGGCGAAAGTTCGCAGCATCACCGAAGCCCACACCTGCACATCTTCCTGCGTATAGGCGACGACAATCGGCTTGCCGGTGGTGCCACTGGAAGCATGCAGGCGCACCACCTCATTCATCGGGCTGGCGAACAGACCGAAGGGATAGGTGTCGCGCAGATCCGTCTTGATCGTGAAAGGCAGCTTGGCCAGATCTGCCAGTGATTCGATGTTGGCGGGCGTGAGCTTGCGCTCGTCCATGCGCTCGCGGAACAGCTTCACGTTGTCATAGGCCCGCGCCACGATGGCCTGCAGGCGACGCAGCTGCAGATCGCGCAGCTGCGCGGTGGGCAGATAATCCGGCGCCGAGACCGGGTGGAAGCCCTGGCCAAGATCGTTCCAGCTTTCTCGCAACATCATGTTTTGTCCCCTCTTATAGTTTTGATTGCTGCCTACGCCTGCTGTGCTGCAGCTGCCCGCCCCTGCGCAAAGGCTTCCAGATTCAACTTGTGATGCTTCTCCGCCAGATTGGCCTTGATGGCCTCTTCCCAGATCTCGACCGGCAGATCGAGATGCGTGCTGAGCACGCCGAGCAGCGCCACGTTGATGGACTTGGCCTGCAGCTTGCCGGGTACATTCGCCAGTGCCTCGGGTGAGACCAGCACGCCGCCCGGCTTGAGCACATGGCGGTTCACGTCCATCTGATCCGGTGCAACGACGATCAGGCAATCCGCCTCGCCGCGCGTGATCATCGGGCTATTCACGCGCGGGCCGAAGCGCACGTCGCTGGCGACCGAGCCACCGCGCTGGCTCATGCCGTGAATCTCGCTCTTCTTCACGTCCAGCCCGGCGCGGAAGGCCACGTCGGCGAGGATGTCGGAGGCTTTCACCACGCCCTGCCCGCCCAGACCGGCGACCACCACGTTCACTACTTTCTGTTCGCTCATCGTTTTGTCCTCAGTCGACCACGGCCGCGCTGCACGCGGCATTGCGGGCCAGCAGTTTTTCGGCGGCCGCCTTGTCGTACTGGCGGATTTTCGGCGCGGCCAGAATGCACGGGCGGCGTGCCACGATCACGGCCAGTTCGCCACTCGCCAGGGCGGTGGTGATCGCCGCTTCCAGCGAGCCGTCGCCGGCCATCGGATCGACCGTCACGACCTGCTTGAGGCCCATGGCGCGACAGACTTCCTCGAAGTTGATCTTGTGGCTAGCGCCGTGCATCAAGTCACGACCGGTGCCGGCATGTTCCTGCTGGCCGGTCATGGCGGTAGTGCCATTGTCCAGAATCAGCAGCACGTGGCCGGTGGCTGGCGGGTTGTAGACCATCTCGGCCAGTCCGGTGAGGCCGCTGTGCACGAAGGTGGAATCACCGATCACGCTGACGACACGCTTCGCCTCTTCGAACGGCAGCACATGGCGCAGGCCGAGGCCGACGGTGATGCTGGCGCCCATGCACACGCAAGTGTCCATCGCCGAGAAGGGCGGCAAAACCCCCAGCGTGTAACAGCCGATATCGCCGGCAACGATGCAATTCATGTCGCGCAGGGTTTCGAACACCGGACGATGCGAGCAGCCTTCGCACAGCATCGGCGGCTTGCCCGGTGGCGCTTTGGCTTCCTCGGATTCATCGCCTGCAATGATGCGGCGTACACGGTCCACGTTGAGTTCGCCAAAGCGGAAGCGCTCGGACTTGCCCTCGATTTTCAGGCCGGCGGCGAGCAGTTCAGTGACGAGGATCGGATCTCCTTCCTCGATCACCAGACAGCGCTCGACCGAAGCCACGAAATCCCGGATCGCGTTGATCGGCAGTGGGTAGGACAGGCCCAGCTGCAGGATGCTCGCATCCGGCGCGGCATCGCGCGCGTGCATCGCGGTGATGCCCGAGGTGATGATGCCCAGCGCCTTGCCACGCGGCTCGACGAGGGTTTGCGCGCAGCTTTCGGCAAACACGGCGGCACGCGCCAGCTTGTCGCGCAGGCGGCGATGCGCCGGGCGGGCGTGAGCCGGAATCATCACGCGCGCCGGGATGTCGCGCTTGAAGGTCGGCGCCGCGCCGCGTACCAGCGGATGCGGCACGACGATGCTCTTGGAATGGCACACGCGAGTGGTCATGCGCAGGATCACCGGCAGACCGAATTGCTCGGAGATCGCGAAACCCGCCCCGGTGAAGTCATAGGCCTGCTGCGAATCGGCTGGCTCCAGCATGATCACGCCCGCGGCGCGCGCGTAGTTGCGGTTGTCCTGCTCGTTCTGGCTGGAGGCCATGCCGGGATCATCGGCCGAGATCAGCAGCAGACCACCAGTGACGCCGGTGTAGGCCGCCGTGAACAGCACGTCGGCAGCCACATTCACGCCCACGTGCTTCATCGTCACCAGGGCCCGTGCGCCCGCGAAGGCCGCACCGAGGCCGACTTCCAGCGCCACTTTCTCGTTTGGCGCCCACTGCGCTTTGCCGCCTAGCTGGCCGAAGGCTTCGAGGATTTCAGTGGACGGCGTGCCGGGGTAACCGGTGCCGAGCAGAACGCCCGCATTCAGGGCGGCAAGGGCGACGGCTTCGTCACCGGACAGGAGCATGCGCTCGGAGAGAATCTTTGCCATTGCAGCACCATCGTTTGATCGGTGCCGAAGATTCTAGGCATGCGCAGCCGTACGGACTTGCCACAGGTCAAGGCACCGGGTTGGTGCGACGCGGCATTGTGCAAATCGCACGGGGATTGCGGCTGCAGCAAGCCTGCCCGAAGAGCCGCGCAGGACGGCGCTGTGCGAGATGCATGACTGGAGAGGCTTACTGGGTGCGGCTCTTCAGGCAGGGCCCAAAAAAATGGCCCATCCGGACGGGATGGGCCTTTTGCACGCGACGAGAACGGCTTACTCGCCGATCTTGAACAGCAGCGAGTCCGCGCCTTCGTTCAGGGCCACAGTCATCGGCATCTGGCGCGCGGCGGGGCCCCACAACTGGCGCGGGCCGGGTGAGGCGAAGCAGTCGTCGGCAGCCCAGGCGGCGCGGCGCGAGACGAAGAACTGCATGGCCGCTGCCTCGGTGCGCACCAGCGCCTTTTCGATGACGTATTCATCCTGCCCGTGACGGCGCTCGACGTTGAAGAGGCCGGTCAGCGGAATCGCCAGCGGCTCGCCGCCCGATGTCAGGCCGGAGACGCTGGCCATGTAGCCGGTCTTGCCGGCGAGGATCAGGGCGCCGACGGTGAGGCCGAGGTTCCAGGTGTAGGCGGCATCGAACAGGGTCGGGGCGCCGCAGCGGCCTTCGTAGCCGAAGAAATGGTGGTGGGTGCTGAAGGGCACGTCCGGCGCGGTGGCGACCAGGCGGGCGCGCACCATGTCGCTGAGCAGTTGCTCTGTGGGGATCAGCGAGACTTGCAGATTGCCGTGCGAGTCGCGTTCGGCCAGCAGCATGTTGACGATGTAGGCCGGTAGCGAGCCGAACAGCGTTGCATTGGCGGCGGCGAGGTGGCTGGAGACGAAGGCGGGGCGCGCCTCTGCGGGCAATGCCGTGAAGGCCTCGGCGTGGTGCGCGACGACATCATTGAGCTCGGCGAGCAGGGCGTTGATCTCGGGGATAAATTCGATCAGGCCTTCGGGCACCAGCACGACGCCGTGCTTGAGGCCCTTGTTCTTGTAGCGATCAACGACGGCATTGGCGATCTGTTCGACGATGGCGCCGAGCGACATTTTCTTCGCGGCGACTTCTTCGGAAATCAGAGTCACGGCCGGCTTGGTCTGCAGCGCGACTTCGAGCGTGACGTGCGAGGCGGAGCGTCCCATCAACTTGATGAAGTGCCAGTATTTCACCGAGGAGCGCGTGTCCTGCAGGATGTTGCCAGCCAGCTCGGCGTAGATGCGGGTGGCGGTGTCGAAGCCAAAGGAAATCGGCAGCAGACCCGGCACTTGCAGGTCGCCGTCGATGGTCTTGGGCGCGCCCAGCACCTGCACGCCGGAGCCGTCGGCCTTGATGCCAGTGTAGAGGAACTCAGCCAGGAGTGCGGCGTTGGTGTTGGAGTCGTCGCCGCCGATAATGACGATGGCGTCCAGGTTATGGGTGATACAGGTCTGCTTGACCTGCTCGAACTGCTCGGCCGTCTTGATCTTGGTGCGGTCGGTGCCGAGGAAGTCGAAACCGCCAGTATTCAGGATGCTGGCCGCATCGGCATCGGTGATCTCGAAGAGCTTGCCCTGGAGCAGACCCTTGGGGCCGCCCTTGACGCCGAACAGGGTGTTGTCGGCGCCGAGCAGTTTCTTGATGCCGCACAGCACGTTATGCCCGCCCGCGGCCGGGCCGCCGGAGAACAGCGCGGCAACTCGCTTGCCGGAGACACGGGTCGGCGCGAGTCCGTCAGCACGCAACACGACATTGCCCGAAGCCGCGACGGACTGCGGGAAACGCGCGGCCACGGTGGCGCTGTCGCGCGTGCTCAGGACGCGGTCGGTCGCGGCGAAGGCGATGGCTTGCGGGGCGGCGGCACTGCCGAAGGCGGTGCAGGTCGGCAGAGGCAGTTTGCGGACTTCGTTTTCGAAGACGGAGCGATGGTTTTCCATCTGCTCAAGCTGGGCGGCGAGTGTGCTCATGGTGTAGGGGCTCTCTGAATCGGTGGATGTGCAACAGCCGGCATGGCCGGCTGTTTAGAAGCAATTTTAGGTCCTGAAGATGACACTCAGTCCTTGAACATGGAATGCGGAATCAGCTTCCAGTAATCTTCCTGCGTCGCATCGTTCAGGCAGGCCTGGATGATCTTGCGGCCCAGCGGATCAAGCTCCGGCGTCAGGAAGGGCGTCAGCTCACGCTTGAAGAATTCGCGCCACATCTGCGCGCCGTGTTCGAACACCTCCGGCCCGCCTTCGAGCTGGCTTTGCACGTGCAGCAGCACCGGCGGAATCATCGAGCCTTCGACCTTGACCTGGCGCGGCACGTAGCCGAGCAGGGAGCAGGGCGAAGCAACCAGTTCTTCGCGATGGAAACGCGCCGAACCACGCCGCGCCAGATACTCGCGAGCGACCCATTCGGACATGAAGCCGACATGCCAGGCGCCGATGTTCTGATTCGGGATCAGGACGTGACGGGTGTCGGAATTTGCCACGAACTGACGCAGCAGCAGGTTGGCCTGATCGACGCGTTTGCCGGTACAGAATGCCCAGTAGGAACCGACGCCTTCGCACTGCATCCCGCCGGCAGCCGAATCCTGGATCGACGGGTTGGCGTGACCGCGCGGTGCGGCCAGACGCCATAGCCAGGCCAAAGCCGGGCTAAGGATGTGCAACATGCCGAGAATGCCGTAGAGCTGGCTGTCCTTGTGCGTGGGCGGACAACGTACGCCGAAGCTGCGGATACCGACGGCAACCGGGCCTTCCTGCACGTCGTGAATCATGTCGCGCGGAATGATCAGACGCGGATTCGGACAAGGCTTGCCGGGCGAATCCTCGATGTGTTCCCACAGCAGGGCCTGACCGCCAGGCACGATGTAGTGATTCAGGAAAATCAGCGGGCGATCCGGATGCATGACCAGACGCTCCAGATGCGGATCGGTGCCGTAGGCCTTGATGTGATCCACGCGCACGAACCAGCCGGCTTCAGCATCCTTGATGTGCAGCTTGGTCTGGCCTTCGTTGTAGTGCGGGTGGGCGCAGGCCATGTCGTCGGCCATCGGGTTCAGATGACAGGCTTCAGGCAGATTCAGGGTGCGCTCTTCGCCGGTGACGACGTTCTTGCCCAGCAGCAGGCGGCCGTCTTCCATGCGATGCACGTGCTCGGTCATCTCGCTCTTGCCGCCGCCCGAGGCGCCTTCGTGCATGATGATGGTCTGGTTGTCATACGGCGTCACCACCCCGACTGCTGCGCAGTGGTTGGTGGTCCAGCCTTCGCGCTCGCCGATGTCCAGCAGCAGCGAATACACGCCCTTCTTGGCGGACGGGCCGGGATACAGGTTGTAGGCGAAAACTTCCTGATGCGATTCGGCGCGCGCATGCACGACGACTTGCTTGCCGTCGAAATGGGTGTGGCGGAAATGCGGGGCAATGAAAATCACACCACCCGACAGCTTGAAATTCGAAGGCACGGCGCTGTTGGCGATCATGCCTTGCAGATCGGCCAGGGCGCCGGCGAAGAAGGCCGCAGCCTTGGGCACGATGGCCAGAGCGCCATAGCCCAGTTCATCGGGGCCAGCATAGAAAGGCACCACGATCAGCTCTTGCGTCTTCAACCAGTCCAGCGTCTTCTGGCGCGTCTTGTCGAAACTCTCGCCAAAACGTTCCTGATAGGTCGGCTTGTCGGTCGGCAGCTTGTCGCCGATGACCATCGCGTCCGGATCGCGGCGGCGCATCTTCGGATCGATGAAGTTGATACAAATGCCGTTGCGCGCCTTGGTGACCTTGGCTTCGGCGATATAGCCCTTGCCCGGCACCTCGAAACCGACTTCGATCTCTCCCTTGTCTTCGCGGTTGCCATGCGACCAGTCGGTCGTCCCGGCCTCGCGGTTCAGCGCCCAGTTGAGCAAGTCTTCGCGATGCTCGGCCACATGAATGGCAGGGGCGGCGCTGAGCACTTCGATCACGTGCGGCGGCAAGCCCAGCAGGGCCCAGTCATTCTTGAAATCGATGGTTTTGATCACTTGAGTCATTGTCGTCAAGGGCGGCAAAGCCCGGCAAAGCGTTATCGGAAGCGCAACCTCAAGGGCCGCATCGAATAAGGGAAAACCGCAAGGATACAGGGAGTTGAAAACCATTTGTTGATCTGGGTCGGGCTTGGCGCTTGCCCTGCGCGCCTAGCTCCTGCATCCTCCACCCCCATGAAAACCTTGGCCCTCTGGACGCGACGCGCCCTCCTTGCCCTGATCCTGCTCATCGTCCTGTGGCACCTGTGGTTGCTGGGCTGGGTGATGTGGTGGAAATGGGCGAACCCGAGCGAGACCAGTTTCATGGCCATTCGTCTGAGCGAGCTGCGCCAGAAAGACCCCAAAGCCCAGCTGCGCCATCAATGGCAGCCCTATGAACGGATTTCGCTGCAGCTCAAACGTGCCGTGATCGCGGCCGAGGATGACACTTTCGTCGATCACGACGGCTTCGACTGGAACGGCATCCAGAAGGCCATGGAGAAGAATCAAAAGAAGGGCAAAGCGGTGGCCGGCGGATCGACCATCAGCCAGCAGCTGGCCAAGAACCTGTTCCTCAGCCCCAGCCGCAGCTATGTGCGCAAGGCCCAGGAGGCTGTGATCACCCTGATGATCGAAACCCTGTGGAGCAAGCGGCGCATCCTGGAGGTGTATCTGAATTCCGTGGAGTGGGGCAGCGGCATCTTCGGCGCCGAAGCCGCCGCGCGTCGCTACTACAGCATCGGAGCCGCCCAGCTGGGGGCCGAGCAAGCCGCCCGCCTGGCGGTGATGCTGCCGAATCCGCGCAAATACGAGAAAAGTTTCTCAGCCCGCCTGGCCGCCCACGCCGCCCGGGTGCAAGGACGCATGCACTATTCAGAGGTGCCCTGAAAGCCGCGCGGGGCGTGGCTCTGCAGATAGCCGCCTGCACAGTCAGGCTGCGCGCGGTGGCGGAGGTCGCTTATCGCAAGTCGCAAGTCGCAAGTCGAAATTCAAAGTCAAAGACTTCAAAAGCCGCGCCTTACTGGTAATTTTCTTGGCGCTAACGCCGCCCCTTGCGCTTGTCGCGCTGCGCACTGCGCTCCATGTCGCGCAGCAGCTTGGTGAACTCGAAGGGATGCCTGCCTTCCAGCTCGCGCGCCGCGCGCATCAGGCGCTGCCAGTCCGGCGGGAAGCCCGGATCGTTGAAGGCATACACGATGCGGTTGCCGTCGCTGACCACATCCACCGCCACCATGCGCCCGTCGAAGGCCTTGCGGATCAGATCGATGTGCGTCTCGGCGGTGATGCTGTAGCCCGAGATGTTGGCCACCAGCACGCCGCGCGGCTTCAGGTGGGCGCGCAGATTGGCGTAGAAGACCAGCGTGCATAGCTGCGGCGCCACGCCCTCTTCGTCGTAAGCATCGAGCAGGATCGCGTCCGCCCCATCCGGCTCGCCCGCAAAATAATCCGCCGCGTCGGCCTGCACGATCTTCAGGCGCTCGTCGTCCGGCGGAATCTGGAACCAGTCGCGGCAGGCGATCACGCCCTCCATCAGCTCCACGCTGGTCACCCGACTGCGTGCCAGATTGCGGTAGCAATACTTGGTCAGCGAACCGCCGCCCAGACCGATGATCACCACGTGTTTCGGAATCGGATGGAAGAGCAGGAAACCCATCATCGCGCGCGTATAGATCACCGCCAGCTCGTCCGGCGCGTCCAGACGCATCTCGCTCTGCACCAGACGCAGCGAGAAGTGCAGGCGCCGCACCTTGCCGTCATCCATGACAAAAGGATGCGGGTAGATGCCATCCATCAACTGCTTGATCAGCAACTGACGGTTCTTGCCTTCCGGCTCGCGCAGCCAGATCTGGCCGGATTCCTGCAGGAAGCTGGCGGGGATGCTGAGCCAGCCGGGAACATCAAGAGACATGAGCGGGGACCAATATTTTCAACAAGATGCCTGTAAAGCCGCACCCCGCATTGCTCTGCGAGCAGGCATGGTGCAGAAGTCCGCCCGGCAAGCGTCTTCAGGCAGAGGCCTGCATTCTATAGATCCAGCCCGATCACGCTAGTGCACGCCTGTCGCCCGGCATGCCGCACAGAGGAATCCGGGGCTTGCGGCCAAAGGGTCGCCTGCACAAGCAGACGCCTTCTGCCCTGGCGCGCACACAATTGTTTACGCACCCAGACGCTCTTGTCCTTGAGTTCACGCAGCCCCCGCCGATACTGACTGTTCAGGGGCCAATCTCTCACACGGAGGTACGCGTCATGCAATTTTTACCGCTTGCCGCCACGCTGCTGCGGCCAGACAAACTTCTGGCCTGGAATCTTTACGACGAAACGGGCGAACTGCTGCTGCGCCGTGGCTTCATGTTGTCCGATCCAAACCAGATCGCCTCGCTGATCAAACGTGGCGTCTTTGTCGAAGCCGAGGACTACAAAGCCTGGCAGCAGCTGAATTTGACGGCAGCCCCGCCGCCCGCCCCGCCGCCTCCACCAGTCAAGGCCCTCAACACCTTCACCCTGCGCGACGCCATCGCCGGCAAGCTGCTCCTGCTGCTGCGCAATGCCGGCCAGGAGCCCGACTTCACCGCCCACACACAAGAGCTCGCACATGCCATCAAAGTGCTTGTGGATGGCACCCCGGACGTAGCGCTGGCTGGCATCCAGATTCACGAACACAGCAAATACGCGGTCGCCCACAGTGTGGATGTCGCCATCCTGGTCGAATTCCTCAGCCGCAAACTCGACTGGACCGACGATCAGCGATGCAGCACCGTCTGTGCCGCCTTGACCATGAACCTGGGCATGGCCGAAGCACAAAGCATCATGGCCCTGCAGCGCATGGCGATTACCGAGATTCAACGCAAACTCATCACGGAACACCCCCAAGCCGGTCACGCTCTGCTGCAAGCAGCGGGCGTGGAGGACGCCCTGTGGTTGCAAATCGCGCTCGACCATCACGAAGCGCCCGACGGCAGCGGCTACCCCGGTGCCAAAACCGCGCTTAACCCGGAAACCCTGCTGCTGCGTACCGCCGACATCTACAGTGCCCTGCTGATAGCCCGCCCCACCCGCAAGGCGCTGGATTCCGCCTCCGCCATCAAGGCCGTCTTCGTGCAGGAGAAGCAGCACCAGAACGAATTCGGCGGTCTGCTACTCAAGGAACTCGGGCTCTACCCACCCGGCGCACTGGTCAAACTCAAGAATGGGGACACGGCCGTCGTCTCCAGGCGCGCCTGTGGCAGCACCCCCTTGATGGTGCACAGCTTCATCAACAGCCACGGCATTCCCATGCTGGAACCGATGTGGCGCGAAACAAGCCGCGCAGAGTTCGCCCTGGTCGGTGGACTGACCCACGAAGACGTCAAGGTGCCGGTGGATATCGAAAAAATCTGGGCCGCCCAAGTACGCAACTAGCGGGCGCCAGCGCGCCAATAACCATCAGCCTTGACAAACCCGCCGACATATCGAAAACTATCGATGTGAACAAAGACTACTCCCGCGCAATTCCGCCCGCCTGGCACAGCATGGCTGCGGTATTCATCGCCCTCGGCGACGAGCATCGCCAACGCATCGTGCTCAGCTTCGAGCCGGGCGAGCGGCTGAACGTGGGGCAGATCGCCGAGGTGTCGACGCTGGCGCGTTCCACCGTCTCGCATCACCTGAAGATCCTGCGCGAGGCTGGCGTGCTGGCCTCGGAGAAGATCGGCAAGGAAGTGTATTTCTGGCTCAACAAGCCGCTGCTGCAGGAAGTTTTCGGCAACGTGGCCGATTACGTGGAGCGGAACGCCTGAGTTCCGTACATTTTTTACCAAACATATCGAAATGTTTCGATATGTAGTTTTATCGGAGGCTTTCATGAAAAACCGCATCTGGCGGTGCATCCTCGTCGCAGTGCTGCTCTCACCCCTTGGCCTGCTCGGCTTGAACGATCTGCACGCGGCCCTGTTCACACCGCGCGCCAGCTTGCCGGTAGCGATGACACAAGCAGTCAAAGTCGGCGATGTGGTGTTCACGCGCGAGCCTTACTACCTGCTGCGCAAGGTGGCCGATGCCAGTGGCGGCTGGACGAATCACGTCGGCATCGTCATCGACACCTCGGGCGCCGAGCCACTGGTGGCTGAGAGCAAAGTTCCCCGTTCCGTAATCACCCCGCTGAGCCGCTTCGTGGGCCGCTCCGAAGCGGGCTATGTGGCCATCCGCCGCCCGCTGCAGGCGCTCAGCAGCGAGGAGGAAAGCCGGCTCGCCGCTGCAGCGCATGCGCGCATGGGGCGCTGGTACGACCTCGGTTTCAACCTGCATTCCTCGGGCCAGTTCTGCTCCAAGCTCGTCTATGAAAGTCTGCTGGCCGCCACTGGCGAGTCCATCGGCGCAGTCAGCAACTTTGAAACCCTGCTACACCAGCGCCCCGACGTGCCCCTGGCCTTCTGGCGCGTCTGGTATCTGGGGCAGATTCCCTGGGCGCGCGAAACGGTGACGCCGGACAGTCAGTACACCAGCGCGGCGCTGACGACGGTGTATGACGCAAGCCAGAACACGCGGGTCTCCCACACAAAGCGCGGAATCTGAAGAGATTGACTGGAATACGCACGGAGCAACTCACGCCGGCAAAATGGACACGCCACCCAACCAATGCCAGAATCATGTTCCGGCCCAACCACTTTCCACAAGCCATCATGGACAACACCAACCCCTATCTGCCGCCACAAGCTGATCTGATCGGCGAATCCACTCAGGCAGAAGCCATTGCCGAAGATGTCGCCGTGGCGACATTCATCGGAAAAAAATATGACTACTACCGTCACAAATGGAGTGGGTCAGAACACAAGGGGTCGATTATCTCTTTCAACGGTGGCGCTTTTCTGTTCGGTTTTCTGTGGATGGCCTATCGCAAGATGTACAAGTTTTGCGGCATCTTCATTGCCGTGGTGGTCGCTGAAACGCTCCTTGAGCTGGCTCTCGATCTGCCCAGCTCACTTTCAAGTGCCATCAGCATTGCCATGACAGTTTGCTTCGGCATGTTCGGCAACCATCTCTACAAACTCCACGTCGAGCAGAAAATCCGCGAGATCACGGCGGAGGGCACGCCAACTCTGATCAATGCCGAGCTGGCTCGTCAGGGAGGCACCAGCTTCGGCGCCGCCATCGGCTTTCTGGTGGTGCTGATCATCATTCTCGGCGGTCTGGGTTTTCTCATGGGCGGCGCCGAACTCTGAGCACGGACCACGGTTCGCCCATTAAGGCGGCCTGCGGGCCGCTTTCTCATTACAAACGCGTGTTTATCCGCCGCCGCCGGCTTCCGCCAAGACCCTCACCCAGCGGACCTCTGCAGCAACCCCTGCCGAAGAGGTCCGCCCCGTGGGTCTCTTCAGACTGTCATCGGTTCACCCGCAGGCTGCAGTTTTGCAGGGTGCGCATCGCGCACGTGGACTCGGTGTCAAAACATGGCCAAATGCTGCGCGCGACGCATCCTGGGTGCCTGATCACGGCGCTGTTGTGGTGTCGGCCTGCGGGCGTTAGGGTCGGTAGTTGTCGGCCACATGCGGTATTCGCGGTCAGGCTTCAAAGCGGAGGTTCAAAGTTCTTTAGAAGATAAAAACTTCGTTCTGCACTTTCGTTAGCCTTTGTTGCGTGATTGAACCTAGAGGCCGCAATTGACCACTTCCAATCCCTGGCAAATCCGCATGAGCACTCAGTTTCGTCCCCACGGCAGCCCTCGCCGTCTGGGTGAGACGCTACGCGCTCGATTGAGCCGCACTGCCGGCAAGTGTTCGCGCGTTCGCGCTGCGAATTGAACCTGCGGTAACGCAAGCGTTTGCCTCAAGCAGAATGAATCGGAATCCGCACACGCGGCGTACGCGTTGGCCCGGCCAGCTCGCAGCCCGGATCGGCCTGATCCAGGCGGCCGTGCACGGCCCAGCTCAAACAGCGCAGGCCGCCCTGACATTGCCCAGCAAAACCGCAGCTGGTGCAGCCTTCCTGCGCCAGCGGCTGGCGGATCGCCTGCATCGGGCTGTCCGCGTACAGTTCAATCAACGGGCGTTCATAGGCGTTACCCATTGGAATCGGCAGGCGTCGACAGGGATACAGCGTGCCGTCCGGCATCACCGTGATCAGCGAATCGCCGGCGGTGCAGCGATACACCGCGTCGCCGCCCTCCAGAAACTGCAGCGCACGATGCAAAGCGATTTCGGTCTTGCTGTTCGCCGGCAGGGCTGCGCGCGCCTCGGCCATTACGTGCAGGTATTCACTAGTCTGTGCCGGGCTCAGCATCTGCGCCGCCAGATCCGGGCCGGCCGGGATGACCCGATCCGACCAGACTTTCGCCACACCCAGCGCATGACCGAGACGCGCGACCTCGCCGAATTCGCGGAAGTTGTCCGGCTGTGCGGTGAAGGAAATCAGCACCTTGATGTCTTCCGCCAGCAGCGCCTGAATCCCCGCCACCGCCCGGGCATGACTGCCGGCGCCACGAATCGCATCGTGCGTGGCCGCTACGCCGTCGATGCTCACCTGCACGAAGCCCGGCTGCCAGTGGCGCAGACGGCGCGCCATGCTGCGGTCGATCAGCGTGCCGTTGGTGAGGATGCCAAAGCTGAAATCCGCGCGCTGCTGCGCAAAACGATCCAGCAGCGCCGGAAAATCGCGCAGCGCAAACGGCTCGCCGCCGGTCACGTTGATATGCCCACGGATTGCGGAGGGCGTGCGCAGCAGATGCAGATAATCATCGAGCACCTGCTGCCAGTCCGCCAGTCCGCGTTCTTCAGGTTCGAACTCGTCCTGATAGCAATGCGTGCAGCGCAGATTGCAGGCATCCGAAAGATGCCATTGCAGCAGCAGGCTGGCGGGGCGGTGGGCGGGGTTCATCGGCCTGATGATTGCAGAATCTGCCGGCCCGTCAAGCCCGCGCTGCATTTGCAGGTTGCCGCAGAGGATGTGCGTTCCAGCCGCATGGGCCGAGCCGCCAGCTACGTACAGGAGCTTTACCAACAGACCATCAGCCTGAGCGATTTGGCTCGCATTTGCGCAACCAACCGGAGCACGTTAAACGCGGAGTTTCGTGCCCCCACAGGCCGTTCGTGCTTATACGATTGCCCTGCGCATGACACTGGACACTAGCTGGCTGCGCGACACCCGGATTTTCATTGCGGAAATCATGGCACGCGATTGCAGATCCGCACAAAGAAATTGTCTTGCGACGGTATTCAGGGTTTACCTGTAGACCTAGACTGGCCTTGCAATGTTTGACTTGGCCCGCAGGGCAGACGCCAGTGCTGGGTTGGGAAAACTGGCTTTTGGGTTTGAGCACGCAGCAAGCCAGGAGGCTGAGTCTGGCTGACGCCGAGCATTGCGCCTAAGAGACCTATAAAAACTGAATGGAGCAAGACATGAAATCAACGTGTATGCAGATTGAAGCAGGCCGGGCCGTGCTTGCGGCGGTTCTGATGAGTGGAGTACTGGCGGGCTGTGCAAGCAGCGAGCCTCGCTCGAATGTTCTGGGAGATGGCGTGACGCGGGTCGATCTGGGCGGAACAACCGTCACGCTGATCAATGACGGTTTTCTCACTCGCTCGCTAGACGCGGATTTCGTACGCAATGCGCCTCTGCCTGAAGTCAAGGCGGCGCTGCAGGAGGCAGGCTTGCCCACCGACAAGCTTGATATCCCCTTCAACCCTCTGGTGGTGGATATTCGCGGGCAACGCGTGCTCTTCGACGCCGGCAATGGTGAATTCGCCGCGTCCGGCACGGGCTTGATGCTAGCGCGCATGAAAAAAGCGGGGATTTCTCCCGAGTCGATCACCGCCGTCGTGGTTTCACATTTCCATGGTGATCACATCAATGGCTTGCGCACCAAAGCAGGAGAGCTTGTGTTCCCGAACGCAAAAATCCATGTGCCGTCCGTTGAGTGGGATTGGTGGATGGATGATGCCCGCATGGCGGCAACGCCCGAAAACTCACGCGGCAATTTCAACGCAGCGCGCCGGGTTTTTGGCCCCAGCGCGGCGTCGATACAGCGCTTTACTCCGGGCGCTGAGGTGTTGCCAGGCGTGCGGGCCATTGCCGCGCATGGCCATACTCCCGGCCACACGGTTTTCCTGATTGAGGGTCGCCAGCGCAAGTTGCTTTACTGGGCTGATGCTACGAACGTGGCGGCACTCTTCGTACGCAATCCGGATTGGGCCGTGAGGTTTGATATGGAAGCGGAAGCCTCTCGGGTAGTGCGTCGCCAACTGGCCGACTTTGCGATTCCTGACAATCTGTTAGTGGCGGGATACCACTTCCCCGGCTCGGCCATTGGCACACTGAGCGTGCGTGGCAAAGGCTACGAATTCACGCCCTTGCGCTAAGAAATCAGGCTCTGCTCCTGCCTCTGTCTTTCGAGATCAGATGGCATGGGCAGAGGCTGGAGCCGTTTACAAACTCGGGAAGCTAGGCTCTGTCAGCTCGTCGCCAAAAGCGGCCACTTCTGGCGTGCGTCGTGGGGCCGTTGAGCGTTATCGATTTGCTCAAAACCAGCCCCATTTCAGGCCGAAAGACTGATTGCGCAATGCGCTCAGGAACTGCAGGACAGCGCCGAACAGCCCGGCTCGTTGCGCGCCCAGTCCGGCCGGCGGGCGGCCAGGTCGGTAAATTCGGCTTGCTCCAGATACGGATTGCGGATCGCGCGCATCAATCGCTCCAGCACACTCATGTCGCCGGCCTCGGCGGCCTTGATGGCGTCCTGCGCCAGCCAGTTGCGCGGGATGATCCAGGGGTTGGCGGCGTGCATGCGTGTGCGGCGATCCGCAACGGATTCGGGCGAGGCGGCAAGGCAGGCCTGCCAATCGGCCAGCCAGAGCGCGAATTGTGCTTGTGCGGTGGAGGATGGCGGCGCATAGAAGGCGGGGGAAATTTCGGCTAGTGCCGCATCGGCGGGCGTGTCAGGAGCAATCTGCGCCAGTGCACGATAGAAAATTGTCATGTCGGTATCGGCTGCCGCAAAACATGCGAACAGCGCGCTGATGCGCTTGAAATCGGCCTCGGCCGAGCCATCCTGTGGCAGGCCCAGCTTGTCGCGCAGCATGGCGAGATAGTGCGTTTCGAAATGCTCGGCGTATTCATCCAGACAGGCTTCGAGCGCCGCCTGATTTTTCACGACGGGCATCAGGGCATTGGCCAGGCAATTCAGATTCCAGCCGGCCACCCGCGCCTGCTGGGCGTAGGCATAACGCCCGCCGCGATCCGTGGTGTTGGGGGTGAAGGCGGGGTCGAAATTGTCGATCCAGCCATAGGGGCCGTAATCGATCGTCAGGCCCAGCACCGACAGGTTGTCGGTGTTCATCACTCCATGCACAAAGCCCACTCGCATCCAGTGTGCGACCATCACGGCCGTGCGCTGGCAGACTTCGGCAAACCACGCGATATAGGCCTCCGGCGAAGGCGCGCCGAGTTCGGGGAAGTGCGTCGTGAGGGTGTGGTCGAGCAACTGGCGCAAGAGGCCGAGTTCGCCGCGCGCAGCGAAGATTTCGTAGTGGCCGAAGCGTAAAAAACTCGGCGCCAGACGCGTGACGATAGCGCCAGCTTCCTGCTGCGGATGCCCGTCGTAGAACATGTCGCGCACGACCGGGTCTCCGGTGCCGACCAGACACAGCGCGCGCGTGGTCGGCACGCCCAGATGATGCATAGCCTCGCTGCACAGGTACTCGCGGATCGAGGAGCGCAGCACCGCGCGGCCGTCGGCATGGCGCGAATAGGGCGTCATGCCGGCACCCTTCAGCTGCACTTCAATTCGATTGTCATCGGCGCCGATCACCGTGCCGAGCAAAATCGCGCGCCCGTCACCGAGCTGCCCGGCCCAGTTGCCGAACTGGTGACCGCCGTAGCAGGTGGCGTAAGGCTGACTGCCCGGCAGCAGACGATTGCCGGCGAAAACCTCGGCGGCCATCGCTTCGGGCTCAGCGCTCAGGCCCAGCAGCGCGGCAGTATCCGCCGACCAGGCCAGCATCTGCGGCGCGGCTACCGGCGTCGGCGCGCACAGGGAGTAGGCCGCACCGTACACCTGACGCGGCTGAACCGTGTTCTCGGGATCAGCTGGCAGGGCGTCTGTGAAACGATGATCGAAGCGGAGGTCAGAAAGCTTTGAAGACATTATCGGCACGGAGAATAGGCTTGCTTCAGTCTACGGCTTTGGCGGGAAATTGCAGCCATGTCGTGGGTAAGGTTGATAGCGGCCAAAAAGGAACTCCGGCACATTGCTTTACGCTTCGGCCGCACTCTGCACGGCCATGCCCGTTACACTGCGAGCTATCCTCATTTGTGCCGATTGCCATGAATACCCAAGCCAACAACCCCCTCCACGGCATCACCCTGGAAACCATCCTGACCCGCCTGGTGCAGTACTACGGCTGGGAGGAGCTGGGACGGCAGATTCCGGCGCGCTGTTTCATGTTTGATCCGAGTATCAAATCCAGCCTGAAGTTCCTGCGCCAGACGCCCTGGGCGCGTGAGCGGGTGGAGACGTTTTACGTCGACACGCTCAGCGTACGCTGATGCGCTTGCTGGCCATTCGTCTGGTCTGGCGGCTGCTCGCACTGCTGTGCCTGGCGCTGGGTTTCATCGGCATCTTCGTGCCGGGCCTGCCGACCGTGCCCTTCCTGCTCGCCGCCGCCTGGGCTGCCGGACGCGGCTGGCCGGCACTGGAAGCCTGGTTGCTGAATCACCCGCGCTGGGGCACCAGCATCCGCAATTGGCGCGAACACGGTGCCATGCCAAGGCGCGCCAAATGGGCGTCTTCAGGCATGATGGCTGCAAGTGCCCTGCTTATGGGGTTCTCCGGGGCACCCCTGTGGGCCACGCTGGGCGTGGCCGGGGTGATGCTGGTGGTCGCTATGTGGCTGTGGCGGCGGCCAGAAAGCTGATCGTGCTCCAGCACAGTCTGCGGCTCGTCTTCGCGTCTCGGCTCGATTGCGGATGGGCATGGCAGGTTTTCTGTAGGTGCTACGTCAGTCGCACGCCGGACATGGGAGCGATTCAGGGTAGTGCTTCGCAAGTTCTTGAACAGCTCCTCCTCCGTCATTCCGGACTTGATCCGGAATCCAGTCCCCTTTCCACCTGTCTTCTGGATTCCGGATCAAGTCCGGAATGACGGTTTTGACAAGGATTGATCAACTCGGAAGCACGCTACTCGCCCCTAAATCCAGTCGAGCCTCCAGCTGCCGATTCAGCCGCGACGCAACGCCCGTTTCCTTGCATGCAGTATGCTTGCCTGATCCTGATCGAGATGGCCAAACCTCCGGAGCCTGCCCCGTCATGCCTCAACGCCCGCCCTTCATTGCCCCGCTACGCTTCACTGATGCCGACGCCGCACTGGCGCAAGTCCAGCTCATCTACGCGGACAGCATCAGCCATCTGCGCAACGCGCTGCAGCATTTCGTATCCGGTGGCAACTTCGATAGCGAAGACACGCCGGCACAGCAGCGCGTACGCGCCTGCTATCCCTTCGTGCGCCTGCAGACCACCAGTGTGGCCAAGGCCAACCGCGCGGACAAGCGCCTGTCCTACGGCTTCGTTGCCGGCCCCGGTCACTACGAAACCACACTGACCCGTCCTGACCTGTTCGCCGATTACTACCGCGAGCAGTTCCGCCTGCTATTGCAGAACCACGACGTCGATCTGGAAGTCGGCATCAGTTCGCTGCCGATTCCGGTGCATTTCTCCTTCAGCGATTACGACCACATCGAAGGCAGCATGAGCGCCGAGCGCCGCCTGCTGATGCGCGACGTGTTCGATCTGCCCGACCTGTCCGTAATGGACGATGGCATCGCTAACGGTACCCACGCCACTTTGCCCGGCGAGGCCCACCCGCTGTCGCTGTTCACCGCCCCGCGCATGGATTATTCGCTGCAGCGCCTGCGCCACTACACCGGCACCTCGCCCGAGCATTTCCAGAACTTCGTACTGTTCACCAACTACCAGTTCTATATCGACGAATTCGTCGCCATGGGCCTGGCGGCCATGGCCGATCCGGCCAGCCCCTATCTGGCATTTGTGCAGCCCGGAAACCTCATCGCGCGGCGCAGCGGTCTGTCTGCTGGTGAACTCGACGCACTCGGCAAAATCCCGCCGCGCCTGCCGCAAATGCCCGGCTATCACCTGATCCGCGAAGATGGCAGCGGCATTACCATGATCAACATCGGCGTCGGCCCGGCCAATGCCAAAACCATCACCGATCACGTCGCCGTGCTGCGCCCGCATGCCTGGCTGATGCTCGGCCACTGTGCAGGCCTGCGCACCACCCAGGCACTCGGCGACTACGTGTTGGCCCATGCCTACGTGCGCGAAGATCATGTGCTCGACGAAGACCTGCCGATCTGGGTGCCGATTCCCGCGCTGGCCGAAATCCAGCTCGCTCTGCAGACCGCCGTGGCCGATGTCACCGGCCTGTCCGGTGCCGCCCTCAAGGGTCTGCTGCGCACCGGCACGGTGGCTACCACCGACAACCGCAACTGGGAACTGCTGCCCGACAACACCCCGCAGCGTCGCTTCTCGCAAAGCCGCGCGGTGGCGCTGGACATGGAATCGGCGACGATTGCCGCCAACGGCTTCCGCTTTCGCGTGCCCTACGGCACCTTGCTGTGTGTGAGCGACAAGCCCCTGCACGGCGAGATCAAGCTGCCCGGCATGGCCAACAATTTCTATCGCGAGCGCGTCGACCAGCACCTGCGCATCGGCATCCGCGCCCTGGAAATCCTGCGCGAGCGCGGCCCGGACGCCTTGCACAGCCGCAAGCTGCGCAGCTTCGCCGAGGTCGCGTTTCAGTAGGGTGGGCTCGGAGAGCCCACGCCGCATAGGCCACTACCATTGAAACCACGGGTGGACTCACCGAGCCCACCCTACGAGCAATGCCATTAAGGCAACGCTGAACAAGTGGCGTTAAAAAGCCGCGCGCACGGTCAAATCGGCGCGAGGGCGAAAATTCGACGAA